>DATIYI010000293.1:0-2294 GCA_035517695.1 Streptosporangiaceae bacterium
TGGTCGTAGCCGACGACCCTAGCCGGGTAGGTCTTGCCCGTCGAGGTCACGGTCGCGGAGATCTTGGTGGAGTCCTCGATGACGTGGTTGTTCGTCAGCACCAGCCCGTCGGCATTGATCACCATGCCGGTTCCTGCGGCCGCCTCGCTGTCGTACTGAAGCGCAGTGTTGATGAGCACCAGGCCTGGCTTGACCTTATTGACAATGTCCTGCTGGCTGCGGGCCAGCGGAGCCGCCGAGGGAGCCGGGGCAGGCACCGCGCCGCTTCCGGGCAGCGAACTGCCCGACGCCGGGGTGAAGAACAACAGGACAACGGCGACCGCGAGCCCGGCCGCCAGCACCCCACGATGGTGTGCGTCAGCCAGCTGCCGCTGCCACGGCGTCTGGGGAGCGGCCCATAGCCGCTGTCTTGCTGCATCTGAATCACTCTGATCACTCTGCCTCGCGTTCGGCCGGTGCCCCGCGGACAGGCCAAGCCGGTCTTGATGCCCACAGCCGAGCACAGCCGGGGCGATCGGACAGGTGTAGTCCCTACTGGCTTCCGAAGCGGGGATTACTGACCGGCCCGGCGGCCTGTCCCGATAGCGCGGGTCAATATCGGCAGAGCCGGCATCGACTTTTCTACGGCGAGACTGTGGCGTGGACTGGCTGATGAGCGGCCATCCGCCGTCTCATCCGGCTAGAGAGATGATTGAGGCCAGTGGGTAAGACCAAGGACGTCCGCGCGGCGGTCGATGCCGAGCTCGGCTTCGACCCGCGCATCGACGCGAAGGACATCACCGTCAGGAACATCAACGGGGAAGTAGCACTCAACGGCACGGTGCCGAGCTACCCGCAGTACCTGGAGGCTGCCGCCGCCACGCGGCGGGTCACCGGAGTGACCAGCGTGCACAACCATCTGGAGGTAGTGCTGCCACCGGCCGACTTCCGCGATGACACGATGCTGACCACGGCGGCGAATGTAGCGCTCGAGCGGAACATCACCGTGCCGGAGGGCGTGGAGGCGACCGCATACGCCGGCGACCTCACCCTGACGGGCACCGTGGCCTACGGCACGGAGCGCGCCGCCGCCGAATCCGCCGTGGCCGGGCTGACCGGTGTCCGCCACGTCACGGACGACATCGACATCAGTTACGACGCCGACCCGGTCGACGTCGACTTGCACGTCCAGGAGGCGCTGGAGCGCTCCGCGCTGGTCCCTGACGACAGCGACGTGAAGGCGGACCTCAAGGACGGCGTCATCACGCTGACCGGCCACGCCCGCACCTGGGCCGAACACGACGCAGTGGTCGACGCCGCGCGGATGGCCAATGGAGTCATCGACGTTCGCGACGAGCTCCACATCACCGGCTGAACGCCCAGCCATGCACCTGCACCGGGCCTTTCCACCGGCCGGTTGTCATGGAGTTGATCCAGATCGAGGAGGAATACGATGACCATTTCCGACCAGATAGACGCCCTGCAAAAGAGAGCAGCGGATCTGAAGAGTTCCTTCGACAATAGCCGAAAGGAAACTAACGAGCAGGTCAAGGCGCGGCTCAGCCACGCTAAGGCAGATATCGATGCCCGCCAAAGCGCCGCGAAGGACAAGGCCGAGCAGGCCGCCGACCGCACGCAAAGCCAGTGGAAGTCGATGAAAGCCGATGCCGCCGCGAAAATGCAGGCCATGCAAGACCGCGTTGACCGCAAGCGCGACGAGCATGATGTCAAAAAGGCAGAAAGAGATGCCGGGGACGCGGAGGAAGACGCAGCCGATGCCCTGGATTACGCCAGCTGGGCTGTCGACCAGGCCCAACTGGCTGTCCTTCACGCCATAGACGCCCGCACCTGGGCTGACGAACGAGCGGCAGCATCGCCACCGAAATAAGCAATCAACGGGGCCAACGGGGCCCGGTCGGGCCAACGGCATATGGAAGGCAGAAGGGTGACATGGGCAAGTCTGGAAGCCACAGCGGAATCGGGCAGCGCGTACGGTCCCGGCTTCGCGGCATTGTCGCGGGAGTAGCCGGCGCCGTCATGCTGTCGTCTGTGCTCGCAGCTTGTGCTAGCGCGGCCGCGAGCACCGGTCCGGTCACGCTGAATTTCTATGCTAACCCCGATGTCTCGGGCGCTACCGCCAAGATCGTGGCCGCCTGCAGCGCACAAAGTCACGGGCAGTACACGATCTCCTATCAGGTATTGCCCAATGCCTCCGATCAGCAGCGTCAGCAGCTCATCCGACGGCTCGCTGCGAGTGACAGCTCGATCGACATCATGATGCTCGACGTCACGTGGGCGCCCGAGTTCGCCCAGGC
>DATIYI010000294.1:0-11071 GCA_035517695.1 Streptosporangiaceae bacterium
GCTCCGGCAGGAGTCGTGCCCGATGGCAGCAGCCAGGCCAGGGCCCGCCCAGATGAACTCGTCGGCGAGGCATCCGGCGTACTCGCTGGAGGGTTTGCATGTCCCATGGAGAGGAATCATGACCGATACCAGCACTCAGAAATACACCTACGACGCCGAGATTGAGCGCGGCCGCACCGCGCTCGCGGCCCGCGACCTCCACGCGGCCCACCGCCATTTCGGCCGGCCCATGACATCGGTCAGACGTGCTGGCCCGCCACCTGCCCGCCACCTGGCCGCTCACCGCGGCCTGCTCGCTATGCATGGAAACAACGCAGGATTGACCGAGCAGCCAAGCAGCTGTGTCTCCTCACAGCAGTCCCCCTATTCGACGGGAACACGCATGACCGTGATTCACGTGTCACAAATGGTGGCGGAGCTAAGCCGAAGTTACGGCGCAGTCGCTCGACCAGAGATCCTCGGCACCAATCCGGGCCTGTCCCCGAGCAGTGGGCCAGAGACACAAATAACCAGGGCCCCGTCGATACGATCGACAGCTTACGGGTGCCGCCCGCGAGCGCCCGTAAGCTCCTCGCCCCGCGCCACCTGCTGTCCGGCCAGGGAACATGACGAGTTGGGGAGCAAGGAAGTGGACGACAATGGAAGTCCAGGACGTCATGGCACAGGCGCGGGATTCCCCTCACCGTGAAACGTGTATTCGGCAGCCTATGAGAAGAACAGTTCCACCGCGATCCCGGCGGCCAAGGTTCAAGGCGGCACCGGAGGAGGGGGCGTGAACGGCACTAAACTTGAATTATTCGTTGTCTTGCACCGTTCGTTTCGATGAAGGTAAGTTTGGCGCCATGACCGCATCCCAGACTCCGACCACCGCCGAGGAGCTGCGCGGTGTCGGCCTGCGGGTGACGGCCGCCCGCGTCGCGCTGCTCGAGACCGTCCGGGACGGTGACCACCTCGGCGTTGAGGCGATCGCCTCCGGGGTGCGCGATCGCGTGGGCCATGTCTCCCTTCAAGCCGTGTATGAGGCCCTCCACGCGCTCACCGCGGCGGGACTCCTACGCCGCATCGAACCGGCCGGCAGCCCGGCTCGGTTCGAGGGACGCGTCGGGGACAACCACCACCACGTCGTGTGCCGGTCGTGCGGTGTCGTCGCTGACGTGGACTGCGCGGTCGGCGAGGCGCCTTGCTTGAGCGCGTCCGACGACCACGGCTTCTCGATCGGCGAGGCCGAGGTCATCTACTGGGGTCTGTGCCCCGACTGTTCTACCGCCCGCAGTTCCTGAGCACCGTGATCCGCCTAGCCCGGAAGGATTCCCATGTCTGAGAACCATGATCCAGTAGTCGTCGAAGACGCGACCCCGGAGAGCGGGGGATGTCCAGTTGCGCACGGAGGCCTCACGGACCCCACCAAGGGTGACGCCAACCGTGACTGGTGGCCGAACAGGCTCAACCTGAAGATCCTCGCCAAGAACCCCGCCGTGGCCAACCCCCTTGGCGAGGATTTCAACTACGCCGAGGCGTTCAAGACCCTCGACCTCGCGGCCGTGAAGCAGGACATCGCGGATGTGCTGACGACCTCGCAGGACTGGTGGCCGGCGGACTTCGGCCACTACGGCCCGCTCATGATCCGGATGGCATGGCACAGTGCGGGTACCTACCGCATCAGCGACGGCCGCGGCGGCGCGGGCGCCGGTCAGCAGCGCTTCGCGCCGCTCAACAGCTGGCCGGACAACGCCAGCCTCGACAAGGCCCGCCGGCTGCTGTGGCCGGTCAAGAAGAAGTACGGCCAGAAACTCTCGTGGGCTGACCTCATGATCCTCACCGGCAACGTCGCCTTGGAGTCGATGGGCTTCAAGACCTTCGGCTTCGCCGGCGGTCGTGAGGACGCCTGGGAGCCCGACGAGGACGTCTACTGGGGTCCCGAGTCCACCTGGCTCGGCGACGAGCGCTACACCGGCGACCGGGAGCTCGAGAACCCCCTCGCCGCGGTCCAGATGGGCCTCATCTACGTCAACCCGGAGGGCCCGAACGGCAACCCGGACCCGCTCGCCGCCGCCCGCGACATCCGTGAGACGTTCCGCCGGATGGCGATGAACGACGAGGAGACGGTCGCCCTGATCGCGGGCGGTCACACGTTCGGCAAAACCCACGGTGCCGGCCCCGCGGCGAACGTCGGCCCCGACCCCGAGGCTGCCCCGCTCGAGCAGCAGGGCCTCGGCTGGAAGAGCACCTACGGCACCGGCAAGGGCGGCGACACGATCACCAGCGGTCTCGAGGTTACGTGGACGAGTACCCCGGTGACGTGGGACAACAGCTTCCTCGAGACCCTGTACGGCTACGAATGGGAGCTGGCAGAGAGCCCCGCCGGTGCGCACCAGTGGAAGCCGAAGGACGGCGCCGGGGCGGGCACCGTCCCCGATGCCCACGACCCGTCGAAGAGCCACGCCCCGACGATGCTGACGACCGACCTCTCGCTCCGCGTGGACCCAGTCTACAACCCGATCTCGCGGCGCTTCCTCGAGAACCCCGACGCGTTCGCAGACGCCTTCGCCCGGGCGTGGTTCAAGCTGACCCACCGCGACATGGGCCCGGTCGCGCGCTACCTCGGCCCGGAGGTCCCGGCCGAAACGCTCCTGTGGCAGGACCCCCTCCCCGCGGTGACACACGAGCTCATCGACGCTGAGGACATCACCTCCCTCAAGGGCCAGATCCTCGCCTCGGGCCTGTCGGTGTCCCAGCTCGTGTCCACCGCGTGGGCGGCGGCCTCGTCCTTCCGTGGCAGCGACAAGCGCGGCGGCGCCAACGGTGCGCGCATCCGCCTCGAGCCGCAGAACGGGTGGGAGGCCAATAGCCCTGACCAGCTGGCGACGGTGCTGCGCACCGTGGAGGGGATCCAGGAAGCCTTCAACGCGGCCCAGACCGGCGGCAAGCAGGTCTCGCTCGCCGACCTGATCGTGCTCGCTGGCGGTGCGGCCGTCGAGCAGGCCGCCAAGGACGCCGGCTTCGACGTCGAGGTTCCTTTCAGGCCGGGCCGCGCGGACGCGTCACAGCAGCAGACCGACGTGGAGTCGTTCGCCGCGCTCGCGCCGGCCGCCGACGGGTTCCGTAACTACCTGGGGAAGGGCAACCGGCTGCCGGCTGAGTACCTGCTGATCGACCGGGCGAACCTGCTGACCCTGAGCGCCCCCGAGATGACGGTCCTCGTCGGTGGCCTCCGCGTCCTGGGCGCGAACTACCAGCAGTCGGCGCTCGGCGTCCTCACCACCACCCCCGGGTCTTTGACCAACGACTTCTTCGTCAACCTGCTCGACCTGGGCACGACGTGGAAGGCGACGTCCGAGGACGCGAATACGTTCGAGGGGCGTGACGCCACCAGGGGCGAGGTCAAGTGGACCGGCAGCCGTGCCGACCTCGTATTCGGGTCGAACTCCGAGCTGCGCGCCCTCGCGGAGGTCTACGCGAGCGATGACGCGAAGGAGAAGTTCGTGAACGACTTCGTCGTGGCGTGGGACAAGGTGATGAACCTCGACCGGTTCGACCTCGTCTGATCATGACGTCCAGGTCGGCCCGCGCCGGCCGACCTGGACGCCTGCGACTCCCAGGGCGAGATGAGCGGAACGCTGAGTGGCTTGCCGCCACCAAGGGCCTGGGCCGGCTGAGGCTGCGTGATCTTCCGGGCGGGCCAGTGGTCTTCCCTGAGCGCACGCATGACCCTGGGCCAGTAGCTGTCGAGGGTCCTGACTATCCACGCCCAACCTGCCAGGCGGTTGCTCGGCTGGCTGCCCCCAGGGGCACGAGGCCGTTCCGGCATGCCCGCGAACCGGCCGTAACCCGCGCAGCGGCGCTTTACGCCTCCCTTGACACTACGGCCACGCGTCCACACCGCACTGACCGACCGGCTCGCGCGGTCAGACCCGATCTTCCTTCAAGTCAACTCGCTCGTCCTCTCGGATGCCAGCGAGTACACGGGAGGGCGAACCGGTTCAGAGCATCGGCCTCGGCGCGTAGTTGGGCGCCCTGAAGGTGGGCATTAGGGCTTTCGCGCGACCCCGCAGAACGCGTCCACCTAGGCGGGCGGGCCGAAGGGGCTGTCTTCGAGCCGCCAGCGGGAGACCGAGTCCACGCCGGGTTCGATGAGTTCCGGGCGAGAAAACTTCGATGCGCTTGGGGGTCCGCGGGTGGTAGGGGATTCCCCCGGCCTCGGCGTAGCGCCGCCAATGATTGGGTAATGGCCAATGACTGGTCGTCTCGTCGCGCCGGCCCGAGGAAGCGGGTTCACCCGGCAGGTGTAGCCCCGGGTGTCTCAGCGCGCTGGGAGGCGGAGCCCGCAGCGAGCTGGGGCCTTTGGTGCAGCCCGCAGTTGCGGAACTCGTTGCGTGCCGGGCGTGATCGGCGTGGGCGCGGCGGGCCGGGTCGCCGCTCAGGTTTGCTTTAGCAGGGTGCGGAGCATGTCTTTGCTGGTGGTGCGGGTTGCGGCCTGGACGCACAATTCGTCCATCACGGTCACGTAGTCGATGACGTCGTCGGACTGGTCGAGGTAGCTCGCGCTGTTGAGTTGCTCGAGGTAGACCAGATCGGGCAGGTCCGGTTCGGGGAACCGCAAGATCGTGAACGGGCCGCCGGCTGCTGCGTGCGGGCCGACGTGGAACGGGACGATCTGCAGGGTGACATTGGGCAGTTCGGTGAGCTGCAGCAGGTGTTCCAGCTGGGCGCGCATCACTTGGGGGCCGTCCGGGGCCCGGCGCAGGGCGGCCTCGTCCAGCACGGCCCACAGCTCGGGAGCGCCGGGCCGGGTGAGCTGCTGCTGGCGTTTCATCCGGACGCTGACGCGGCGGTCGATCTCCTCGGCTGATGCGTGGGCGTTGCCGACGAGGATGATGGCGCGGGCGTAGTCTTCGGTCTGCATCAGGCCGTGCACGAACTGCACCTCGTAGGTGCGGATGATCGAGGCGGCCTTTTCCAGCCCGATGTAGAGCTCGAACCATTTGGGCAGGATGTCGCTGTACTGCTGCCACCAGCCGGGGGCGCCGGCCTGGCGGGCCAGTGCCAGCAGCTCCTCGCGTTCGGCCTCGTCGGTGACCCCGTACAGGGTGAGCAGGTCGGCCACATCGCGTTGCCTGGCGCCGCTGCGCCCCCGCTCCAAGCGGCTGATCTTGGAGTGGGTCGCCCGGATCGCTTCGGCGGCCTGCCCGGTCGTGAGGCTACTGGCTTCGCGTAGCCGACGCAGCTGGGCGCCCAGTGCGATCCGCAACGCCGTCGGCCCGCAGCGCGCGCCCACCAGCGCCCCGTTGGCAGGCGCGCGGGCAGCCGGGCTATTCCGTGCCCGATCCGATATCATCGACGCTCCTGGGGAGTTACCGCCGAGCTTGGTCGGCTCGCCCGAGTGTCCCACTGCCCAATCCGCGTTGCATAGCCGGTCATTCTGCTGCCGTGCGCCCCGGCCGGATACGGCTCCCTCGCCGTCGCCAGGTCCGGAGCCCCGGCCGTCCGGCCCGCCGCTGTCCCGCCAGTTTCGCCGCCTGACGGCGCGGGCGCCGTCGATCAAAAGGACGGGGCGCCGCCGGACCCGCGCGCAGCTGGCCACGCGGCGGGCGGCATCAGCGGGCCAGGTAGTCGAACTGGCCGGCCTTGACTCCCTGGATGAACGCGGTGATCTCGGCCGGGGAATAGATCAGCGCAGGGCCGCCGCGATACCTCGAATTGCGGACCGCGATGTCCCCTTCGGGCAGCACCGCGACCTCCACGCAGCTGCCGTTCGGGTTGCTGTAGTCGCTTTTGCGCCAGCTGGCCCCGGCAAGCCCAGAGGCGGGCATGCCGTTGTAGGCCTGAGCCATCGACCTTCTCACCATGACTCCTCTCCAATGCGCTCCGTCGCGCACTAGCCCGCGCAGCTGCGGCCACATACCGGTTGGCAGGCGAATACGTCGCGCGGTGAGCGATGCGCCGCGTGACGGCCCGCTGGGCACGCGGCCGGGTTCTGCGGCATCCACGGCGAAGCACGGGTACAGGCTGCCGCTGGCAGCACGATACTGCGCGCATGTGCATTTGTTCCGATCAATAGGATGTTCTTGCGATTGTTCTCGCAACTGTGCTTGCGCCTGCACGATCGGGCCCACCAAGATGATCCTGCGGGCATCACTCAGCGACCATGCGGAGATCCCCTGCCAGCACCCCCGCTCCTTGCACTCACGGTCGGCGACGGCCGTGAGTGAACCGGCATCCACGGCACCAGCCCGCACCCGGGCGACACGATCACCCGCACCCGCAGGCACGCACCGCGCCGCACCACGCACATCCCACGTCCGCCCGAGTTGATCTGACCGGGGAAGGTTGGCATGCGCAACCTCAGCGATACCGACCGGCAAGCGCTACAGCTCGCCGGCCACTTGCAAAAGGCAGTGGAGCAATGGCTCAGCTACCGCGGAGCCGGCCAATCCTGCGCGATCTCACCCTTCGTCGATTCAACCGGGCAACCAGCCGTGCTCATCAAGATGAACGCCCGCACCGCGTGCGCGATGATCGAAAGTCTCAACGAACAGCACACCTACTCCGGCGGGCAATCACGCCCCGGCCGAACCCCCCGCTCGCGTCCCCCTGGAGATGCGGCACGGCCGTGATCACGCCATTGCACCGCCCCGGGTCTTGACCCGCCAGTGCCCGTCAATCCTTCGCCTTCGGCCGGCTGAGCAAGCGGATTCGGCCTTGACCCGCCGACGTGGCGGATTGAGGTCTTTCCCGGTGCGGCCGCTGGCCGAGCTACCCGGGCGGCCGCTGGGTTCAAATGAGGCAGGTCTGCAGCTTGCCGCCACGCAGGCTCCGCCGCCTTCGTTGACCACGCCTTCGGTGGCCACTGCCTAATGAACCGTCATCGCGGGTCCGCTGGTCAAGGTGGCGGCTCTAACTGGGCGTCTCGGCGGGCCGCCGGGAAGGTCACCCCGCTGAGCGCTTCGGAGGCCTGCCAGAGGCGGTCGGCGAGCTGCTCGTTGTGGGCCGTTTTGGCGTAGCGGACCTTACGGGGGAAGCCTCGGGCCTCACCAGGTCCGCCAGGCCCGTAGTAGTCGCCCCCCTCGGCCTGCGGGTCGGTGGCGGCTCGTAGCACCGGGAGCGCGCCCCGCGCGGCAGGCTGGCCGGTGAACCGGGTGATCAGTCCGAGCGCTCGCGCCGAGATGCCGCTGCCGCCGAGCCGTGGCCCGCGGTACTGCAGCTCGGTGCGGCTGTAGCCGGGGTGCGCGCCGACGCTGACGGTGTCGGCGGCCAGTGCCCGCAGCCGGCGGTCCAGCTCGAGGGTGAACAGGGCGTTGGCGAGCTTGGACTGGTTGTAGGCCCGCCACGGGCTGTACCCGTGCTCGCCCTGCAGGTCGTCGAGCTTGATGGAACCCAGCCGGTGGTTGAGGCTGCTGACCGTCACGACCCGGCTGCCCGGGCGGCGCAGCAGGGCCGGGAGCAGGCGCCCGGTGAGCGCGAAGTGCCCGAGATGGTTGGTGCCGAACTGCAACTCGAAGCCCTGGACGGTGATCTGCCGGTGCGGCACGGCCATCACCCCGGCGTTGTTGATGAGCAGGTCCAGCCCGCCGGCACGGCCGAGCAGCTGATCGGCCAGGTCCCGGACGGAGTCGAGGTCGGCCAGGTCCAGCTGAACGAGCTCGACGCTGGCGGCGGGCAGCTCCCGAAGGATGGCCGTGCGAGCGGCCCGGCCCCGATCGGCGTTACGGCTCGCTAGCAGGACATGGGCGCCGCGGCGGGCCAGTTCCCGTGCCTCGTGGAAACCGATGCCGGTGTTGGCGCCCGTCACCAGCGCGGTGCGGCCGCGCTGGCTGGGCATATCGGCGGCGACCCACCGGGTGGCCATGACGGTGCTCCGATCCCATCAGCAAGCTATTCGGACCATGCCACCCCGGCAGGCTAGCGGGACGCATCGGCTGTATTTCGATCATGGTTGCCGCCCCGCGCCGGGTCAAGTTCCGCCCCTGCTCACCCGGACCAGAGAACCTTCGGGATCGGATCCACCGCGCGCCGTGAGGTGCCGCCGACGTCCTCGCCGCCGAGGACACGGCAAACCGGCCTGCACGGCTCGTGGGCAAGCTGTTCGGGTACCTTTGCTGGCCGCATGATTTCGTGCGCCTCGCACGACCAGAACGATCATTGCGGCGGCTGCGAACGTTCGTTGCGCGCCGCGTTGGCTTCGCCGGGCATCATCGATGCCGGTCGAGCGGGGCGCTCGACCGTTCCGGGCTCTCGACGTGTGCGTTGTGGCCGAGGCCGGGTAGCGCGACGGCCGGGGCGCCCAGCCGGGCGAATTGCTCATCGGTGTTCATCGGGTCGTGCTCGCCGCGGGCAAGGGTCACCGGGGCCTGGCACCGCGCTAACAGTTGCGCCATGTCGGGCGCCCCGACCGCGAACGCACCCGGATCCATGGCCACCCGCCAGCGCCCGTCCTCCTCACGCAGTCCGGCGTCCACGGCTGGGTCATCGACGGGCAGCAGGCCAGCCAGACCTGACAGGTGCAGGTAGCGGGCGGCAGCCTCGTCCCGGGTGGCGTACCAGGCCGGTGACCGGCGGGCCGCGGCCTGTGCCCGGGCCAGTTCCTCATCGGTCCAGACAACCTTGATCCCCAGGCCGATAACCGCCTGCACCGACAGGCCGAACCTGCCGCTGGCCAAGGCCAGGCCGACGACGCCGCCCAGCGAATGTCCCAGCACCACGGTGCGGGCATCGGGTTCGACGATACCGGCGACCGCGGCGGCCAGGTTATCGAAGGTGTACCCGGATAGCGGCCGCGAGCCGCCATGACCGGGCAGGTCCGGCGCTAACCAGCGCCCCGGCCACCGCTGAGCGAGCAACGGCCACCACCGATCCCAAACGTCACCGGTAGCGCCGAGGCCGTGTAACAGCACCAGAAGGGGTTCCCCGCTGCCGCCCCCGGTGACCCGCAAACCAGCTTCCATATCCCGCAGTCTGCCACCGTGCGCTCAGGCTGCGGGAGCCTGCCCCACCCGAGCCTGGATGCCAAAGCTGGTGTTTTACCGCACTCGCTGGCCAGCAAACACGCGATCTTGTGGAGGGCGACAAGCGGCTCGCACTGGCAGCGCTGATCGCCTTTCTACGGCGTCAACGGGAGCTCACCTGGACGAACGACGCCGCGGACAAGCTCGTAATGAGGGTTTCCGCTGGCTATGCGGGCGGGCGGGCGTCGCGGTAGTGACCGTTTGTGAGGTTCGCCTCGAGGAGCCTAAGGGCATCGGGCATGTTGGCCCTGCCAAAGCCGATGCGGAGATGGTCCGGCTGGTCGTAGACCGATCCCGGCAGGAGCAGGACGCCGGCTTCGGCGAGCTGCGCGCAGTATCGGGCGAGGTTATGGATGCCCGTGACGCGGGGGAAGCCGGTTGGGCTCGCCGTCGGGCGTATCCACGCGAAGGCTTCGGCGTGCCGCTCGAAGAAGCCGTCCAGGAGCGGCAGGTTGCGCCGTACGATCGCGAGGTTGCGGTCGAGGAGGACGTGCCGGTTGCGTAGCGCCAGTGCGGTCAGGAACTCGCTCGGCGCGCTCGCGCAGATGGTCGTGTAGTCCTTCAGCGTGCTGATGGCCTCGCGCAGCACGCTGTCGCGGGTGGCGATCCAGCCGATACGCAGCCCGGGCAGACCGTAACTCTTGGAGATGCTGCCGAGCGAAACTGCACGCTCGTACAGGTCACACGCCGCCGGCAGCCGGTCGGCGGGATCGTGCTCGAGTTCGCGGTAGACCTCGTCGCTGATCACAACGAGCCCGTACGCGCGGGCGAGCTCGATGACATGCTCAAACGTCGGCCGCGCCATCAGCGTGCCGGTGGGGTTGTGCGGCTGGTTGAGGTAAAGCAGACGCGTCGCCGGGCGGATCATGCCCCCAAGCGCATCAAGATCATGCGCCCAGCCGTCTTCGTACCGGCGCCTCCACTGGCTCACCTCAGCCCCGGTGCTGCGTGCGACCTCAAGCGCTGACTCATAGCAGGGCGTCTCGACGATCACGTGATCACCGGGCCGGAGCAAGGCGTGATAGAGCAGGAAGATGCCCTCCTCGGCGCACGAGGTGACGACCACCTCGGCAGCGCCGGTCCGCTCATACAGCGGCGCGATCGCTTGACGAAGCGCCGGCCCGCCTGGCGGCTCGGTGTATCCGCACCAGCACTCCAGTAGCTGCCCATGCGCGTCTGGCTCGAGTTCGAGCAGCTCCGCGATCGTGCGCGACTCGCAGTCGCTGCTGGAGAGCATGAACCGCGTGCTGTGTTCGTACTGCGCGTAGAAGCGCTCAATCCGGAACGGACTCAATTCCACGACGTCAAGTATCTTCGCCGCTGATAGCGGGCTGCTCGGGTGGGCTCACTGGCACCTCGAACGAGATCGTGCGGGTGCGAAGAACCGGTTCCACTACCATGCTCGTGAACCTGTCGGCCTTCTTGTCGACTAATTTAGTCGCTAATGCCGACAATATCCTCGTCAATGGCGACTTCGAGCCGGACCGCGCCTTGCCATCTGTGATCAAGTGTTGCTTGCTTCACGTGCTCGGGCCGATGGGCACGAGATCAATTTCCTTTCGTTTCAGCCCCGTAACGCGAACTACTGCGGATCACTCTCGGTGAGCTAGCGACTCAGGGTGCTGAAGTAGACGGTCGTGAGGATCTCGGCGGCCGAAATCTCCGTGGGCGCTCGCGGTTGCAGGCTATGGCGTCCGCCGCAGTGCGGAGTTACCATGAACGTTTACCTCCCGGAAATGGAATGGGAGGCGGGACCGATGACGCGGTATTATCTCGCCGGCGAGCTGTCGGTGCTCCTTGGGGAACTCCAGGCGGCCGCCCCAAACCCAGCGTTCGCGCGGTGTTTTGCTGATTTGCGCCGCGAAGCGGAGACGAGGCCCCTGACAGCGCTGGGCGCGGTGGCGGTGCGTGCGCTTCTGCTGACCGATGATCTTTGTTGGGAGTTGTTGACGCGGGCCGACGCCGCGGCGTTCGCTCGCCAGGCGGCGATGTCCGCGCAACTGCGTGACTTTGGTGTCTGCGCCGGTCTGCTGCCTGGCGGGGAGTAGCGCGGTTTTGTTTTTCTTGCT
>DATIYI010000295.1:0-4023 GCA_035517695.1 Streptosporangiaceae bacterium
CCAGGTCGATGCCCACGCCGCCGTGCACGTGCACCGCGGTGTGCGCCACCCGGTGGCCGGCGTCGGCGGCCCAGAACTTGGCGGTGGCGACCTCGGTGTCACACGGCAGGCCCGCTGACAGCCGCCAGGCGGCCTGCCACAAGGCCGCGATCGCGGCCGTCCCCACCCGCATGGTCGAGACGTCGCGCTGATCGGCCCGTGGGCGAAGATCGCTGACGAGATCCAGCTGTGGCGGCGGACCATCCTCACCACGTTCTCGGTCAGCACCGACCTGCGCTACCTGGACCGGGTCGTCGGGCTACTGCGCGGCTGACCGCTTGTCAGCGGAGGCTGAAGACCGCGGCCAGATAGCAGAACATGGCGGCCGCGGTGGCCAGCGCCATGGCGAGTGAGGCGCCGTTGCTTCCGTCGCCCACGAATGACGACCCAGCGAGACCGGCGGCCAGGATCGCGGTCAGCCCGGCCGAGGTGAGCACGATCGCCCTGCGGCACCGGATGGCCCGGACAAGCGCGCCGATCGCCGCCCCGAGGAGCACGATCGCGACGATGACGTGCGCGGCGAGCACGGCTGACCCGAAGACGGCCGGAAAGAAGGACTTGTGCGCTGGCACCGTGACGTAAAGGTTGACGCCGGTACCGATCCCGAACTGGATGATGAGCAGGACCGCCGCCCCCATGCAGTTCCCCCGCAGCGCAGCCAGCCGCGAGCCGGACCTGGCCGCGAGGGTGTCTTGCTGTGCCGTAGACATGTCATGCCTCCCGTGCGTCTAGGTGGCCGGCGCTGGCAGCCTCAGCCGTACCGGCCTCTGCGGGTATCCCGTAAACTATAGATATCTAAGAGTTAGATATCAAATCCAGAAACGCCACGTCAACGTCCTGGCCGGTGATGGCGGCTCCGCGGGCTTGACCGCGGTGGCCAGGGCGGCCGCCGGCCGCTAAGGCCACGCATACAGGCGACCCCGTGGACGGCTTCGAGTCCGGGAGAATCGCCTGGATGCGCCTTGCTGACGTGCGTTCCCTCATCGGCGGAAAGGAAATCGTGAGCGGTACCGCACTCGCGATCCTGCTCTACGTGCTCACCGTGGCATGACGCCGTCGGCGGGCCCGGTCCGTTCCTGGCCAGATCCGGTGGCACCACGCATGCGGGCCCTACCGTGACGGCCGTACATCCCTAACGCTCAGGTAATACTTCATTTACTATTATTGACCGGGCGCTTATGACGGAGTACCGAGAAGTGAGTGCCTCTTTGCCTGTGGAGCGGGCGATTATCTTATCTGGTAAGAGGCATTATAAGGTCTGCGGGGGGATCGAATGGCTTTTACTGATAATTGCGACCTCTATGTAGCGGTGAGCGAAGACGGCGTCAACGCGGTCGCCCGGCACGTTATGCGGCAGCGGCCGTCGCTCTTCAATTACGCGACTGCCTATATCGCCGCGCATCCCACCCTGGCCTGCGCGAAGGTCGCGCACACGCAAGACATCGACACCTACAACAACCCGCTCTTCAGCACCGAGGGGCCGCTACCCCTGCTCGGGGTCGACGCACCGCCGGTAGGCCTCAACTACTGCGTCCAGCTGACAGACGCCGAGATCGACTTCCACCCGGGCAGCGTCTTCACGCTGCCGGCCGGGCTGAACCCGCCGCTGCCCGCCCAGCACCTGGCGATCAAGATGCGGATCTGCGCCGGGCTCGACTGCCCCCCGGCCGAACTGCTCGACAACATCGAGCCGTGGCCGCCGTCGCAGCAGCCGGTCCAGCCGGGTCCCAAGGGCGGCGACGGGCAGCGCCAGCCCACCGGGCCGGACGCGAAGGGGTCGCAGCCGATCGTGCCACCGACCCGCAAGCTCGTGTGCTTCTGCCTCGACGCCTTCGCCATCGGCCACGTCGAGATCACCGAGCTGTTCGGCGAGCCGACGCTGGTGGGGCACGTGGACCAGGTCGACGTCGTGGGCATCGAGCCGGAGGGCCTCCACGAGGCCATCGACTGTTACCTGCGGACCACCGCCGAGCTGCTGCTCAGGGAAAAGCTCACCTTCCCGGTGGTGAAGACCTTCCTGTTCCACCTGAGCTTCCTGACCCTGCCCGCGATCACGGTCACGCTCGCGCCCAACCCGCCCGTGCCGGACAACCCGGCGGTCGCCGACAACCAGTGTGAGGTCTTCATCGACATCGAGGTGGGGCCATGAGCCAGATCACCCTTGCCGCCTCAGCGAAGGCCTTCGGCCTGATGTTCCAGGTCGTGCGCGACGGCCTGCACCCCAGTACAACGGACCACGCCAGCTACGGGCCGTTCACCGCCCAATGGTCCGTGGCCGCGCACCTGGAGGACGGCAGCATCCAGCTGAACAACGACGACACAGCCGAGGTCACCAACCTGCAGGTGGTCTGGGACACGCTCGACCTGAAGCTCTGCTTCGACCTGCCCGGCTTCTGCGTCGGCGGCTGGTGCATCATCCCGGATCCGTTTGACGGCTGCTGGGTGTCGCTGCCGAGCATCTGCGTCGGCGGCCCCATCTGCCTGGACATCAACCTGAGCGGGCTGGTGTCGGAGATCACCGACCTGAAGGCCAACCTGATGCCCAAGTACTACGTGGATCCGGCGAGGCCGCCCGGCGTCTCTGACCTGACCGCTGAGTTCGCAGGCCATTCGAATCAGTGGCAGGTGTTCCTCAACCCGGTGTGGGTGCACGTCGACCCGATCGACGTCCCGGCGACGATCGAGAACGTGATCGTGAACCTGCTCGAGCAGGCGATCGAGGACGCGTTCCCCGGGGTGCCATCGTGGGCGTGGTCGCTGATCTGGGACGTGCTGGGCCCGCTGATCGATGTGTTCACATCGATTCTCGGGATCGTCGGCGACGTCGCCCAGTGGCTGGAGAACCTGCTGAACAACACCATCGACCTGCTGGGGTGGCTGGAGACCGTGGTGGCCCAGTACCTGGCCAGCCAGTGGCCGATCCTCCACTTCGAAGACCCGTATCCCATCCTCGATGGGAATCCGGCGCACAACCCGATCCCGGTGAAGATCCCCATTCGCAACCTGGCGGCTCACATCAACTCCGCGGAGATGGTCGTGACAGCGGACGTAGGAGCGTAGCCATGTCAGCGCCAGTTCAGCCTTACCTGTTCAGCCAGATCGGCCTCGACAGCGGTGCGCTGACGATGCTGGGCGGGATCGTGCACAAGTTCGGCGACCTCGGCCAGTACCGGGGCGTGGTCACCGATCCCGGCGGCGGCACCACCGTCTTCCAGCTGACCGTGGACGAGCACCAGGCCGCCGTGCCGCTGAACATCGACCTGGCCGCGGTCGCCGGGGGCTCCATCGCCCCGCAGTGCCAGTGCCCCGCGGGCCACGGCGGTCAGCCGCACTTCGTCATCGGCCGCAGCGCCCTCCTGGTCCTGCACGTCTCCGGCGGGCCCGGCGGGTACTCGGTCCACGTCGCGCCCGCCGCGGAAGAGCCCCAGCGGCCGGTGTTCGACACCCGCCGGCTGGACGGGGGAGATCTGTTCGCGGCCACCGTGCTGCGGCCGGGCCGGTACACGGTCCTCAACACGCTCGCCAAGAGCCGCAAGCGATCGTCGTTGGACGTTGCCATCCCGCAGGCCGGCCGGTCCGCACGTCGGCCGGATGCCCCCGTGCAGGTCGTCTGCGCCCGCCGCGGCTTCGAGCCGCCGGAGATCCGCCTGACGGCCATGCAGGGCTGCCTGTTCACGTGCGAGACTCCGGCCCGGATCAAGATCGAGCTGGACCGGCCATACGACCCGCCCGAACGCCCGGCCCCAGTGCCGAGCGCCCGCAGCGGGGGGTGACCCGCGCGGCGACAGCCTGCGCGGGCGTGTCAGCCGGCGCTGGCCAGGTCAGCGCCGATCCGGCGCAGCTGGGCGGTGGCGCCGCCGAGCGCGAACTCGCACTGCTTGGCGGCGGTGAAGTAGCGGTGCAGCGGGTAGTCCAGGTCGATGCCCACGCCGCCGTGCACGTGCACCGCGGTGTGCGCCACCCGGTGGCCGGCGTCGGCGGCCC
>DATIYI010000296.1:0-28643 GCA_035517695.1 Streptosporangiaceae bacterium
TAGAGAACGTTCGTGAACAGTCCGGTGAGAACCGGAGCCACGACTAGTGAAACGGCGACTATCGCTGCTGGTTCAAGAGCGAATTGGTAGCGCCTTCCAACACTCACGGCGCCGATAGCCCGGAGGTCCTCGGCCGCTGCGAGCAAGTCCTCGTCAGACCAGTGAGAGGCGTCTGCGTCAAGCACCACCGAAGCCACGGAATCAGAACTGAGTGCGGGTAGCATCGCGACGCGTTCCGAGCCAGTGAAGGAGAAGCCGCCTGGCGCTCCAGAGGCGACGCGCTCTCTCTCGAACTGTTTCCAATCGTCAGCGTTGACGCTGAACATGATCCAGACCTCTTTGTAGCCGTCCGGCCTCTGTCGCACTCTGGCGTCTAGGACTGTCGGCTCCAGAGGTCGGCGGATGTCATGTCCTATGAACATCGGGAACGATCCTGATCGGATCGCATCGGCAAGATCTTGGAGCACCGCTTCGTCAATCCGAACACCGCCGTAAGCGGCGAGCGGGTGGTCGGTCGCGACGATTGCTTCAACCTCTACTCCGTGCGCCCCGGAATCGCGGTTGGGTCCTACGGTGCTCATGACCACTCGCCTCACCCCGATGCCGTGCGCTGACGGAGTCGAGCATGATCAGCGCATGATCCGTAATGATGCCAATGCTGCCACTAGATGCGCGCGGGGGAACGCATTGGGAAAAGATGACCGCAGACGGCCGTGGACCGTCGGACGCAACCGGACAGCAAGCAAACGGTACTCGACCGCGCGGTGCCAGGTCAGGCGCCGTTTGCCGCGCCACGGCGGCGGCGTTCGGCGTATCTGTCGGTACCTGGTGACGGATTCTGGCTCCGTTAGTCTAGGTTCGAGTCCTGGTACCCCAGCAAAACGTGTGAGCTGAGCGGATGCGTCTGGCCCGGCATCAGCTCTTGTGCGCCCCGACGGTCACCGCCCGCGGTTCGCGTACTCCCATCCCGCCGTGGCGTGCCGGTCCTCTCACAGACTCCGCGCCTCGTCGCGATGCCGCGCGGTCCCAGGGCTCCGCGGCGGTCCCAGGGCTCCGCAGCGGGCTTGAGCCCTGCGTGACCGCGGGGCGGGTTGTCCGATTCGGCCGCCTCGCCGTGACCCGCTATGCTGACTGAGCCGCAATGTCCCCCGGGCGCAGCCGCAAAAGGTCGTGCCAGGCGGCGAGGTGATTCGCCCGGGTGTGTTGCGCGCACGTATGGCAAACCTGGCCCCGTCGTCTAGCGGCCTAGGACGCCGCCCTCTCAAGGCGGTAGCGCCGGTTCAAATCCGGTCGGGGCTACTCATGAAGTAGCAGTTCAATGACCTGATCATCATCGTTGGTGGTCAGGTCATTGATCGTTTGTCACTGGTTTGTGGTTTGGCATTGAATCCTGCCGTCACCTTGGGGCAGCAGACGCCACGGGATGAGAGCAATCGGCGCGTCTGCCGAGCCGGAACGCGGGCTGCGATGAACACGGCATGGTGACCAGTGAGCGAAGCAGCCAGCCGGGACATGCCCGACGATAATCATGGTTTGAGGCAGGCCGGACGTTCGCTGCCTGGTGCCGCTGGCTACCGCTCCGCTGACTGGCGCGTGTGGACGTCGCGCAATCACGGCGATGTGTATCTGGCACCCCGACTGGCTGCCGGCTGAATCAAGGTCAGCTTGCTCGAGTCCGGCTCGTGGCAGCACGGCTTGATTGCCGGTGAGGCAACCCAGCAGCATCGCCCTGCTGGAAGATCGCGCCATTTCGCTATATGGGGTCAGCCCTCTCAACTCATGCCGGGATGGACGCGCGCGGCCCGGATCGTAGTGCCAGCGTCCGAACTGCAGCCCCGTCCGGCTTCCGGAACCCCCGGGAGGCCAGTTACGGAGATCCCGGTCTCCGGTGAACACAACGCGGCCGTGATCGGGATCTGGCTCGAGGCCCTGCACAGCCCTAGCCTGGCATTCGACGCAAGTCTGGTCGGTCAGCTCCGGCGGGCCGCTGGCGGAAACGTGTGGGTGACCGCTCACGAAATGGCGCTACCGTGGATCCTCAGCAGCGCTTCGCTGATCAGGTTGCTGCTGCCCGCACGGCCACCTTGACTAAACTTCACGCCGCCAACCAGCGCGGCCATGTCGGCCAGGAGATCCTCAGCATATGTATCCATGACCCACAGGTACCCGAACGAGAGCTGATCTTGTGGGAGATGGCGTGCGCCCCGCTAGCGCACCACCCTGAGCCCAGTACCGCTCGCCTGCCACCTGGGCAGACAGTCGTCCGTGCCGGACGAGCTTTGCGATGTCTGCTCATCATGCGGCTCGTCGCCAGCCCGCCCTCAGCGGCGGCGCAGGACACGCAGAATCTGGCGGAGCACGTCAGCTGCTGCTTTACGGCGGGCCGACTTTGTCGCCGGTGCCAGGCGAGCAGTGCTGCCGGGGTCACCGTGAACACCTCGCCCAGCCGGCGCCGGGGGATCAGCCGGGACAGTGCCGAAAGCCACAGCCGGTCGGCCGGTTGGTAGCGGACCCGGCCGATCTGGCGGCGCAGCACCGCGTTCTCGTGCTGGAGCACCAGCAGTTCGGCATCCTTGGACGCCTCACGCCAGGCCAGCACCATCAGACAGGCGAGCAGACGGCATGCGAGCAGGTAGACCACCGAGAAGATCACTCAGCGATGATCCCAGCCGACAAGACTGCCCAGGCCAGGGCAGATCGAGTAATCGGGCCCCACAGCATGTTCACCTCACAGCGCCGACATCGCGTCTTCGATCTCTGTCGGCCCGGCGTCCGCCGACGCCTCGAGCGGGACATAATGCGGACGCCGGGCAAGGCGCTTTCGCCGGATGTCCTCGCCGATGAGGGCGCCCACCTCGCCCAGCAACTCTCGCCGGTCGCGTCCGCCACGCGCCAGCAAGCGGGCTGTCGCGGCCAGCAACCGTGGAGGCGTCAGCACCTTCGAGGGCGCGGAGCGGTGGTTGAACAGGTCTATGAACGAGCCCAGCTTGCCCTGCTCGTACAGACGCTGTGCGATCTCCGGGAGCACCGCAGGCGCCAAGCCAGCCTTGCCGAAGTCGGCGGCGAGCCAATAGTGCTCGTCGGCGTCGTCGTCGCGCCAGCGCGCCCAGCCCGCGAGCGCCTCGTCCAGCGCCGACGGCGACCTGTTGATTGCGCCGAGGATCGCCGACGCCAGGAACTCGACCTGCCGAAACGCGTCTTGAATGCCTTGGCCTGGAGATGGGTCCTTGAAATGGCCGGCGTCGCCAACGAGTACCCACCCCGGCCCCGTGGCCTCGCGGAAGAACCCCTCCCAGCGGAGCTTCCCGAACAGCTTGCCGACCCGCCGTGCGTCCGACAGTGCGCGAGCCACCAGGGCGCAGCGGCGGACATATTCCAAGTAGCTTTCCTCGAGGCTCTGCCGAAAGCGCGGCAGCTCGCTGAGCTCGGGCAGCGCGAGCACCTGATACAGCCCGCTGTCCGCCGGTATGGCGATCACGAGGTTGCCTGACCAGCGATGGAAGATCACGGTTGGCTCAGGTCCCGGATCTGCGCCCTCGAAGAACGACCAGTAGATAAACCGCTCGTTCGGAGTCAGGTTGTACTTGCGCGACCTCGCGAGCCTGGCGACTGTCGAGTTGCGGCCGTCGGCGCCCACAACGAGCCTCGCCTCCAGCGCGTGCTCTGACCCATTGTGGGCGACGCGCACGCCTGTCACCCGGCCGCGGTCCCTGACCAGCGCGGTCACCTCCGTGCCCATCCGGACCTCAGCGCCTGCCTCCACGGCCGCCTCCGCCAGAATCGGGTCCAGCAGCAGCCGGCGTATCGACATCCCTCCTCCGACATCCCCGGGCCGCTGCGGTGCTGGCACCAGCGCCCGGAACCCCTCCTGCCGGATGTCAACTTGGTTGATGATCGGTGCCCCGGTGGCCCGCAAGGCGCTCAAAACGCCAAGCCGGTTAAGGAACGCCAGCGCTGCGGACTCGAAGATGTGCGTCGACAGCGTGTCTCGCGGGAACGTCGCCTGCTCCACCAGCGCAACCGATAGCCCCGCGCGCGCTAACAACGTCGCCAGCGGCGAGCCGGCGCACCGTCCGCCCACCACGACAACGTCAAACTCTTCACCCACTTGAGCCCCTGATCACCTTGCAAGCCCCGGCATCTGTAGCCGGTATTGACGCTACTGAGCCGAAGAGCGAGGGTCAAAGGCCAGTTGGCCAGTCGCGCGAACGGCGTGTCGAACTCCCATCCGAACGATTCGCCGAAGTAGCCCCGCAGCTTCGCTGGATCTTTACCGATGATCTCGAAGTGCGACAACCGGCTGTCCCATGGTTAGCCCCTTCCGCGCTCGCTGGCAGCCCGGCGCGTATGGGTAGAGATCTCTCAGTGATGACGGGCGCAGCTCGTCCGGCTTCCGGCCCGCCTTGGCCAGGGTGGTACCGGTGAACCCGGCGCGTGGGCGGCGTGCAGCCCGGGCGAAGGGGTCAGGATGGCCGTCCTGGAGGTCGCTGCTGTATTCCGGTGGCCGAGGTCGCCGATCGGCAGCCGCGACTATGACACCGGGCAGCTGCGTAGCCGCACCCCTGCGGTTCGCCACCGACCCGTTGGTCCCGTCGGCCTGCGCCCAGCGTCGCGGCCGCCGTAGGCGCCTGGAGCCGGCCAGGCGCGGCCGTCAGGCTGGGACCAGCTGCAGGGGCTGGTCGCGGTGCTCGCCAATGGGCTCGATCAGCTCGGGCCCTCGGGAACCGCCGCGCCCGGTTTTGTTGACCGCGGTGGAGACGGCCCGGGCCTGAAGCGGCTCGCAGGCGATCCTGCTGATGAGTTTCAGTGCGACGTCATTGTCGGTGAGTCCCGGGTCGAGCCAGGCGTCGATCCGGTCCGCGGGCAGGATCACCGGGGTGCGGTCGTTCATCACCCCTGCCAGCCAGGTGGCGTGGTGGGTGATGATCGCGGCCGACCACAGCCATCGGTCCGGGTCGTCCTCGTCCTTGGCGGGGTCTGGCCACAGCTCGTACAGCCCGGCGAACGACAGCAGCCCGCCGGCCGGGTGGATGTAGTACGGCTGCTTAAACGGCTTCCCGCCGGCATCATCGGCAGGCAGCCATTCGTAATAGCCGGCGGCGGGGATGACCGCCCGGCGTTTGGCGAACGGGCCGCGCCACGACGGAGCGGCAGCCACCCTATCGGCCCGGGCGTTATGCAGCGACGGCATGGTCTTCTGCTTCCCGGTCTTGGGGTCGATGCCCGGTTTCCACCACGCCGGCACCAGACCCCACCGCACGGCGCGCACCTGCCGCTCCACCCCGGCCCCGTCCGTATGGCCGCGCTCCATGACGGCGTAGACCTTGCTGGTCGGGGCGACGTTGTGCGACGGCGCCAGCTCCGTACCGTCACCGGAGCCGGTGACCCGGTAGTGCTCCCGCAGCTCCTGGGCGCGAGACACCGATACGTACCGACCGCACATGGCGTTCCGTCCTTCCCTCGGCCTCATCCCGACGTTACCCGGCCCTGCCGACATGGAATGCCGCCCCGGGCGGCACCAGCGTCTGCCCCGCAGGCGGCACCCCGCGGTAACCCGGGCCGACGAATCCGCGGGCGCCGGCTGAGGAAAGCCAGTCAAGGCATTGCGCGGTCCCGCCGTCCCAGGTGACCGGATGCTGTCCAACACAGAATGGGCCGGCATCTGCGCGCAGATCATGCACCGCACCGGGCTCGCGCCACGCGGCGACGATGCGGTGCGGCAGTCAGCGCCAACCCGGACATCACCATCCACACGCGTGAGCCCGCCGGCATCATCGACGAGATGGCCGAACTGGCGCATTCCCGCGGCGTCACCACATTCCGGTTCGTGGACGACCTGTTCCTCGGTTATGTGGCTTCGACGAGCTGGACGCCACAGTGCGGCACGTTTACGAGCTGTGGGACATCACCGGCAGCTGTCCTGGGCGGTTCCGGGCCAGCGTTTTCGAGTTCCGTCCCTGTCCCGGCACACCGGAGTGGCACCGGCTCATTGCCACGGGCCACTACGACGCCCGGCAACTCCTCGACTACCCGGCAACTCCTCGACTACACGGCTGTCGACCTGACCGAGGGCGGCCTGAACGAGGCCATGCGCGGACGGGATGAGTTCAACTTCTCGGTCAACATCCAGTTCGGCCAGGCGAACGTAGCCGAGATCCGCCGCCGCCTGGTCGAGCTGCCACGCGAACAGCACCAACGAGGCCAGACGGCATGAGCGCACAGCGGGGCCTGTTCGCCGCGATTGACGGCCCGAGCGGCATTGGCAAGACTCCGGTCAGCACCGAACTCGCCCGCCAGCTTGCCGCGCGGCGCCGCACGAGTGAACGCGGCGAATGAGGCTTCCACCCGAACTCGCCGCGATATCGGGCACGTGGTTGGAGTTCAGCCTGCGAAGCAGCGAGCACGAGTGGGTCAGCGTCCCCAGCCAGAACCGCGACCACACTTGAACATCTGGTCCCGGTTTACCAGACGCGCATGTAACGGGCGGGAAACGTGCTCGTGGCTATCTGGATCGCCATGACGCTCACTGTCACGAGGAACCCGGTCAGGCCGGCCGTGGCGCCGACGATGGTGGGCCGGCAGCGTCCTCGCGTTGACGGGATTCACCGCCAGCCAACCGGGACCGTCACGGACGCGTCCACCTGAACGACGATTAGGACGACCAGGCCGCGGATCGCGCCGATAAGGGGGTAGAACACGACCTACCCTTGACGTACTCGCGGATCCGGAACAAGACACGCCAGGCATCAGGTGCCTCACAACGGGCCAGTCCGGCGACGCGGCAGCGCCTCCACGTGCGGCCGATGTGCCCTCACCCGCCCAGGGTGATGCCGGCTCACGGCAGCGTCGCGCACGCTGCCGTTAGGCCAGAGCTTGCCGGGGCCGAAGGCACCACAGCACGTCCGGCCGGAGTCGGCGCGTCGTCGGCGCGACGCCCCGGGGGGCGGGTCTTGAGTGCGCGGCAGTCGCTGATCGCAGCCGTCCGCGTGCGCGGGCCCATTGCGGAAGGAGACCGTGAGTTCCGTTGAGCACCGCAGTGGGACGTCGTGGCGGGCCGGCCCGCTCCGAAGGCGCGGTCATCCTTGGCCTGGCAGTCCCGCCCTGGGCGCGTCCGCTTGTGCAGGTGGGCCGAAACGGCGCAGCGGATAGGACAGAGCCGACGGCGCGCTGGGCCGGCTGAGGGGCGGCATGCTGGGAACGCTGAGATGATCCTCGCCGCGTCTTCTGCCCAGCCGTCGGCCGAGACGTTCACCAGGGTGATGGACCACTTCGCCCAGGGCTTCGAGGGACTGGGCGCAGCGGTCTTGGTCGTCGGCTTCGTCTGGGCGTTCGTGCTGGCGGTGCTGGCGTGGCGGCGGTCGGGCCAGCCCTCCAAGGGCTATCTGGCGCTGCGCACGGCTATCGGCGGGACACTGCTGCTCGGACTGGAAATCCTCGTGGCGGCCGACCTCGTCCGTACGGTCGCTGTCGCACCCACCCTGGACAACGTCCTGGTTCTCGGGCTGATCGTAGTGATCAGGACGGTGCTGAGCTTCTCACTGGAGACAGAGATCGAGGGTGTCGTCCCGTGGAAGCGAGCACTGATGAGCGGCGTGGGAGGGATCCGCCAGGCCTCGGCCAGCGCGCTGAAGCCCGGCCCTGGCTCGTGATTGCCGCACCCATGCCGAACGGCTCGCCCTCGCCGGGTTCCTGGCCGGATACCGTGGGCTGACGCGCGAGGCGTATGCCCTGGATCTGCGCCAGTTCACCAGCTGGTGCCGTACCCGGTCCCTCCCCCTGTTCGCGGTCCGCCGGGCCGACATCGAAAGTTTTGCCCGGGAGCTGGAAGCCAGGGGCCGCGCCCGGCCACCGTCAGCCGGCGACTGTGCACCATCGCCGGGTCCTACAAGTACGCGGTCGGGGAGGAACCCTGACCATTCTCGCCTGCGGCCATCACGTGCCCGGCGCGGGCGTGCGCGTGCACAAACCGGTTGCCCTGGTCGGCCGCCCGGACGACGATGAGGGTGTGACGGACCCGCGGGTGCGGCCGGACCCGGCGTTCGGGCTGCTGAGGCTGTACGACGATGCGTTGCCGTACGTCTACGGCTACCTGCTGGCCCGCCGCGGCGATACCGGCCTGGCCGAGGACCTTACGGCCGAGTCGTTCCTGGCCGCCTCCGGCCGGGCCTGGTGCACGCGTCCGCAAGCCGGCCGGGCCCGATCCGTCGATCCCGTGGCTGATCGGGGTTGCCCGGCACAAGCTGGCCGACCACTGGCGGCGGGTCGAGCGGGAGCAGCGCGGATTGCGCCTGCTGGACGGCGACCCGGCGCGCGTCGAGGACCCATGGGAGACGGTCGTCGGCCGGATCCGTGCCCGTGAGGTGCTCGGCCGGCTCGGCGCGCACCAGCGGGCCGCGCTCACGCTGCGCTACCTCGACGGGCTGCCGGTGCCCGAGGTGGCCCGGCACCTGGACCGCACCCCGCACGCGACCGGGGCGCTGCTGGTGCGGGCCCGCGCCGCGTTCCGCCGGATCTACGAGGGAGGGGAGGGCTCGCGATGACGGATCCGTTCGAGGCTCCGCGCGAGCCCGTCAGGCCTGTCGATCCCGGCCTCGAGTTCGCCGGGCGGCTGCGGATGCGGCTGGCCCGGGAGGTCTTCGCATCCCCAGGAGGAACCATGTCCCAGACCGTAGCGACCCGGGTCGAGCGCGAGCCCGCCCGGCCTCCGGCGCTGACCCCCTACATCGTGGTGTCCGACGCCCGGCGCGCGATGGACTGGTACGTCGAGGTGTTCGGCGCGCAGCGCCGCGGCGAGCCGCACGTCAACGCGGACGGCACGATCGGCCACGCCGAGGCCGGCATCGGCGACGCGGTGCTGATGTTCGCCGAAGCTTCCGGCCTCTGGCCCGACGTGCCCGTGCGCGCGCCTGACTCCCCCGTCACGTTCAGCCACACCCTCCACCTAGAGGTCGACGACGTCGACGCGAGTACCGAGCGGGCCCGGCGCAGCGGCGCCTCGGTGGAGCGGGAGCCGGCCGACCAGCCCTACGGCCGCGGCTCGGTGATCGTCGACCCGTTCGGGCACCGCTGGATGCTGCTGCGGCGGCCGGCCCGGGCCACCGCGCTGCGCCAGGGCGACGTCGCGAACGTGACGATGGTGGCGCCGGACGCGCACCGGGCCAAGGAGTTTTACGAGGCCGTGCTGCGGGTGCCGTTCTCCTCCGGTCACCCCGGCACGTGGCGCACCGAGCAGACCAGGCCGCCGCTGGGCATCTGGTCGTCGCAGGCCGCCGAGCCCGAGGTGCGGCTGTCCTACTGCGTCGACGACATCGGGGCCGCGGTCGAGCGGGTCCGGACGGCCGGCGGCCACGCGGACGAGCCCGAGCGCAGGCCGTACGGGCTAATCGCCGAGTGCGTCGACGACCAGGGCGCGACGTTCCACCTCTGGCAGCCGGCTGGCTGATCGAAGTGCTAGAACCCGGCGGCGAACACCAGCTGCGGGTAGCGGCCGCCGGCCGGGCCCCGCCGGCCATCGCGCGGCGGCGCCAAGAGGCCGGCTTGGCGTCAGTGCCGTGATGAGGCGCTGGTGAGCATCCAGCGGCGGTCCGCTGTCGAGCCCGAGAACCGGCGGGCTTGGCCCGTCGCTGGGCCGAAGCCACGGCACTACGCGAGACCCGAGCGGGCACCCCCACAGGCAACAAGCGCTAAAGACATCCAGAGCATCGAGCACGAAGGTAGCCAACAAACGCGCAAAACGCTCCGCTCCGCCGACATCCATGGCTCACCCAACGGCGCACCACCGCGCGCAGATCGGCGGCTTCGTGCACCTGCATGTGTAAGCGCCAGTCGTCTTCCGCGGCGGTCCTTTGGTCGCTGTGCACCGACAGCGGGTACGCCTGAGCTGCGGCGCGCGCTGGGCATCGGCGTGAAATGCGCGCCCAAACGCTGCGGGCTCTGGGAGATGACGGCCAGTTGCACCGCGACGCGCACCCGGTGATCCCGCCCCGAGTTGAGTGCAGCCTCACCGAGGCTTGGCCGCGATTTCGCCGGCCTCCTGTTGCCGCCGGGGGAATGGGCTATCAGCAGCGCGACGAGATCGTCGGCCAGTCCCGAGCCGACGGCCCCAGGGCACGCTCTTTACGCAACCGAACGATTGCTATACTATGGCAGCCGTTCGGTTGCTACTTGCTGGAGGGCGTCATGGCTTTTCCTGATCGCATCGAGCGGACTCTGGAGATCGCTCACCCGCCCGGCAAGGTGTGCGCCGCGCTCACCACGGCCGAGGGCCTGAGTGCCCGGTTCGGCAACGAGGCCACGATCGACCTGCGCCCCGGCGGGTCGGCCCGGATGAGGTGGGCCAGCGGGCATACGGCCGACATGCGCGTCGAACGGGTGGAGGAGCCCTCGGTGTTCGGGTTCACCTGGCAGATCTACGGGCTGCCCGCGGACGACCCGCGCCGTACCTACGTCGAGTTCACGCTCGAGCCGGCCGGTGCGGGCACGCGGCTAAGGGTGGTCGAGAGCGGTTTCGCCCAGCTGCCGGAGGACGCCCACCGCAAGACCTACGACGGCAACACCGAGGGCTGGGCCAGGGAGCTGGGCGAGCTGGCCGACTACCTCGATGCCGCCTGACATCGAGGCGGTCGCCGAGCAGGTCTTCGCCGCGTTGGCCGACCCGACCCGGCGCGCCATCCTGGCCGCGCTGGCCGCCGGGGGCCCGGCCACGGCCACGGACCTGGCCGATCATCTGCCGATCACGCGGCTGGCGATCGCCAAGCACCTGGCCCTGCTGGCCGGGGCCGGGCTGGTGCAGGCCGAGCCGGGGGAGCGGCGCCGGGTGCGCTACCGGCTGCGCTCGGCGCCGATGCAGGTGGCGCAGCAGTTCCTGGCCGCGCTGGCCCGCGACTGGGACAGCGCGCTCGGCGCACTGACCGACCACCTCGACCGGGTGTTTGAGGGACCACCCGGTCGGCCTGCCCGCAGGGCCGCCAAACCCACCCCGCGAACCCGAGAACACAATGGCTGATCATGGAGGCGATGATGAAGGTCGAGCCGCGGAACGCGGCGTTACCAGCAGCCGCGACACCGAAGTCCCTGCGCTGCCTGCGGTCGTGACGCGCACCATGACAGCCGCGACGGCAGCCGCGCTGGCGGGGACGCTCGGGCTGGCCGCCGCGTGCTGGGTCATTGCGGTCTGGCAGATGAACGGGATGGACATGGGGACCGCGGCCCAGCTCGGCTCGTTCGGGGCCTTTATCGCCGTGTGGGTGGCGATGATGGCGGCGATGATGCTGCCGGGCGCCGCCCCGGCCGTGCTCAGGCGCGCTCACGCCCGCGGGGTGCGCGCCGTGCCGCTGTAGGGAACCAATGACCAGTCACAAGACCGGGACACGTGAAGAATGGCTGGCCGCCCGGCTGGAGCTGCTTCAGGCCGAAAAAGCGCTGACGCGGCGCACCGACGAACTGGCCCGGCAGCGCCAGGAGCTGCCCTGGGTCCGGATCGACAAGGATTACCGGTTCGACACCGACGAGGGCCAGCGTCGCTCGCCCACCTGTTCCGAGGGCGCTCGCAGCTTCTCGTCTACCACTTCATGTTCGCGCCCGACTACACCGCCGGGTGCCCGTCCCGGGATAAGCGCGTTCGCGCTCGAGGACGGCGTCGCGTACCACACCTACTCGGCCTACGAGCGCGGGCTCGACGCCGTGTGGGGCATGTACCAGTGGCTCGACCGCGCCCCGCTCGGCCGCAACGAGACCAGCATGTGGTGGCGCCGCCACGACGAGTACGACGCGCCATGACGCGCCAAGACGGCGACCATGTCGGCGACCGGATTTCCCGTGGCGTGGTGGGCCTTCTGGATCGGTTATTCGACCCGACTGGCTGGGCGGGGAAGCTGATGCTCCTCATGAGGATCAAGAGGGCCTGAGCTGAATGCGGGCTTTGCCGACCAGTCGTTTTGCTTCGCGGATGCCGCTGGCCATCACGCCGTCGGCGTAGACGAGCCGGCTGCTCTGGGTGTGCTCCCCGGCGAACAGCAGCCGGCCGCCGACTAGGATCGCACGCAGGCCTTCCGAGGCCGAGGCTACGGTTCACTCATCAGTACGACAGCGAAACGACCAGCCGTGTACCCCAGGTGGCTTGGCGCACGGATGGACCTGTTCGGCGTGATGGTGACGGCATACCGACAAACCAAGGCCGGCCCACAGAGCGGCGGATCGTGAGCGGTGATGACGCCCTTGCGGATGACCACCAGGGTGCGATGCCCGCACTCGACGCCCAGCCCCTCAAATGCCGGCGCATACGCGGTGCCAGGTATACGGCGCGCGGGGATCAGCCATGAGTGCGGTCATCTCCGTGCCAGCGCAGCGCTCGCACGGCGGCTAGTATGCGGCGGTGACCGAGTTCTTGAGCTGTCGGCCGAATCTGGAAGTGGGCGAACTGGCGCCCGCCGCCGCATTCTTGCGTGACGTGCTCGGGTTCGAGGTCGAAGTCGACGAGCCGGGGATGGGCCTGCTGCTGCGCCGCCACAGTGGGGCTCGCGCTGGTCCGGTCGGCGAGCCCTGGCATCAACGCCACGACAGCCGCCTATATCGGTGTCACCGGCGTGGATGACCTGTATGAGCGGTGCGCGGCACGCGGCGCCCCGGGTCGAATTCGCAGCGCCAAGCCCGCTCGGGTGCTCGATTCCTCCGGCTAATAAAGGCGTGCGGTTGGCGGCCTGTGCCCGGGCCGCTCGCTGATCAGCCCGCTCACCCTCTTGCACCAGCTGCCTGATCACCTGCTGGTCCGCCCGCTCCTGAGCCCGCCTCGCGAGTGACTTCGATGCACTCGCACGACACCCGGGGAGCGGCATCAGCGCTCATTCTGGCCGGGTCGGCGAACTTAAGTGCAGGGCCCGCGCGAGCCTGATCGCGATCTGGTCCATGACCTGCTCGGGAACGTGGCCGGCGGGGTCACCGCCGAGCAGCCCGAAGATGCGCGGGCCGCGCAGGTCTGCGTCCAGGCCGGGCTGCCGGGGCACGACGTGGATGTGAAGGTGCTGGAAGCCTGCTGCCTCGGCGAAGAGGGCGACGTACGTCTTGGTGCACCCGACAACCTCCCGCAGCGCGCCCGTCACGGCGCTAAGCAGCGGCCCGAGGTCGGCCGCTTCACCGGCCGTCAGTTCGTCTAGCGCGATCAGGTGACGGCGGGGCAGGACGACGAGCCAGCCGGGCAGCGACGTCCCGAACGCGTGGGCGACCCGCCACCTCGGGCCGATATGCACTTGCTCCCGTGGTGGCAGATCCCGCCGGGCATTGCGGACGCAGCTGAAGCAATCACGGTCGGCAGGCACGGCTCGCATTATTCCTGGCAGCAGGACAGGCCGGCCGCCGGGAGGTAGCCAGTGCCTTGCGGCCGGTTGTCCCGTGCCAGATTCCGTCGTTTGTCCGTGGGTTCTGCCGTCACTGGGCGGCGGCTAGGTTGCGGCCGGCAGCGCCTTGAGGATGTCCGCAGGGAGTGCTGCGGCGGCCCGTTGCGTGGCTGGTGCTGCCAGCAGGCGTCAGAGTCGTGTTGGTTCTTCTGGCTTGCCGATCGCCGGACTGCGAGGCTGAGGCTCTCGATCACCCACGAACCAGGCCCGGCGCCAGCGAGCAGGTAACGCAGGGGCAGCCCACCGTGCCAGAGATGATCTGGCCGGCAGCCGGGCTGATGCCTGAAGGGCTGGTGACTGGGGGTCGTGGGGGCGACAGCCTGTGGCAGCCGTTCGGGATCAAATACGTGCGGCCGGTAAAGATACCGAACGGCTCACGCGGCGCGGCATCCGGCGAGATCGGGCCACCCGGCCCTCCAGCAGTACGCACAATCACCAGCGGCCATACTTTAGCCAGGCAGGGCAGAGGCGCAGCGAGGCCGGAGGTGGCACGCACGGCTGCGCGCAGACCTGGGCGAGACCTGTTCGCAGGCGTTTCGTAACGTGCCCGCGGCGCGTGCCATGGAGCACGGCCGCCGGGGCGGAGCGCCCTGACAGCGATGGCCTGGCTACCGCTAGGATCAACGGCGTGGATGTTAACTCTGTCATGGTCGCGGGGATGACTTGCGAGCATTGCGCTACGGCGGTGCGCGCGGAGATCAGCAGGCTGCCGGGCGTGACCGAGGTTGACGTCGACGTTGCGTCCGGTGAAGTCCGGATCGCGGCCGAGGCGTTGCCGGACGATGCGGCGCTGCGGGCCGCGATCGAGACCGCCGGTTATGAGATGGCAGGCTAGGATAGCTTGCTGGCAGCGCTGGTCCTCCGCTGATGTTGGACGTGCTGGGTTGCTGTCGGGCGTCCGCGCAGCCGTTCGGGACACGCTCCTGGGAGTCGGCCTACAGCATGGTGATCAGCAGGTAGCCCATGGTGACACCCATGGCGATCCTGCAGCAGGCCAGGCAGCGGGGTGCGAGGAACGGGCCGGGCCCTGCGCGGCGCCCGGGGGCAGGCGCCGGGCTGGGCGCCGGGCCCGTGTCCGCGGCGGCCCGGGTGCTCGCGGTGGCCTGGGCGCCCGTGGCGGTAAGGGGCGCGAAGCGGGCGGCCGGCTCTTGGGTGGCGCTTGCGGCGCTCACCGCTGCTGGGATGGCGGGCCTGGCCGCCGTCAGGGGTGTGATCCGGTCGGCGGTCCAGACGACATACCCGATCATGAACAGCGCCAGGGCGAGGCCGAGGGCAGGGAATCGCGCGACGCTGCCGGAGGACGTTCCCATGCCGGCCATGCCGCCCCCCGGGCCGCCGGACCTGGTGGCGGACACGGCGAGGAACATGTAGAGCATGGCGGCGCTCTCGACGAGGTGCGGCACGGGATGGGGGCACCACCGCGCGCTGATGGCCTGGCCGCGGTAGGCGCGGAAGGCCTGCGACCCGAACCACGCCGCGGTGACGGCGAACCCCGCCTCCCAAACCGGCGCGGGCAGAGGGTTCAGCCGCGCGACGAGCATCCCGGCCATCGCCACGCCCATGACGACGTGCATGCCGTCGCCGTCGATCTCGGTCTGCCGCCGCCACAGCCGTGAAAGGACGAGCCGGCTGGCGCAGTAGCCGGCCACCACGATCATTATCGCCGCGAACGTGTCCGCGAGCCAGGAAGGACCTGCCATTTCTTCATCCCTTTCGTGGTCCACGGGCGGGAATTCTGCTGTGCGGTCAAACTGCCCGACGTCGTGCTTTCTTTGCGGCACAGCTACCCGTATCCCTTGAAGACGCGGAAACGTGCGTCACGCTGCGCCCGCTGGTTCGGCCCGCCCAGCCGGGTCCCCGGACGGACCGGCAGCTGACGCAGGCCTGAGCCCGCTGGCCGGCCAGTAGGCTGCCGCGAGCAGGGCGAGCAATAGGCCGGAGTTGATGTCGGTGGCTGAGCCGGTGAAGATACCGCCGAAATCCTCGGCGATCCAGATCAATACGGCCCCCACGATGGCCGCCGCCACCGCGGCGCGGGCGGCCGGTGCCGGCAGGAATACGCCGACCGCGATGACGGCGAGCATGACCGCGAGGACGACCGAGGCCTGCACGCCCCGGTGGGCGAGCAGCGACGCGGCGCCCCGGTCGATCGATGCGACCCAGCCGGGCTCCCCGGACGCCATGCCAGCGAGCATGTCGTGCAGGCCCTGCGATGTCCGGTTGGCGGCCTGGACCGCGAAGTAGGCGAGGCTGCCCCACAGCACCAGCCAGAGCATGCGCGCGGGTGTGGCGCCGAGCGGCCGGCCGGCCACGAACGATGACCGGTCACCGCGGCCGGAAGGCCATAGCAGGACCGCGAGCATCGCGTAAATGATCACCGCGCCTGGGGCGCCGGTGACCGGGCTCGCCGTTCCGGCCAGCACGCCGCCAAGTCCCTCCCCGAACCACCAAACCCCAAGCGACCACACGATCGAAGCGGCCAGCGCGGCCTTGACGGTCGGGCGCCAGGCGATCCCGAGGCCTATTAGCAGCTGGATGGTCGCGAACGCGGCGTTGATCACCGCCAGGTGGTGCCCGACGAGACGGGCGTCCCAGCTGATCGGGCTCGCGACCACAGCGGGGTTGCCCTTGGCGGACGCCCCGAGCATCTGGCTGAAACCCGTGGTGAACATGAAGGGCTGGTACTGCAGCACCGCGTCGAGCAGCCAGATCGCGGCCAGCCCGAGCTGTAGCCACCGCCGCGTGTCGGGAGCCTCCCGGCTTGCCGCCCGCGCCGCGGCGCGCCGACCCGGCCATGCCGCTGCGCTCGCCGTCACCGCGCTTTCTGTCATCGTGACTTTCCCTTTCTGAATCCCGCCCGCATTCACGGCGGCACTACGGGGGTCCGGCTAGATATCTATACGATTGCGCCGCGACCCGACTCGCGGAACGCCGGTGCGCAATACAACGCCGGTGCGCAATACTCAGTGCAATATTCACTCATGTCGTCGCGGCATCGTCGCAGCGCCTGATTCCGCGCGGAGCCTGAGATGTCACCGTTGGCCACCACAGGTGTCGTAGCACCAAGAATAGTAAAGTAGCGCTGTCGGCGAGCGCAACCGCAGATAGCCGGGAAATGCCCGTCTTTCCGGTAACGGTGCCGTTACACTCGGTTACGTTCTCCATCTGAACAGTTATATTCATAACCTGGGAGGGGTATTTTGATAACCAGGGCGGGGTATTTGATAAACCGGGCAGGGGCATCTCCGGCGCGCAAGGGCAGGTGCCTGCCGGCCCGCCGAGATGGCGGTCGGCGCTGGGAGGATACTAATCCTGGTGGCGTCGCCGGGAGGGACGCTGATCCTGGCGGCGGTGCGGCTAGGAATGCTGCCTCCGCCCGTCGCGCTGACCGGGCGTCGTCCGCGCACCGGTGGCATGCAGCCTGCATGCCACCGCGGCAATCCGGAGGATCAAGCTACGTGGCCATCACGGGTATCAAGGCGCGTGTCACAGCCCTGGGCGGTCGCGCCGGTGCAGGCTGGGCAAGCCCCGGGGCGGCCCGGTGAGCAGCCCTTCGGTCAAGCTGTGCGCGTTCTTGTTGCTGCTCGCGGTGATCTTCCTGGGAGCGCACGCCGCGGGGGCGCATCTTGGCCCGGTTACCACTACTTACTCCCATTCTGGGGGCGGTTCCGGTGGCATGAACATGGGCGGTGGGGGCTCGATGAACATGGGCGGCACGCCAGCGCAGCCCCCGGCGGGCCAGGGTCGGCGGCGGTGACGCGGTGTCGGTGAGGGGCGCGGGCACGGTCACCGATGGGCCGGTTGAGTTGGTGGTCGGCGGCATGAGCTGCGCGTCCTGCGCGGCGCGGATCGAAAAGCGGCTCAACGGGCTCGACGGGGTGCGTGCCAGCGTCAACTACGCGACCGAGCGGGCTTATGTCACAAGCGCCGGGGGCCGCGACCCTGCGGAGCTGATCAGCGTGGTCACGGCGGCCGGGTACACGGCCGCGCTGCCGGCGCCCGCCCCTGACCAGGAGCGGCCCGCGGCGCCGCTGACCCGCGCGCTGGCCTGGCGCCTGGCGGTGTGCGTCCCGCTGACCGCGGCGGTGCTGGTACTCGCGATGGTCCCGGTCGCGCAGTTCGGTGGCTGGCAGTGGGTGAGCTTGCTGCTGGCCGCCCCGGTGGCGGTGTGGGGGGCGTGGCCCTTGCACCGGGCCGCGTGGGCCGGGCTTGGTTACGCGGCGGCGAGCATGGACACGCTGGTCAGCCTCGGCGTGGCCGCGTCCTTCGCGTGGTCCCTGTATGCGCTGCTGTTCGGCGGCGCGGGCCGGGTCGGGATGCGGATGCCGTTCGCGCTCACCTTCGCGGTGGCAGACCAGCACACGCTGTACCTGGACGTGTCCGCGTGGGTGACGGTCTCGGTGCTGGCCGGTCGTTACCTGGAGGCCCGCGCCAAGGACCGCTGCGGCTCGGCGCTGATGTCGCTGGCCGGGCTCGCCGCCAAGACCGTCGCGGTGCTGCGCGACGGCGCCGAGCACCGCATCGGCATCGATTCGCTCCGGGCCGGTGACCGGTTCCTGGTCCGGCCGGGCGAGAAGATCGCCGCCGACGGTGTCGTCGTCGAGGGCGGCTCCGCGGTGGACGGCTCGCTGCTCACCGGTGAGTCGGTGCCAGCGGAGGTCGGCCCGGGTGACGAGGTGACCGGTGCCACCGTCAACATGGGCGGGCGGCTGGTCGTGCGCGCTACCGCGGTGGGCGCTGATACCCGGCTCGCGCAGCTAACCCGGTTCGTGAACCAGGCGCTGACCAGCAAGGCCGCCGCGCAGCGCCTGGCCGACCGGGTCGCCTCGGTCTTCGTGCCGTGCGTGATCGCCCTCGCGGTCGCCACGCTCGGCTTCTGGCTGGGAGCCGGCCTGCCGGCGCAGGCCGCGTGGAGCGCCACGTTCGCGGTTCTGGTGGTGGCCTGCCCGTGCGCGCTGGGCCTGGCGACCCCCACCGCGCTGCTTGCCGCGGTGGGCCGCGGGGCCCAGCTCGGCATCTTGATCAAGAGCGCGCAGGCGCTGGAATCGGTCGGCCGGATACGCGTGGTCGTGCTCGACAAGACCGGCACCGTGACGACAGGGGCGATGACACTGCACACGGTCACCACCGAGGCCGCGGTCGGGCACAAAGAGGTGCTGCGGCTCGCCGGGGCGGTGGAGGACGCCTCCGAGCACCCCGTCGGCCAGGCGATCGCCCGGGAGGCGGCCGCGCGTCTGGGCGCCCTCCCAGCGGTGACCGGCTTCACGAGCCTGGCCGGAGCGGGGGTGCAGGGCAGTGTCGATGGCCTGGCCGTGACTGTCGGCAGCCTGCGGCTATGCGGTGAGCTGTCCCTGGCCGTGCCGCCCGGGCTGCGCCGCGCCGTGGAGGAGGCCCAAGACGCGGGCCGGACCGCGGTCCTGGCCGGCTGGAACGGGCAGGCGCACGCCGCGCTGACCGTCGCGGACGCCGTCAAACCGGGCAGCGTTGCAGCCGTGGCAGGTATCCGCAGCCTCGGGTTGCGCCCGGTCCTGCTCACCGGCGACAACGAGCGCACCGCCCTCGCGGTCGCCGCCGAGCTGGCCATCCCTCCGGACAGCGTGATCTCCGGCGTGCGGCCCGACGGGAAAGTCAGGGCCATCCGCGCTCTGCAGGCCGGCGGGTACCGCGTGGCCGTGGTCGGCGACGGCGTCAACGATGCCGCCGCCCTCGCCGAGGCCGACCTCGGCATGGCGATCGGCACCGGTGCCGACGCCGCGATCGGCGCCGCCGACCTCACCCTTGTCAGCGGCGACCCCCGTACCGTCACCGACGCGGTGCAGCTCGCCCGGGCCACCATGCGCGTGATCCGGGCCAACCTCTTTTGGGCCTTCGGTTACAACGCGGTCGCCATCCCGCTGGCCGCGTCCGGCTACCTGAACCCGCTGCTCGCCGGCACGGCGATGGCCGCCAGCTCACTGATCGTCGTGTCCAACAGCCTGCGGCTGCGTCACTTCCGCGCGCGCGCCGCCACCGCGCGCCGCACGCCGCGCCCGCCGCGGCGCAGGCCGAGGTCAGGGCGATGACGCTGGCGAACCGGAGCGTGGTGACAGCCGGACTGGCTGGCCCGTCCCGCGCTGCGCCGCGCCGGCCACTGCGGGAACTCGCCATGGCCGCCCTGGCACCACTGACCGGCGCGGTCCTGCTGATCGGGCTGCTGTCCGCCTGGGTCGCCACCGGCGGGGCAGGCACGATCGCCCGGGTACGGATCCAGGTCACCCTGGCCGCGATCCCCATGCGGGCCTTCACCCCCGGCACCACCTCCGCCGGCGCCGCGACCACTTATCTCACCATCCGCAACCTCAGCAACAGACCCGACGAGCTGCTGTCCGCCAGCAGCCCAATCGCGCGCCGCATCGTGCTCACCACACGCCCCGCCGACGGTGCCGCCGGCCCGAGGAAAGTGGTGCCAGACCTGGTCATCCCAGCCCACGCCACGATCACCCTCAGCCCCTTCGGCAACGACGCCGTGCTCATCAACCCGCCGCCGCTGCAGGCCGGCCACAGCTTTCCGCTGACCCTGACCTTCCGCCACGGCGGCACGATCACCATCCAGGCGGCCATCACACCACCCGGCGCACCCTGACTTCCTGGCCCGCCGCGCAGCTCCGCCTACCGTCATCTCGTCGACCTGGAAACTGCCGGGCTCATCCGGCGCGCCGCCTGAGCCGCCTGCCGCTAGGCCGCCGTCCCAAGCCAGGCGGCACGACGGGGTTGAGAGTCCGATGCGCTGACCGCATCGCTAGCTACGCTCGGCTGACGATAGAGCCCTCGAGCATGGGGCGATGAACCGGCTGCTGGCCGCTTAGCTGTCCGGGCACATGGAGGTTAGCGGACGTCTGGTCCGATCTGCTCGAGCCGGGCGTACACCACAGGGGGCTGCCCGTGCAATGGCGATGCATTCGATTACTCGGCGGTCTGGCGCCGGTATCACCTCGCCCAACGCGGCGGCCTACTCTAGCCGCTACAACACCACAGTCTCCCGCAAGAGGCGCGCGGGGCGGGTTGTCGGCAAGGGATGTCGCAACTGCCTGTTGCGCGCTCGGCGGCCTGCTACCAGGTGGGGTGTCGGCGAGCGGCGCGGGTTCAGCTGTGCTCATGATTGGCGTGACTGGCGTTGCTGGCCTCCGGGCCAGGGATGGTCCTCCGGATACGTGGCACGCACGACGCACGGGGACCGGTCGCTAGGCATGGACGGGCAGGGTGTTGACGTTGGACCGTGCAGGTGGGCAGATTCGTGTTCTGCTGCTGGAGAACATTCACCGCGCCGCGGCCGCTCGGCTGGTCAAGGATGGCTACCAGGTGGAGACGGCGGCGCGGGTCTTGGATGAGGAGCAGTTGATCGCCGCGGTCCGCGGCGTTCAGCTGCTTGGCATCCGGTCCGGCTCGCATGTTACGGAGCGTGTCCTTGATGCCGCGCCTGGCCTGCTCGCGGTCGGCGCGTTCTGTATCGGCGTCAACCAGATCGACCTGGCAGCGGCGTCGCGGCGGGGGATCGCGCTGTTCAACGACCCGTTCTCGAACACGCGCAGCGTGGTGGAGCTTGCCCTGGCCGAGACCATCGCCCTGACACGGCGGCTGACCGGCAAGAACGCGCAGATGCACGCGGGCGTCTGGGACAAATCCGCAGCGGGCAGCCATGAGGTGCGCGGGCGGCGGCTCGGGATCGTCGGCTACGGCAAGATCGGCGGGCAGCTGTCGGTGCTGGCGGAGAGCCTCGGCATGACAGTGTTCTTCTACGACACCGCCGACAAGCTGGCGCTGGGCAACGCGCGGTCCTGCGGCACGCTGCAGGAGCTGCTGGAGATCTCCGACGTGGTCACCCTGCATGTGGACGGCCGTCCCGGCAACAGCGGCCTGTTCGGCGAGGCAGAGTTCGCGGCGATGCGGCCGGGGAGCCTGTTCCTCAATCTGTCCCGCGGCTTTGTCCTCGATCAAGCGGCGCTGCGGCGCAATGTCGAGGCCGGGCATCTTGCCGGGGCTGCGGTCGATGTGTTCCCGCGGGAGCCGCGGAGCCGCGGTGAGGAATTCACCTCCGAGCTGCGCGGCCTGCCGAACGTGATCCTCACGCCGCACGTCGGCGGCTCGACCGAGGAGGCGCAGCAGGACATCGGCGGGTTCGTCGCCGGGAAACTGCACGACTACGTCACGTCAGGCGCGACGTCGCTGAGCGTCAACCTGCCTGCGGTCGCGCTGCCACGCACGCCGGGCACGCACCGGCTGGCCCATCTGCACCGCAACGTCCCCGGCGTGCTCGCGACCATCAATCGGCTGCTAGCTGAGCACGGCGCCAACATCGAGGGCCAGCTGCTCGGCACACGTGACGACCTGGGCTACGTCCTCACCGACATCGGTACCGAGTACACCGACGACATGCTCGCCAGCCTGCGCGAGCTGGACGGCACCATCCGGCTGCGGACCACGAGCCCGGCCTGACCAGAAGGAAGGCGTCGCCCGACTTCAGCATCGTGAACGTGGCGCTGCCGTCCACCGAGAAGTTGGTCGCCGAGCGGCTCGTCGCCGCGCCGCCGGTGCGAATATCTTCGCAGGAGCGATGAGGTTCGTGCTCCGGGCCCGTCGAACCAGATGACCGGACCTCCAGACCAAAGGAGCCACCATGGCCACTCGTGGGAATACCCTCATCGGATCGCCTTGCTGGGCCGATCTGTGGACGTCCGACGTGGAGGGCAGCCGCAGGTTCTACGGCGAACTCTTCGGGTGGGAGGCCCAGGAGCCGAGTGCGGAGTTCGGCGGCTATTTCATGTTCACCCGCAACGGCGTCCCCGTGGCCGGTGGGATGGGCGACATGGGCGACATGCCCGCCCAAGACATTTGGAAGGTCTACCTGGCCACCGACGACATCGCCAAGACAGTCGCAGCCGCTGAGGCCGCAGGCGCCCAGATCATCAGCCCTCCAATGGCCGTGGCCGACCTTGGCATCCAAGCGGTGCTCGTCGATCCGACCGGCGCTCACCTCGGCGCCTGGCAGCCCGGGACCTTCCCAGGATTCACCGTATCGAACGAGCACGGCGCACCGAACTGGTTCGAGCTGCACACCCGCGACCACGCGGCAGCGGTCGGCTTCTACCGCTCGGTGTTCGGTTGGGACACCGACCTCGTCGGCGATTCCGACGAGTTCCGCTACACGACCATGCGCCACCCTGGCGGCGACGGCCAGATGGCCGGGATCATGGACGCCGCGGCCTTCCTCCCCGAGGGCGTACCCGCTCACTGGTCGGTCTACTGGGCAGTCGACGATGCGGATGCCGCCGTCGCCAAGGTCAAGGCCCTCGGCGGCTCGGTCGTCAGGGACGCCGGGGACACCCCCTACGGCCGGCTCGCCGTCGTGACGGACCCCGCGGGCGCTCAGTTCAAGCTGCGCACTGCGAACCAGTAGGCGCGCCAGCCTGCAAGCGTCGGTGGCAGGAAACCACTGGCCGCACGGTTCGGCGGACGGCGTGTTACGGGGAAAAATCGATTTCCTAACCGCCTAAACCCTAATGTCCAGCAGGCGAAAATGAGCGCCTGGCGGAAAGGCGCCTGAAACCGGTGCCGCATCCTGCGCTGGCATCTTTACGGGCAGCGCCCGCGTCGCGCGCTGCGATGATTCCAGGAGTTCACCGTAGGTCCAGCGCGGGGGTCAAGGCAGATCCGACATCGCCGCACCGCGTTCCTGCTCATCGGGAGCCTCCTTTCGTCATAAGTGGACGCTGTCCACAGTATCTGGGCTAGTGGACGCTGTCCACTCTTGATATTCTGTGATCGTGACGGGCAGCCGATCAGTAGCGGAGACGCGCCAGGCGCGGCGGCGGCCGCGAGGCGCCGTCCGCGACGGCCTCGTCGCCGCCGGGCTCGAGCTGGCACGGGCCGGCGGCCCTGACGCCGTCGTGCTCCGCGAGGCGACGCGGATGGTGGGCGTGGTGCCCAACGCCGCCTACCGGCACTTCGCCAGCCGTGACGAGCTCCTCGCCGCGGTCTGCGCGGCCGCATTGCGCGAGCTCGCCGACCGCATGGCCGCCGGCGTCGCCCGCGTGCGCGGCAAGCGCGGCGATCCCGCCGCGGCCCGGCGCCGGCTGCACGCCATCGGCACCGCGTACCTGGACTTCGCCCGGCAAGAACCGGGGCTGTTCGCAACCGCGTTCGCCCTACCGCAGCAGCAAGCCTACGGAGCTCCCGATGGCGGGACCGGGCAGGAGCGCACACCCCTGGGTCATCTCCGCGCCGTGCTCGACGAGCTGGCCGACGCCGGGGTCCTCCAGCGGCGGCGCCGCGACGGCATCGAATACCCCGTCTGGTCCGTGGTGCACGGGCTGGCGGTACTCACCGGGCAAGGACCCCTGCGCGACCTCCCCGACGGCACCCGCCACCACCTCGACGAGCTCACCCGCACCTTCATCGACGAGAGCCTGGCGTGAGCCAGCACGCCCCCTCGCCGCCCAGGCGGCCGACGGTGAAGTGCTTACCTGCGATGGTTATACCGGGGAGGTCACCCGAATCGCTTCGCTCGCCCGCGAAACCGGGTTTCGCGTGCCATGTATCAGGTGGGCGGCGGGATGCTCGGTTAAGTGACGGGCAGGCGCGCCAAAGCCCGAAGTGCCGGGGGCCCGGCTGCGCCGAGCAACAAGGCCGAGCAACAAGGGGGTGGCCATGGGCGCTATCGATATTCCTGGCGGAGCGCGTGTCCGTACCTTCACCCCGCCGCCGGACGGCTTTGATTCCGCGCAGATCATGGGTACGTACGGCGGCAACGCGGCCCGGCTGCTCTGAGCCAGGAGACGGTTTGACCCGCATGGGATCACCTCCGCCACGCTCCTCCCGACCGGTCCGAAACCAGGCGCCTGACACACGGGCCGACCGCCGCACCCGGCAGGTAGGCCCACCGGCAGGCGACGCGATGCTTGGCGCTGCGCGGAAGTCCGCGCTAACTATTCGCTCTCTTCTAGAAGGGGCAGCTCGTGGCCACAATTGAGGACAGCCGAACGAACCTTCTGCTTGCCGGCCCGACCGTTGATAGCGCGTTCAAGTCCGCCGCGCAGGCCAGATACGCCGAACTGCGGGCCCGGGGACCCATTCACCGGGCGCGGATACTCAACGGCATCCCCTGCTGGATCGTGGTGGACTACCAGCTGGCGAAGGTGGCTCTTACCCACCCGGCGCTGCTGAGGGACCAGGCACCGGCCCTGGACACGCTTACTGCGGCTGGGTTCACGAACTTGAAACCCGGCGTCGGACTCGGCCCGAACATGCTGATGGCGGATCCCCCCGATCACACCCGGCTGCGGCGTCTCGTGGCCGCGGCATTCACCCGCCCACGGATGGAATCTTTACGGCCGCGGGTAAGGGAGATCGCCGAGGAACTGGCGGACAACATCGAGGCGGCGGGTAAGACCGACCTGGTGCGGTCGTACACCGGTCTGCTTCCGGTCAGGGTCATCTCGGAACTGCTGGGGGTGCAGGAGGCCGAGCAGGGCCAGTTCCGCGAATGGACGGTGGCGGCGCTCGGCCTGCCTTCGCCGGAGCAGCGCCAGGGCTTCATCAACCTCAACCGGTACCTGACCGAGCTCGTCGCCCAAAAGCGGCGCGCACCAGCAGATGACCTGCTGTCGGCGCTGGTCGCCGTTCGGGACGAGCAGGACGGCCGGCTGTCCGAGGAGGAACTCGTAGGGACTGCGAACCTGCTGGTGATAGCCGGGCACGACACGACGGTCAACCTGCTCGGCAACGCGCTGGTGGCGCTGTTCGAACATCCCGACCAGGCCCAGCGGTTGCGCGAGCAGCCTGAGCTACTTCGCGGGGCGGTCGAGGAGTTCCTCCGGTTCGACACCTCAGTGGAGTACACACCGATGAGGTTCGCGGCCAAGGACGTCGACTTTGGTGGCGCCCAGATCTCCCAGGGAGACATCGTGGTCGTATCGCTGACCTCGGCCAACCGCTCGGACCCGGCGCTAGCCGAGACCGAGCGCGGCACCCTCGACGTCTCCAGGCCCGCCGCCGGGCATCTGGCATTCGGTCACGGCATCCACCACTGCCTGGGTGCTCCACTGGCCCGGATAGAGACCGAGATCGGGATCGGAACCCTGCTGCGCAGGTTTCCCGACCTCCGGCCGGCCACCTCGACCGCGGACCTCACCTGGGTGCCCGCCGGCATCATGAGAGGACCCCTCAGCCTGCCCGTCATCATCACCCCCGCCTGACACCACAGCAAGCGGGCCGCGGAACAAGGGTCCGTGTCAAGCAGCAACCCCCAGCATCCGCGACTATCCGGGGCCCCGCGCCGGGAGGGACCGATGACGACCTGGCGGTTCACTCGCTTCCGCGCGACCGCACCCAACGCGAGCCGGCCGTCCTCGATGCCCGGCAGGCATCACTGCAACCCTGCTGGAACCGCGCCCCACCGCTGCACGCGGCCCACCTCGTCCAGCTCAGCGCAAGGCAAGTGGCTCGACATCACCCGCTCCCGGGCCACGCAGGACTGCGGCGAGCCAGCCGACCCGGCTCTGCGGGCCGCCGGGCCCGGGTTCTTCGGCCAGATCAAGGAACACCGATCGGCGAGGAGTGTGGCATGGTCTTCCCCGAGGAACCTGCCGCCGCACCACCCAGCACCCCGGAGTCAATCGCGTCCGGCGCGGACGCCTCCTTCCCCGATAGCCCGCCGTGATTGGTAAGGACGAGTTAGAGCGCTGCGGCCCCGCGGCTGGGTGGGCATCGCCCAGGTGGGCCGGGTGGCCGCCATAGCGGCAGGCGCGGCCCGCTCTGACGGGCAGGACAGCCCCCCATGCCGGCGCCGCCAGCAGCCCGGCGGCGAGAATCCAGTGGGGACTGGCCGAGCCGACCTGGGCGAGGATGGCCAGCGCTGCGGGGATCAGGGCGAGGCCCGTCACACAAACCGGGCGGGAGCCGAATTTCGTGGCGGACGATCTGCAGGTACTGCCGGACCAGGAAGATGAACCCGAAGTAGGCGAAGAACTGCACGAAGATCGAGATGCTGCCGACGCTGTGCCCGCGGCGGGCGAAGATGCGCGGGTTGAGCATCGGCATGTCCTGCTTCAGCTCGGACGCGGTACTGCAGATACGGGCCGGTGTGGCATCAGATCGGCGAGCTGTTGCCGGGCCCAGGCGAACTCTTCCCGGCCAGTGTCGAATACCCGGCCAGCCGTCGGCAGCGTGACCGTCGAAGGCCCGGCGTGCGGGATCACGCCCGGACCTGTCCGGCTCGCGACCATCTGGTCTTTCTGCCCCTGGCGCCGCGCGACGTCAGAGGGTTGTCACGGCGGTGTCACTGGCGGCGGCGGTGCGCCTGCCGCACAGTCAATCCATGAGCAGCACACCCCGCGCGCTAGTGGCCGGTGCGGGTATCGCCGGCCTGACGGCCGCGAAGGTCTTGCACGAGCTGGGCTGGGAGGTGGACCTGGTGGAGCGGCAGGCCGCGTCCGGCGCCGTCCCGACCGGGCTTTTCATCCCGGCCAACGGCATGCGCGCCTTCGCGGCCCTCGGCGCGGCCGAGGTGCTGCTGTCGTGCGGCCGCGTCATCGAGCGGCTGCGGATGCAAAGCTCCGACGGCACCGCCGCGGGCGCCGCCGACCTCGCGCAGGTATGACCCGGCGTCAGGCCCTCGGTCGCCGTTCATCGCTCGCGGGCGCTGCGGGCGCTGGCGGCGTGGTGCCCGGTAGCCGTCCGGGAAGGCGCCGACGTCCAATCGCTGAACCAGCCCGGCGCACGCGAGTCGGGCGCGCGCGTCGCGGTGATGCTGAGCGACGGATCCGCCACCGAATACGACCTGGTCGTCGGCGCCGACGGCGCCCACTCGACCGTCAGAAGCCAGCTCTGGCCCGATGCTGCGCCCCGCTACGGCGGCGAGTCCTGGTGGCGCGGTGTGGTGGCCCGCCCGGCGGGCCTGCACGAGCGGCTGGCGCACACACAGCCAGTCCGTTCAGCGACCCGGCGGCGGGCCGCGCGGCCACAGTCCGGGACCGCTTCGGCGACCTCACGGGCGTCCATGCCCAGGTCCTGGTCCATGTCCTGGACGACGCGCGGGTGCAGTTTAGCGCGGCCGAGGAAGCCTGGGTGGAGATGCCCGTGCGCGGGCGCGTTGTGCTCGTCGGTGACGCTTGGCACGCGACTACGCCGAGCATGGCGCAGGGTGCCTCGATGGCCGCCGAAGACGCCCCGGTGCTGGCGCAGGAACTGGCGGCCGCGCCCGGCACCAGCGAGGCGCTGGCCCGATACGCCGCCCGTAGAACGCCCAGGGCCCGGCACGTGCAAGAGACCACCGCGATGCGCAACCGCCTCGCCGCGCTGCCGTTTCAGGACCGCGCAGCTCTCGTTATCCCCGCCTGGGCCGAACTGAGCGCCGGCTCGCTAGCCGCCCTGCTGCCCGATCCCTGACCTCGGACAAGGAAACCACGATGACCACAAACATGCCTCGGCGGCTGGCCGGACGCACCCGCCCTCATCGCCCGCGCACGACCTTGCGGGCAGGGCGAGGGGGCTAGGGGTACCGGGCATCATGTTGATAGATCGTCGCGGCGGGCCGCGCTGACAGCGCAATTGCCACCAGGAACGACACCCAGTGCGTCGGTCACGTGTACGCGAGCACGCGAGGAGGACAGATGGGCCGGGTGGATGTCGACGGGGTCGGTATCGAGTACCAGGTAACGGGGCAGGGGCGACCGGTGGTGCTGCTGCACGGTTTTCCCGACTCCGGCCGGCTCTGGCGGCACCAGGTACCGGCGCTGGCCGGGGCAGGGTTCCAGGTCATCGTCCCCGACCTGCGCGGCTACGGGCGCTCCGGCAAGCCCGAGGCCATCGAGGCCTACTCGCTTGGGCTGCTGGCGGCGGATGTGGTGGCGGTCCTCGCCGACCTCAAGATCGCCAGAGCGCACGTGGTAGGCCACGACTGGGGCGCCGCCCTGGCCTGGGGGATCGCTTCGCTCGCGCCCGGCAGCGTCGACCACCTGGTCGCGCTCTCCGTCGGTAACCCGGTCACCTTCCGCCGTACGTTGCGGCAGTGCGAGAAGTCGTGGTACATGCTGCTGTTTCAGTTCCCCGGTATCGCCGAACGCTGGCTGACCGAGGAGAACTGGGCCAACTTCCGGAACTGGGCACTGGGCTGCCTCGCGTTTTCCGGACAGGCATTTATTGAGCTATTTTATGCTGCCGCCTGATTGGTCAGATACTGGTCCAGCACCTCTTGCGGGGTCCGGTATCCAAGTCCTG
>DATIYI010000297.1:0-24318 GCA_035517695.1 Streptosporangiaceae bacterium
CGCCACCCGCGTACCCGCAGCTCAGCCGCCTTGCACGCGGTCCCTCGCGGCGCCGGACCTGCGCCTGATGGCAGCCGTGGCCTTGGCGGCCTTGACCGCCGTGGACAGCGTGCCGATGTCGTAAACGCCGTAGTGCCTCCGGCCGTTGACGAAGAACGTCGGCGTGCCAGAGACGCCGCTCAGGTCGGCCGAGTCGACGTCTTCTGCGATCCTGGCGGCGCCCGCGCGTCTCCTGATGTGGTCGCTGAACCGTTCGACCTCCAAGCCAAGGTTTCCCGCGTGGCGGATGAGGTCGGCAGCCCGTAGCTCATCCTGGTGCTCGAGCAGCAGGTCATGCATCTCCCAGAACGCGTCCTGGTCCGCGGCGGCCTCGGCCGCCTCAGCGGCAAGCTGCGCGTGCGGGTGCACGTCGTTCAGCGGCAGGTGCCGCCATACGTATCTGACGTCGCCATGGTCAGCAAGCAGTTCGCGGACAACAGGCTCGGCCTGGCCGCAATAGGGGCACTCGAAATCGCCGTACTCGACCACGGTTACCGGCGCGTCCTGCGGGCCTCGCATGTGGTCGCGATCGGGATCGACAGGTGCGCCGAGATCGATGAGCACCTCGGAGGTGCCAAGCAATGCGCGGATCCGCAGCCGGGGCGGAAGCAGCGAGGTGGCACGGAAGACGACCCATGTCAACAGGGAGGCTCCGAGCGCCGCGCTGAGGACGCCGAGTTTCGCCTCCTCGAGCTGGGTGCCGCTGAACGCCAGGGTCGCGATCAGCAGGGAAACGGTGAAGCCGATGCCCGCGATGGCGCCGGCGCCGGTGACGGCGGCCCAGCCGACGGGAGGGCGCAGCCGGCCGCGGCTCACCTTGGTGACGAGCCACGCCGCGCCGACGATCCCGATGGGCTTGCCTGCCACGTAGGCGAAAAGGATGCCCAGCGTGATCGGCGACGTGTACGCACGCGCCAGAAAGCCGCCGTTGATAGCGATCCCGGCGTTGGCCAGCGCGAACAGTGGGACGATGACGAAGCTCGTCCATGGGTGGTAGAGCTGCTGCAGCCGATCGTTAGGTGAAATAGCCGAGGTGAGCCCGGCGGTTGCCGACCGCGCGAGCTCAGGTGTCGGCTGCTCCCGGAAGTTGCGGAAAAGGTCCGTCGCGCGTTCGAGGTCGCTGCGGCTGGCCGAGTAGGCGTAGGTCAGCAGTCCCATCGCCAAGCCGACGACGATCGGGTCCACGCCCGACTTGAAGACCGCTACCCACGCCGCGATGCCGAGCAGCGCATAGACCAGCCCGAACCGGATACCCGCGGCGCGAATGAGCAGCATCACCCCGAAGATCCCGAGCGCGGCCAGCAGCGCGACCGGCACCACGTTGCTGCTGTAGGCGACCCCGATCACCACGAGCGAGACGAGGTCATCGACGACCGCGACGGTGAGCATAAAGGCCCGCAGCCGATCAGGAAAGCGCGGGCCGACGAGGGCGAGCATGCCGAGCGCGAACGCGGTATCCGTCGACATCGCCGCGCCCCATCCGTGCGCGGAGGAGCGGCCCGCGTTCACAGCCAGGTAGATCGCGACAGGTACCACCATCCCGCCGGCGCCCGCCAGGACCGGCAGCGCCAGCCGCCGCCGCTCGCGCAACTCGCCCATGTCAAACTCGCGGCGGGCTTCCAGCCCGACGACGAAGAAGAAGAACGTCATCAGCCCGCTGTTCACCCAGCCGCGCAGATCCTCAGATATGCCCGCACCGCCGACGCGGATCGACAACTGGGTGTGCCAGACGGTTTCGTACGACGACGCATCGGCGTTCACCCAGATGAGCGCCGCCACCGCCATGGCCAGCAGAACCGCGGCACTGCCCGTCTCGGTCCGCAGGAACATCCGCAGCGGGGTCTGCAGATTCCGCGCCCACGCCGTTCGGCCGGAGAAGGGCGCAGTGGCCGGCTGGGACTCGGTCATGCCGCCATTGTCTTCGCACCCGCGGGCTGCCCGCGCAGAACCCCGCCGGTCCGGACGTTCAACACCAAACATGCCGAACGGCTGCCGCGGCGGATCCCACGCGGCAGCCGTTCAGGATCATTTTGAGCATTCCGTAATCAGGGATCGGCGGGCCTGCCGGCTGGCTTGGCGAGCGCGGGGCCGGCCGCCGCCGCACCTTGCCGGCGTCCATGTCGCGCTGGTGATAGCCCATGCGTGATCAACCGGGTGAAAGCAGTTCCGCCAGGAAGGCCCGCGCCGCGGCGGAGCCGGCGGCCGGCCGGTGTGGCGACGAACATCTCCCAGTTGAGGGAGCCGCCGGCTACGTCGAAGGCCCGCAGGCCGGACAGTTTGGCCGCGGGTGGCGCAGGTAGGAAGGCTACGCCGAGGTTGTGGCGGACAGGCCCCGCCGCGGTGGCGAAGTCGGCCACCTCGAAGAACACCTGCCGTTCGAGGCCCGCGGCGGCGAAGGCACGGTCCACGACCGCGCGGTTACCCCATCCGGGCGGGAAGTCGATGAACGTCTCGTCCGCCAGCCGACGTCGGGATGACTTGCGTGGAAACGCCCGAGCAGCGCGGGCACGTCCTGGCGGCCGGTCGACAGCATGGTGCCGACCGTAAGCGTGCCGCGCAGTCCGCCGCGGGCCTGCTCGGGTCAGCATTTCGAATACGAGGAGGCGCTGCCCACAGTGCGAAGTGGCGACCTCGCTCTCACCTGGACGCGTCCGGCCGACAACACCGGCGGCAGGGTCCAGTTGGCGCGTCGCCAGCCGGACGGAAGCTGGCTGCGGATCATCGACAGGCCAGAGCTTCCCAGGTGACGAGCAGCCCCGCATTGGTAGCTTCGCGCGACAGCCATGCGGCGTGCCGACGACAGCGAACGCCTTCTGAAGAAGAGGCACCGGGCGCCTTGTCGAGATCGCGGTCAGTTTGGCGCAAGCAAGGGCGAGGCAGAACACAATCCCCGCCGGTCGAGGATGGCAGCTACACCCTATCGAAACAACCGGCGGGGATTTCGGGACCGACTGGCAGAGGCCACTGGGAGGCCGAGTAGGTTTGCTGTGCGTCAAGAAAGGGTGACTAAACGTGAACGGGTGTGCTCCACTTGCCGCTAACAGCGTCATAGACACTTACCCATATGTCTAATTCGTCGCCACCCTCTGCACGCCCAACCAAAGTCGCGCTACTCCACTTACCGGGAGGTGCTGGGGCGGAAGGGTGAGTCGCTGCTGGTGTGTCAGTTGCCACGGCACTAGCCTTCCAGTTGTAGTCGTGAGCCTATCCGATTACCTGTGCCGAGTATCCCAGCGGAACGCCACAAGAGCAAGCCCAACAGGTAGGGTGAAGCCAGTTCAAGATCCGTTCCGTTCCGTACCCTGCGATCACGCGTCGGCCTGCTCGCGATAACCATTGTCTTTGACGACCTCACGGCTATACAGCGGTCGGATCGGCAATCAGGGTCAATGCGAGTTCCTCACCGCACACGTAGTTTGTCTCACGCCGGTGTGGCTCGTTAATCAATCCCCACGGCTGGCTCAGCATTTGGGCTAGGTGGGTTACAGCTGGATATGCCCCGCAGGCGCTCCGGCGCTCCCAGCCGCGTCCAGTTGGCGCTCACGCGCCCCCATCGCCCGGCTGCACGGGCCGCGGCAAGTTCCGCCGCCTCGGGCACTCCGCATACCGCGCTCCCACGCGCAATGGCGAGTGGAAGGACGTGCTGCGATGTAGCGGCAGGCAACGTTACGGGCCAGGCAACGGCGTGCTCTTAAGGATAGGGCGCACGCCAAGATCGTCGAGTGGAGTCATGCGGAAGGAGACCGGAGAAGGCAAAGGCGGAGCAGGCAAAGGCGGAGCAGGCAAAGGCGGAGCAAGCAAAGGCGGAGCAGGCAAAGGCGGAGGCAAAGGCCAAGAGCGCATCGGAATCTTCTGGCTGCCGATCGTTGCGACCAGAAGAACGCCGCGCGCAATTCTTCTCGCTGACCACCTTCGGCGCCGGTGTGCATAACTACATTGAAGGACTGCGTCAAGGCCCCCCCGGGACATCGGTGATGTAAAACGCAGGTAAAGGCAGGTAAAGTAGGCTTGGCTTTCCGAGGGTATACCGGGCAGGGGCGTCATTACGGTCGACTGGGAAACCTTCTTCCGCGGGCTAAGGTGCTGCACGGGTGCGCGGCCGGGGGGCTCAGGCAGCCTGGTGCCCAGCGTTTTGAATGTGCGGCACGCGCAAAGGCGGTGCACGTCGTCGATGTCTTGGGCGCGGGCAGCCCGCAGTCCGCTACTGAGTTGAACGCGCCACGGCCGCCTGCACCCGCGTGATCAGCGCTTGTGCCGCCGGGCTGATCGGGCCTTCGGTCCGCCACGCAAGCGCGATCCGGCCGGTCGGCGCGGGCCGGATTATCGCTATGCGGTCCAGCAGCTCGCGCCGGGCGTCGGCGACTGACTGTGGCACGATGGCGACCCGCGCCTCCTCGCGCAGCGAGCTGCGCGAGGAGGCGCGGGTCGCCGGCCTCGAAGGCGATATGCGGCCGGAGCGCTGCGGCGCCGAACGCGGCGTCGATGCGGAAGCCAGCCCCGCGCCGTGGCGGAGCCTGACCCAAAGCGCAGCGACCTCAGCGGACCCCGGTCGTCGCCGGCGGCGCTGGCTGGGCGGGCGGCTCGTCGAAGTAGTACTGCGCTCCGCGCAACAGCGACACGAGCGCGGCGAGCAGCGCCATCGCGGTCGCTGCCGTGAAAACGGTGATCAGCCCGTGGTGGAACGGCTGGGAGATCAGGTGCGGGAAGAACTCCTTCCCCGTGAGCACGGCCACATTGTGCGGCGGCAACGTGTGCAGAACGCCAGAGGGCCGGAGCAAGTTGCTGACCGGGTTGATGCCGAGGAACGCGGCGAACAGAGTGCTGACCGGCGGCAGGTGCGCCACGCCCGCAGCCACACCGAGCGGTACACCCTGGGCACGCAGGCCCGCGGTGAGCGTGGCCGGCAGCGCGGCGGCAAGGCCCACGATCATCAGCGAGAAGAAGACGCCGATCGACAGCGATGTGCCCGAGTTCTGGAATGTCGCGCGCATGCCGGAGGCGACGCCCCGCTGGCCGGCGGGCACGCTGCTCATGATCGCGGACGTGTTTGGCGAGGCGAACAGGCCCTGCCCGATTCCCGCGGCGAAGATGAGCAGCGCGAAGGTCCAGTAGCTGAAATCCACCGGGATGAGCATCAGGCCGGTGAACGACGCCGCGGTGATGAGCAGACCGCCGGTCGTGAACGGGCGCGCGCCGAACCGGTCGGACAGATACCCAGAGACCGGGCCTGCGATCAGGAACCCCGTGGTCAGCGGCAGCAGATAGATGCCAGCCCACAGCGGGGTGCGCTGGTAGTCGTAACCATGCAGCGGAAGCCAGATGCCCTGCAACCAGATGATCAACATGAACTGCAGCCCGCCGCGGGCGATGGCGGCAAGCAACGCCGCGGCGTTGCCCGCGGCGAAGGCCCTGATCTTGAACAGGCCCATCCGGAACATCGGCTCGGCCACCTTGGTCTCGATGACGCAGAACGCGGCGAGCAGCGCCACGCCGGCCACCAGGCCGCCGAGCACCATCGGATTGGTCCACCCCATCGAGCGCCCGCCGTAAGGCTGGATGCCGTAGGTGATGGAAATGAGGAGCAGGCCGGCACCGGCCGCGAAGGTGACGTTCCCCGGCCAGTCGATCCGTCCGTACTGCCTGCTGCTCGTCTCGCGCAGGCTCCGGTAGGCCCAGATTGTCCCGAACACGCCGATGGGCACGTTCACCCAGAACACGGCCCGCCAGTCCCAGGCGGCGAGCAGCCCACCGGCGAGCAGGCCGATGAACATGCCAGCGATCCCAGCGATCTGGTTTATGCCAAGCGCCATGCCACGGTGACTCGCCGGAAAGGCGTCGGTCAGGATCGCCGCCGAGTTGGCCATCAGCATCGCGCCGCCGACAGCCTGCACGATTCGCCAGCAGATGAGCCACAATGCGCCAGCGACGCCGCGGAACGGGTCAAGCGACAGCGCGATGGAGGCGGCCGTGAAGATCGCGAAACCCATGTTGTAGATCCGGACCCGGCCGAACATGTCGCCAAGCCGCCCCAGCGTGACCACCAGAACCGCAGTGACCAGCAGGTAGCCCATGATTATCCACAAGAGGTAACTGATGTTCCCGGGCGCGAGCGGGTTCAGGTGGATGCCGCGGAAAATCGCGGGCAACGAGATGATCACGATGGACGCGTCGATGGTCGCCATCGTCACGCCGAGGGTGGTGTTGGACAAAGCCACCCAGCGGTAGCGTCCCGGATTGCGGGATTGCCCGCCATTAGGGTTCGCGGGGTGCCCAGTCATTAGTTGTAATCATACAACGGTCGGGCTGGGGCATACCGGGCACCGGCGAGCCCGCTGCACACCGCGGGCGGTCAGCGAGGTGCGTCAATGCGATCGCCATTCGCTTCATGCCGTCCCCTTAACGGCTCCGCGGGCGGGCGCGGGAATTGTCGGCCGACGCGCACCTGACCTGACACTCGACCACGCGGCGCGTGGGTCGGCCAGGCGGCCGAGCCCTGTCTGTCTGTGCCACCGCCGGACTCAATACGTTCTGACCGCGGCGGCGAGCTCGCGGAACTGCTCGTACCTGCGGGAGCACGCGCGGGCCCATCGCTCGTCCGGGTACACGGGACGGCCGGGCCGTGACCACCTTGCCGCGTCGTCGAGAGACGACTCCAGGCCCGCGGCGATCCTGGCCATCCAGGCCATGCCCAGCGCCGCGCCCTCGGGCACGGCCGCGCGGATCACTGGCACTCCCGTGCAGTCGGCGAGCGCCTGCATCCAGGCGCGGTCCTTGGTCCCCCCGCCGGTGGCCACGACCTGGCTGGGCGAGCAGCCGGCCATGTCGAGGATGCGGCGGGCCACGAAACCGGTGGCCTCGTAGGCGGCGCGGCGCAGGGCGGTGGCGTCGTGCATGAGGTCGAGGCCGTGCAGTGACCCGCGGACCGAGGTGTTGTGCAGCGGAATACGCTCGCCGCGGACGTAGGGCGTCCACAGCGGTATCCGGTCCGGATGCGGGTCGATGCCCGGACCCAGGCCACTGCGCCTAGCGGTGCGTGCGCGGGTGCCTCCGAGCAGGCGCCGCGCCCAGCCGAGGAAGAGCCCGCCCGCATTGCTCGGCCCGCCGAGAAGGCACAGGCCGGGGCGCCGATGGGGGAACCGCCACAGCCCGGGCACGTCACCATCGTCGGGCATCACGGCCCAGGTGAGCAGGGTGGTACCGCACATGATGTGCGCCTCGCCCGGCTGTGACACACCGGCGGTGATCTGCTCCGTCATCACGTCGACACCGCCGGGTGCTAGGGACGTGCGCCCAGCCCGATCAGCGTCGCCATTGCTGCGGGCTGATCCGCGGGTCAGGCCGCCGAGGCTTCGAGCGGTCGCGCCGATCTCGGTGACCACAATCGGCAGCTGGTCCTCGGTGACGCCGATCCTGCTGAGCTCTGCCGGATCCCAGTGGCGCCCGTCGAATATCGGGAAGTACGACATGGCCGTGAAGGAGTCGATGACCGGTTCGCCGCCAAGAGCCACCGCGGCAAGGGCCTGCGCGGGCCAGTAGGCGCGCGCACCGGGCCACTGCTTGGCCGCCCAGTGCAGAAAGGCTTCGCCCTCGCGAATGTCGAGCGGGCTGGCTGGCGGCCACGCCGCCGCGGCGGCACGCCCACGCCAGTCGCCGTACAGCAACCCAGGTGACAGGGGTTCGAGATGATCGCCGAGGGCGACAAGGGAGGGCACGCAAGCGGCGATGCCCAGCCCAGCAGCCGGGCTCGCCGCGGGCCCGAGTGCCGCGACCGCCCGCTGCGGGCCCTCGTACCACGCCGCGGCGGCGTCGTGCTCAAAGCTGTCCGGATCCGCTACGCACACCTCGTGCGCCACCCTGGCACGGCCGCGGACGCGCCCACGCCCGTCTACCGCGATCGCCTTGACCGCGGTGGTCCCGACATCCACCCCGATCGTGATCTCGGCGTCGGCAGGTTCGCGCCGCGCCTTACGAACCGGCGCCTTACGAACCGGCGCCTTACGAACCGGCACCTTACGAACCGGCACCTTACGCACCGGCGCTTTGCGCACCGGCCTCACCTCCGGACGGGTCCTCGTGAGCGGGCTGATTCAACTGTACGATTCCGGCCTGCCGCGCTGCCCGAGCCGACGCAACCAGGCCCGGGGTCACCCACGGCATGCGAGACATCTTCGGCGGTGATCGTTGATGACGTCGGCCGCTCCGCGGTGAGCGGCCGTAGCCGCCGCCCGGCGCACCCGGAGGTCTTACGTGCCTGACCCGTCGGGGTCCCCTGAGGCGGCTTTCGCCGCCGTACTCGCCGCGGCCAGGGGCATGCTCGAACTCGGCCTGAGCTCAGGCACCAGCGGGAACGTTTCCGCCCGGCTCGACGACGGGCACGTCGTGATCACCCCGTCTGCGGTTCCTTACCAGGAGATGACGACGGACGATCTCGCCGTGCTCACGATGGCAGGCGAGCAGCTGGCAGGACGGCCCCCGCCGTCCACGGAAAGGCTGCTTCACCTGGCCTGTTACGGAGCGTTTGACGAGGTAGGCGCGGTACTGCACAGCCACCCGCCGCACGCGACCATGTTCGCGTGCGCCCGCGTTCCGGTGCCGCCTGTGATCGATGAGGCGGTGCTGTTCGTGGGCGGCGAGGTCCCCGTCACCGCCTACGCGATGAGCGGCACGGCGGCAGTCGGCGTGAACGCTGTCGCGGTGCTCGGCCGCGTGGGCAGTGCCCTGGTCGCCAGCCATGGCCTTGTCACCATTGCCGCGACGCCCGCCGCTGCCCTGCACCAGGCGAGTGTGGTGGAGCACTGCGCGCACGTGGCATGGGGCGCGCGTGCGTTCGGCGGCCACGTGCCGCTGCCGCCCGAGGCGCTGAACCTCGTTCGTTACACGCGCGCGAGGTTCGCGGGCTCCTGACCGGCCTAAGCTCGCCGCCGTGGCAACCAACCGCGTCCCGAGCGGCCAGCCGAGCACCGTGCGCGCGCCAGCTCGCCAGGGCGCGGCCGACCCACCAGGCGTCAAGATTTAGCTGCGCGTGGATGACCCGCGGGCATACCTCGACAAGGCGGCCGCCGTGGGCGGACGTACGCTCGTGCCACCGACCGATCCGCCCGTCGGCTACGGCAAGTTCGCGACGTTCACTGATCCGGACGGCAACGCCGTTGGCCCGTGGGCCTGACTGGACCCCGGCGTAAGAAGCGACACAGGGAAGGCGTGTCATGAGCATCGACCCCGGCAGCATCGAGTTCGACACCTATGAGCTTGTCCTGTTGCGGCGGACCAGGCAGAGCCAGGAGTTCGACGAACAGACCCAGGAGCGAATCTTCCGTGCGCACGCCGCGTACACGATCGGTCTCGGGGCCGCAGGTCAGGTACTCGCGGCGGGACCGGTCACCGAGTCCAAGCCGGAAGACGAGCCCGTGACCGGATTCGGCATTTACCAGCAGGGGTCGCATGACGCGGTACGCGCGCTCGTCGCCAAGGATCCAGGTGTCCTGCAGGGCCAGTACACGTTCGAGATCTTGACGTGGCGCACGCGCAAAGGGGGCATCGCCTTCCCACGCCGCGATTCGGTCCCCCCGGCTGAGACTGTGTGAGGCAAACAAGGTAAACAGCGCAGCGGTCGCCGTTCATAGTTTCGGGGATCACCAACGGCGCGGCTCGCTTTCAATTCCATCAAATTTGGCTCAATCGGCTGAACCGTGGGCGACGTTCGGCAAGAGGCCTTGCGTTCGCGTTCTGCAAGGCAACCGAGGGAATCACGTTCAAAGACGCCGACTTCGCGAAGCTGCCCGGATGCACGGGGTTCCCGCTTTGGATCGCGTACCCCTCGGATGCCTCGCCCGCATCCGTGGCGCCGTGGCGGACCTGGAAATTCTGGCAGTGGGGCACTGTCAACGGGATCGATGCGGATGCGTTCAACGGAACCGAGGCGGAACTGCGGCATGGATCGGAACACACACGGAGGTACCCGTGAATGACCTCGGCGGCAAGATTGTGGGCGGACTCACCAGCGTCCGCTGGGGCGATGGCGACACCGTGGCAGCCGGGTGGGCATCGACGGCCACGTCTGGGCAATCAGGTGGCATGCCGGGTCTTGGGGAGAGTGGCAGAAGGTGAGCCCCACGTCCGCCAAGGGCGCGCCTGGGGTGATCGCAACGGGAACTGGTCTTGGCCAGTTGTACTACGCCGACGGCATGACTGGCGCGGTGAAGCAGCTGAAAACCTCCGATGGCGGAGCGTCCTGGGCGTAGCCCTGCCGCGCGTCAGCCGGCCGGTCCGTTAGCCGGTTTCCTCGCGCGCCAGGGCGGCGGGATCAGGCCCCGCGTGCGGCAGATGAACGCGGGCGGTGACCCTTCCGGCCAGGCGCAGGCTGTCACCATCCGACAGGGTCACGGTGGCGCCTGGCAGGACCCTGTCACCGTTGACGAATGTCCCGTTCGTGGATTGCTCGTCACGGACGGTCGCGCGCCCGGCGTCGTCCACGGTGATTGTGGCGTGCCGCCTCGACACGTCGTCGTGGTGATCGAAGGCCGCGGCCACCAACGATTCCTCCGGCGCGCGGCCAAGAACCACGGAGGTCCCGGCAGGCACGTCCACGTTGCCAGTGGGAAAAGACAGCCGCAGTACAACGAGCGAGGTGACTGAGGCTGGGTGGCGCAACGTCCGATGGCACGCCGGGCAGGAGCGGGCCGCTGGCTCCGGCAGCGCCGTGCCGCAGAGCGGGCAGGTCGCTGCGGGCCCTGACGCCGCGGCGGAGCGGACGTCCTCGAGTCGCACCCGCTCGTGCATGACTGTCGGCGGTGACGGCCGTTCCTCGTCCGCCAGGTCCACGTGGGTCAGATTGGCGCCGCACGTCACGCAGACCAGGTCGGCGGGCTGGACCTCAGCCCCGCAATCGGGACATACGGCCGGCGTCACGACGCCGGCCCGCACAGGTTCTCTGCCACGGTCCCCATGCTCCGCTACTCCTGAATCGTGATGAGGCGCGGGAGGCGCCGCGCCCGGTACGGCCGGCTTCGAGCGCCGTGTCCACGAGAGCGTAACGCGGCCCAGCCGGCACGCAAAGCACGGGTCCGCGGCACTTCGGCGGCGTTCCGCTAAACGCGAACGGGTCGTGGAAACAAAGCAGGCAGCTCAGCTCTTGACATCGGCAGTTGACAAGAAACACGGAGATGAGGCCTTCATGGCTGAGACGTTGACGCTTCCTGTGCTCCCCCTGGACGACGCCGTGGTGCTGCCGACAATGGTGGTGCCGCTCGACATGTCCGAGGGTGAAGTGCGGGCCGCCATCGAGGCGGCGAGGGCGGTAGCGGAAGGCCGCCCCGATGTTCCAGGTATCCGTTCCGCCGCGAAGCCGCGCGTGCTGCTGGTGCCGCGGCTGGATGGCAAGTATGCGCCGCTTGGCACCCTCGGTGTGGTCGAGCAGGTCGGGCGGCTTCCAGATGGCGAGCCTGGCGCGGTCGTGCGCGGCATTTCCCGAGTCCGGATCGGCGCTGGTACCACGGGCCCCGGTGGAGCGCTGTGGGTGGAGGCAACGGTAGCGGAAGAGCCACCCGCGAGCCCTCGCGCGTACGAGCTTGCCAGGGAGTACCGGGCGCTCGCCGCGACGATCCTGCAAAAGCGCGGCGCCTGGCAGGTGATTGACGCGCTGCAGCAGCTCACCGACCCGTCCGCGCTCGCGGACAGCGCAGGTTACGGCCCATACCTGAACCTGGAGCAGAAGGCCCAGCTGCTGAACACGCTGGACCCCGAGCAGCGGCTCGAGTGGCTGGCCGGCTGGGCCCGCGACCACGTCGCGGAGCAGGACGTCGCCGAGACCATCCGCAATGACGTTCGCGAGGGCATGGAGAAGCAGCAGCGCGAATTCCTGCTGCGCCAGCAACTCGCGGCGATCCGCAAGGAACTCGCCGATCTCGACGGCCGCCCGGATTCCGAGGAGGACGACTACCGGGCCAGGGTCGAGGCCGCCGGGCTGCCCGAGAAGGTGGCCGAGGCCGCGCTGCGCGAGGTCGACAAGCTCGAGCGGGCGTCGGAGGCCGCACCGGAAGCGGGCTGGATCCGCACCTGGCTGGACACGGTCTTGGACATTCCGTGGAACGAGCGCACCGAGGACTCCTATGACATCACCGCGGCGCGCGCCGTGCTCGACGCGGACCACTCCGGGCTAACCGATGTCAAGGACCGGATCATCGAGTACCTCGCGGTCCGCGGGCGCCGGGCCGGCAAGGGCCTGAGCCTGGTGGGCGGGCGGCGCAGCGGCGCCGTGCTTGCCCTGGCTGGCCCGCCAGGAGTCGGCAAGACCTCGCTTGGCGAGTCGGTCGCGCGGGCTATGGGCCGGAAGTTCGCCCGGGTCTCACTCGGCGGCATCAGGGACGAGGCAGAGATCCGCGGTCACCGGCGTACCTACGTCGGCGCGCTGCCCGGCCGCATCGTGCGGGCCGTCCGTGAGGCGGGCTCGATGAACCCGGTCATCCTGCTCGACGAGATCGACAAGGTCGGATCGGACTACCGCGGCGACCCGACCGCGGCACTGCTTGAGGTGCTCGACCCTGCGCAGAACCACACGTTCCGCGACCACTACCTCGAGGTCGAGCTCGACCTGTCCGACGTGCTCTTCCTCGCTACCGCCAACGTGGCCGAGGCCATTCCAGAGCCGTTGCTCGACCGGATGGAGCTAGTTCCGCTCGACGGTTACACCGAGGAGGAGAAGGTTACGATCGCACGCGACCACCTGCTCCCGCGCCAGCTCGACCGGGCCGGCCTGGACAGTGCAGATGTGACGATCGAGGACGCGGCGCTGCGGCGCCTTGCGGCCGAGTACACCAGGGAGGCCGGGGTCAGGGCCCTGGAGCGCAGCCTCGCACGGACCCTTCGCAAGATCGCCGCACGGGTGTCGGTCGGCGAGGCGACGCTTCCCGTCACGGTCGGCGCGGACGACCTGGTCGGCTATCTCGGGCGGCCACGGCACACTCCGGAGTCCGTGGCGCGGACCTCGGTGCCAGGCGTGGCGACCGGGCTCGCGGTGACCGGCGCGGGGGGTGACGTGTTGTTCGTGGAGGCGTCACTGGCCGATCCGGAGACCGGCGGCACCGACGTCACGCTCACCGGCCAGCTGGGCGACGTGATGAAGGAATCCGCGCAGATCGCGTTGTCGTATCTGCGGTCCCACGGAGCCGAGCTTGAACTACCTGTCGGCGACCTCAAGGACCGCGGGATCCACGTGCACGTGCCGGCCGGTGCGGTGCCTAAGGACGGGCCAAGCGCGGGCGTGACCATGACGACGGCGCTGGCGTCACTGCTTTCCGGCCGGCCAGTGCGGTCGGACGTGGCGATGACGGGTGAGGTCTCGCTTACCGGCCGGGTGCTGCCTATCGGCGGGGTGAAGCAGAAGCTGCTCGCCGCCCACCGGGCGGGCATCACCACCGTGCTCATCCCCGAGCGCAACGAGCCCGACCTGGACGACGTGCCTGAGGACGTCCGCGCCGAGCTGACGATTCACGCGCTCGGCGACGTCAGGCAGGTGCTGGAGGCGGCGCTCGAGCCGGCTGGCGCGGCGCCGAGCAGGGTGGCCTCCGCTGCCGCGTGAGAGCGGATCCGCGCGGTCTGCACACCACAGGGTCATGGCGCAGTGACCGCGCACGTGTGCGGCATGGGGGCCAAGGCATGCGTGGCGAAGGCCGGTGCCATGGTGTCCTGCCTGTCGAAGGGCATTGGCGGCAGGCGGGCATCATGGCGGCCGCGGGCTTGATCACGCTTACCGACGTCCCGGCGCGGCCGCATGAAGATCATGAGAATGCCCGCCGCCTGGCGACCTGTCACGGCGCTGGTCGGGAGTGACGGCCCGGCGGGCCGGTCCGGCGCAGCCGCGTGGCGGGAGTGACGGCCCGGCGGGCCGGTCCGGCGCAGCCGTTCAGGACAATGGAGACTTAACTGGTCAGTAGCGGCGGCACTAACATCGCTAACAGGTGCCTTCCGGCGCTCGTGGACGGCTGGGCGGGCGGTCCGCAGTCGCAGGTCTAGCCGCGAAGGGGGCGGAAGTGATCAGCTATCGGCTCGACGAAGAGCACGAGACGCTGCGCGCGACGGTGCAGGCGTTCGCCCGCGACGTCGTCGCGCCAGTGATCGGCGGTTACTACGAGCGGTGCGAGTTTCCTTACGAGATCGTCGCCCGGATGGGCAAGATGGGCCTGTTCGGGCTGCCGTTCGCCGAGGAGTACGGGGGGATGGGCGGCGACTTTTTCGCGCTCTGCCTGGCATTGCACGAGCTTGCCAGGGTGGACTCTTCTGTGGCGATCACGCTGGACGCCGGGGTCTCGCTCGGCGCCATGCCGATCTACAGGTTCGGGACCGAGGAGCAGAAACGGCGTTGGCTGCCGCCGCTGTGTGCCGGCGAACGGCTCGCCGCATTCGGGCTGACCGAGCCTGGCGGCGGTTCCGACGTGCCTGGCGGGATGCGGACGACCGCGCGCCTGGTTGAGGGCCGGTGGGTCATCGACGGCAGTAAGGCATTTATCACCAACGCGGGCACGTCGATCACGGATCTTGTCACCGTCCTCGCGATAACGGGCCAGCGCCCTGATGGAGACAAGGAGATCTCGTCCATTGTCGTCCCGGCCGGAACGCCCGGATTCACCGTGGGGCAGCGGTACTCCAAGGTCGGTTGGTCAGCCTCGGATACGCGCGAGCTCGCATTTGACTCCTGCACGGTTCCCGCCGACCACCTGGTCGGTCAGCGAGGACGCGGCTACGCGCAGTTTCTGCAGATTCTGGACGAGGGAAGGATCGCGATCGCGGCGGTCGCTGCCGGGCTCGCTCAGGGTTGCGTGGACGAGAGCCTGCGGTATGCCGTCGACCGGACCGCGTTCGGCCATGCGATAGGCGTCTACCAGGCCATCCGCTTCAAGATCGCGGATATGGAGTCGAGGGCGGCTGTAGCCAGGCTCGCGTGGTACGACGCGGCGGCGAGGATGAACGCGGGTGAGCCGTTTAAGAAGGAGGCGGCGATCGCCAAGCTGACGTCGTCGAATGCGGCGATGGATAATGCACGCGACGCGGCGCAGATATTTGGCGGATATGGGTTCATGAACGAGTCCGCGGTTGGGCGGTTCTACCGTGACGCCAAAGTCCTTGAGATTGGCGAGGGGACATCCGAGGTCCAGCGGCTGGTGATCGCTCGTGAGCTTGGCCTTCCTGGCCTGCATGGGCTGCATGGCGGGCTGGCGCCCTCGGGCTAGCTGTACCTGCGCCAGGAAAATCGAGGGCCGGCCGTTGGGGGCAGGGCAGTTGGTGGTCGGGCAGTTGGTGGCCGGGGTAGCTGGGTGGCCGGGTAGTTGGGGGCCCGGCGGATCGCGGCAGGGCGGTTCCCAGGTGATCAGTGACAGGGCATGCTGGGGCAGTTGTAGATCACTAACAGCCTCATCACGGTCCTCGCCGGCACAACTTGCCACATGCACAACAGCCAGTGGTGACGATCCGTATTGCCTCGGCTGCGAATGGGCAGGCGAATGGCACGAGTATCTGGCGCCGCACGGCCGGGGCCGCCGCGCCGGCACCGCGACTGGCCGCGATGTGCCGCAAAGATTGCCACACACAGGTATTTGCTGCTCATTAAGGTATTGATGTGCCTTGGTCCGGTATCAAGCTAGAGTGGGCGCCGGACCCGTCACGATGGCCTGTATCGGTAGGTTCACCCGGAAAGGGGTTCGGCATGCCGGTCTCGCTCGGCGGTGAGCTCGGCGGCGACACTTCCCGGTTCCGGCAGCAGGGTGGAGGGTGCGAGCAGAGTGCGGTCCAAGGCAAGTAAGGACCGCCGCGGAGCTGGCCAGCCCGCCGCCCGTGAGTCGGCTGAGACTGGTACGCGGCGCACTGGCACGTTCAGCGGGTCAGCGGAGGACACGACACGGACCGGATCAGCGCAGGCCGGGACGGACCAGGCTGGGCCAGCGCACGCCGGGACGGATCACGCCGGGCCGGGGCAGGCCCTGCAGCGACATCCGCATCACCGCGGCGGACCAAGGAACTGGCGTGTTCGAACGCGGCTGCTCGCGCTGATCGCCATCCCGACAGCGACGGCAGTCATCGTCAGCGGTATCAAGATTGTTTCCGCCACCAGAAGCGCGATGGCGTACCAGCGGGTCGCGACGCTGGCAAGCCTCGGCGAGGCTATCACCTCACTCGCCCAATCCCTTGAAGACGAAAGGGATTTCACCGCCGCGTACGTCGCCCAGGGCAAACCGGCGACTGGCAAGATCGTTCTGGCACAGGAATACTCCGCTACGGATCGCGCGGCCCGGCAGGTCAGCGCGCTTGCCGATCGCATCGGGGCCAAGTACCCGACGCAGACGCGAGCACGGGCCGCCGTCGTTCTGGCCAGCATCGATGACCTCGGCAACCTGCGCAAGGAGGCGACAACAACTCAGCTGCCCGCGCTTGTGGTCATCGAGAAATACGCTGCGATGATCGACGACGCGCTTGAGATGGACGACGAGATCGCTCAGGGCGGCGGGGACGCGTCCCTCGCGGACGCGGTGCGGGTGCTCGGCCTGGTTTCCAGAATAAAGGAGGAGGCGTCGCGGCAGCGCGCCATCCTCGACGTCGCTTTCACCTCGGGCAGGTTTTTGCCCGGTACGCTGAGCAAGCTCACGGCTGCGCAGGCGCAGGAGCAGGGAAACCTGGCGGTGTTCGATTCGTCGGCGACCGTCGGCCAGCGCCAGGAATACCTGGACACCGTTTCCGGATCACTCACCTCTCGCGCGCTGAGTCAGGAACAGGGCGCGATCTCCCGCGGGAGCAGAGGCGGCTCACTGGTCACCGGCCCGACCACGGCCGATGACTGGTACGGCGCGATGTCGGACACCATCGACCGGATGCGTACGGTTGAGCAGGATCTGGCCGGCTCGGTTGCTACCAGGGCGCGCTCGCTGCTGCATGATGCGATGTCGTGGGCGTTGGCCGTTACCCTCGCGATCCTGCTCGTCCTCGCCCTCGCGCTGGTGCTTACGATCTTCGTCGCAAGGACCATGGTGCGCCCGCTCGCACGGCTGCGCGCCGGTGCGCTTGAGGTGGCGGGGGTCAGCCTGCCTCAAATGGTGCGCAGGTTGAGCGAGACAGGCGGCGCGGACCTGCCGCCGGACGTAACGCCGATCGATGTCGACACAACTGACGAGATCGGCGAGGTGGCCCGGGCGTTCGATCAGGTGCATCGCGAGGCGCTGCGGCTCGCGGCCAACGAGGCCATGCTGCGCGCCAACGTCAACGCCATGTTCGTCAACCTGTCTCAGCGCAGCCAATCCCTCGTCGAGCGCCAGATCCAGTTAATAGACGATCTCGAGCAGGACGAAGAGGACGCCGGCCGTCTGGCCAATCTGTTCCAGCTGGATCATCTGGCCACCCGCATGCGCCGCAATTCGGAGAATCTGCTCGTGCTCGCGGGCCAGGAGACGCGCAGGCAGTGGGACAGTCCGGTCGTGCTCATCGACGTGCTGCGGGCGGCGCTTTCCGAGATCGAGCACTTCAACCGGCTGTCGCTGGACATCCAGCCCGGGATCGCCGTGCACGGGCGTGTGGTGAACGACGTCGTGCACCTGGTCGCCGAACTGGCCGAGAACGCGACATCGTACTCGCCCGACGACAGCCCGGTGCGGGTATCGGGCGACCTGCTGCCCGGCGGTGGCCTGCTGCTCGACATCACCGACCGCGGCGCCGGCATGCGGACGCAAGATTTGGCGCGCGCTAACTGGCGGCTGGATAACCCGCCGGTAGTGGATGTCGAGGTCTCCAGGCGGATGGGCTTGTTTGTCGTGGCCCGGTTGGCAGCGCGGCATGGTATCCGAGTGCGGCTTCGGCCTTCGCAGGACGGCGGGCTCACCGCGCTCGTCTGGCTGCCAGGCGACCTCGTCGTCAAGGAAGCCATCGAGGCCCAGGCCGGCCTCAGGCGGTTCACTGCCTCACTGGACCACGCCAGCGAAAAGGCGATCAGCACCCGGCCGAAGACTATGGCAGAAAAGGTGGCAGCGGCCATTGCCGCAGCGCGGGCGCCACGCTTTGGTGCTTCGCTCGAGCAGTCGCTCGAGCAGTCGCGCGAGCGGTCAGCTGGTGCGGCCGGGCTCGTCGAGAGACTCGGCGCTGGGTGGCCGGCGGCCGCGCGGTCCGTGCTCAGCGCCCCGGTGCGCGCCGCAGCCGCGGATGTCGCCGTCGAATCCGCAGCCGTGTCGACCGGTGGGTTCGGCAAGCTAGGCGGGTTCGGTGAGATGGCGGAGCCGTCGCTGCCGCCGAGCGGCGCCGCCTCGGGTATCGGCCAGGCTGTCGTTCCCGTGGATGCGAGCGCCGCGGCGACAGGCAGGCTGCCTATCTTCGAGGCGGTGGAATCTGACTGGTTCCGCCGCGGCAGGCCACCGAGTGATGCGCATACTGGCAGTGATCCTCCTAGGCCGGATGTTCGAGACGACGCCGCGAGAGCGGCGGGCTGGACGTCGCCGGCCGACGAGGGCTGGCGGGCCGCCGAAGCCGCGATGGATCCAGCGGCAGGCGGTACCACCCCGGCTGGCTTGCCTAAGCGGATTCCGCGCGCCAATCTCGTGCCGGGAACCATTAGGGCGGCAAAGCCAGCTGCCGGGATGCCGGCCCGTTCGGCGGACGCGGTGCGGGAGCGGTTCGGAAGTTTCCAGCGCGGCGTGCGTGCGGGCCACGCCGCCGCCTACCGTCGGCGGCGTGGGCCACCTGCTGGGGGGCCACCTGCTGGCGGCCCGGTAGCTGGCGGCCCGGTGGCTGGCGGCGGTTCAGATGAACAGGAAGAGAGCGAGGAGGACGCGTGAGTCAGGTAGCCCATCCGGTACAGGATCTCAACTGGCTGGTCACGAACTTCGTCGAGGGCGTTCCGGCAGTTGCCCACGCGATCGTCGTGTCATCCGACGGGCTGCCCATGGGATTTTCCCATGGGTTCCCCCCGGAGCGCGTGGATCAGCTTGCCGCGGTCACGTCCGGGCTCACCAGCCTGACAACGGGCGCAGCGAGGATCTTCGAAGGCGGTGGAGTGGCGCAGACCGTGGTGGAGATGCACCGTGGCCTGCTTATCGTCATGGCCATCAGTGATGGCTCCAGCCTGGCTGTGCTCGCGTCAGCCGAGTGCGACATGGGGCTGGTTGCTTACGAGATGGCAATGCTGGCAGAGCGTGTGGGGCGCACGTTGACGCCGCAGTTGCGCAGCGCGTTGCCGCCCAAGTGGTCGGAGGATGGCAGAGAGTGACAGGAGAATCCGATGGCCGGCCCGGGTCGCGACGACCGCACTAGAGACGGCGGGGCGCATGAACTGCGTCCGCGCGGTGATCTACGCTGGAGCTACCCTCCGGTGAACGTGCCGCCGTCCCGTGAGAGTGAGCTAGCCATTTCCGACGAGGCCGTGGCCAGCCCGCTGGTGCGGCCGTACACCGTCACGGGCGGCCGAACCCAGCCGAAATATCAACTTCAAATTGAGGCGATGGTGGCGGCGTCTCACTACGAGCCGCGCGATCTGTCGATTCTCAGCCCGGAATGTCAGGCCATCCTCGGCTTCTGCCGTGACTGGCGCAGCGTCGCCGAGATCTCTGCGGTGCTTCGGATGCCGCTGGGTGTTGCCAGGGTCCTCGTCGCCGACATGGCGGTCGACGGGCTGGTTCGGGTCCACCAGACCGACCATGTGGAAGGACGCCCGGACCTTAACCTGCTCGAAAGGGTGCTAAGTGGACTACGCAAACTCTAGTTCGGGGGGCACTTCTAGACCGTCCTCGTGGGCAGGCGATGGCGCCGCCCAGGGCTCTCCCACCGGGTCTGCGATGACGTCCGTCAAAATAGTGGTCGCGGGCGGCTTCGGCGTTGGCAAAACCACCCTCGTCGGTGCCGTATCAGAGATCACGCCGCTCACAACAGAGGCTGTGATGACCGTCGCGAGCACGGACGTCGACGATCTTTCTCATGTACCGGACAAGACGACCACGACGGTCGCGATGGATTTCGGCAGGTTGACCCTCGACGCAGGCCTGATCCTGTATCTGTTCGGTACACCTGGCCAGCACCGTTTCTGGTTCATGTGGGATGACCTGATCCACGGGGCGATTGGCGCGGTTGTGCTCGTGGACACCCGACGGCTTGCCGACTCGTTTCCCGCAGTGGATTACTTCGAGGCGGCGGGCCTGCCGTTCATCTTGGGCATCAACGGCTTCTACGGCGAGTTCCCGCATACGAGCCAGGATGTGCAGGACGCGCTGTCGATCGGGTCGAACGTGCCGATTGTCCAGTGCGATGCGCGCAGCAGGGACTCCACCAAGACCACGCTGATTACCCTGGTTGAGCACGCCATGGCGATGCAGATGAGCCATCGATACTGAGCCATCGATACCGAGCCATCGATACCGAGCCATCGATACTGAGGGAGGGTCGCGTCAGCCGTGGGGTGTCATTGGGAAGCCTGGCGCGCTGGGCCTCTGCCGCTGGAGACGCTGTCGCTCGGGCGCTGGCCTGTGCCGCTGGCCTGCGTGACCACCCAGGCCTTCGAATGTGAGGGCCCCAGTTCGACGCGGGCGGCATGGCTTTGCTGTAATGTCACGCGTCCCGGGGCGGTAGCTCAGCCGGTTAGAGCAGCGGACTCATAATCCGCCGGTCGTGGGTTCGAGTCCCACCCGCCCCACCGATGCTGAGCAGGCAATACAGGACGTTCGCTGGCATTACCGGGCGTTTCCGGTTGCAGTTGTGTTTGCGATTGCCCCCGGCAGATGCCGCCAGCGCAGTTACGCCCAGAGCGCTTTGCCATCTGATCGGCGGCGTGTTGGATGAGCTTCGCGGTGACGTGTGTGTAGCGCTGGGTCTGACTGAGCTGGGAGTGCCCGAGGATCTGCTGCACGACGCGGATGTCGATGCCCTGCTCCAGCAGGAGAGTCGCTGCCGTGTGGCGGGCGTCGTGAACCCGCGTTTCCCGGACTTCCGCGGACTTCAGGAGCGCGCGCCAGTTTTCCCAGTCACCGCGAGGGTCGATCGGCTTGCCGATCGGTGAGCAGAAGACGAGGTCCCAGTCTTCCCACGGCCCGGATGTGGCTATGCGGTGGGAGTTCTGGCGGCGGCGGTGGGCGCGAAGCTGCGCGACAAGCGGTTCGGCAGGGCCAGGATCAGTTTCGCCTGTCCCCGGTTGGGTGTGACTCCTTTGCGCCGGGCGAAGTACCAGCCTCCCGCGGTGCGCTTGGGGCATTCGCGTGCGTGGCTGGTGCATCCGCTCGGGCACGGACGTTTCACCTCTGGGCAACGGTGCCCTCGCTTGGCGCAGTCGGCGGCGCAGTCGGCCCGGTGCTGATGCTGCTCGCAGCGTGCCGGGCACGCCCTCCGGTGTCTGCTGGAGGTGCAGGCGGCCACGTCCTCGCAGCCGTGCCTGAAACGGTGCCGTAGTAGCTGCCAGCCGACTTCGATCGTGCCGGCCTCGAGGTTGACGTACTTCCAGCGAAGGCCGATTGCCTCGGACTGGCGGATTCCCGCGGCGAACGCGACTGACCAGCGCGCGCCGTTCGGTCGTTTGCTGGCGGTGGCGAGAATGCGGCGCGCCTCCTCTTGCGTGAGCGGCTCGATATCTACCTCTTCGCCGGTTGGCGCGTCGACCCGCGCCGCTACGTTGCGCCCGCATTTGCCGCACTTGCCGCGCTTCCAAGCGATCTTGAGAGCGCGTGACAGGATCCGGTGGATCTGCACGATCGTGTTCGGCTTGAGTCCCTGATCCGCGAGCCAGGTGTAGAAAGCGTCCAGATGCTCGGGCTGGAGCCGGTCAAGCCTGTGCTTTCCGAGCTGGGGAATGATCCAGCGCCGAACCTTCGGCTCGTACGTGCTGTCGAGCGTGCTGCGGGAGACCTGCCGCGGTGCGATCGTCGTCAGCCAGATCTCGAGCCAGTCGGCGACGGTGAGCGGTCTTCCCGCTTTTCCGGCGCTGCCCGCGTCTCGCTGGGCTTCGAGTTCGCGGACCTTACGGGTGACCTCGGCCTCGGTTTTTCCGCGGCGGTGCCGCCGGTCCGGCGAACCGTCATCTTTGATTCCCACGGTGACCCACCCGTGCCACGTGCCGTGGGTGTCGCTTTGGTAGATGGAAGAGCGCAGGTTGGGTTTCCGGTCGCATGTCGATCAGCCTCCTTGTGATGCCCGGTGCGGTGGGGGAGCGGTCAGCCGCGCTGCTGGGCGGTTTGAGCGAGGCGGAGGATCAGCAGCAGTTCTTCGTAGCGGCGGGTGGCGTCGTGGCTGAGGTTGTCGGCGAACAGCGTGGTGAGCTGCTGTTTGGCGCGGGCAGAGAGCTTGCTGTCCTGGATGGCGTCCAAGCCGACGGTGATGAGGGACAGCAGCTCGCGCTGGCCGGTGAAAGCGCCGCCTGCCGGGCTGGTGAGGGTGCCGAGGCCGGGGATGGCGGTGATCCGCTGGCGCAGGAACACATCGTCGGCGGCCTCGCGGAGCTGGCGGGCGGCGTCGTCGCGTCCGACTGCGGTGAGCTCGTCTGGGCTGGCGCCGACGGTGTGCGCCATCCTGGCGAGGGTCTCTGCGGTGGCCTGGACCAGCCTGCGCGAGGCCCCGGGCGTGCTTGGGTGGGGAGATCCCGCGGTGGCGCAGGCAGACGCTGCTGCCCGCGTGGATGCGGCGCGCTGGGGGCTCGATGTGGCCGCGTGCGCCAGCACGGGCTATGTGGACTGAGGCTGGCCCGCTGGGTCTTGGTTAGGCGGCCTTGCAGCCGAATCGCTGCCGGAGCGGTAGGTCTGGCCGCGCTCGCTTGGGATGAGGGCACATGGTGCGGTTTCGGCGAGGAATCGCGCGTGGTTGTAGCACGTCGCGGCAACAAGGTGGGCGGCGGCACGCATCCGGGCACGCTCGGCGGGTGAGCAGGCGAGCGCTTTGCGCAGGGCTGTTGCGAGGGACGCGGGATCATGTGGACGGGCGGTGTAGCCGGTCTGGCCGTCGGTGACGAGTTCGGCGAGCCCGCCAGCGGTGGTCGCGACGACGGGTGCGGCGCCGGCGGCGAAGGCTTCCAGCGGGATGCGGCCGAACGGCTCGGCGCGTGATGGCACGACGACGGCTGTCAGCGCCGGGTGTTTGAGGAGGCCGAGCAGCTGGGGGTTGAAGCGGGTGACCAGGGTCGCATCCAGGCGGCGGGCAATGATTTCGCTGGCGAGGTGGCGCTGATAGGGCGTGGGTTCGGGGGTGTCGGTCACGGCAGCGATCACCGCGTGCGGCGTGACCACGCCGCCTGCCTTGAGGATGGCTAGGGCGTCGAGCAGGTCGTCAAAGCCCTTGTAGGGCACCGCGCGGCCCATGGCGAGGCTGAAGCCTGAATCCGCGGCGGGCCGGGGCTGGGAGCAGGCTGGTGTCGGGTGGCCCGGTTTGCCAGTCAGCTCGGGTCAGCCCGTTGGGCAGGTTGATGAGCGCGCTGCTGGGGATGCCGTAGCTGGTGGCGAGGTGACGGCGCATGTGGCCGGAGATCGCGGCAATGCGGCCCCCGGCTGCGGCGGTGGTTTGCAGGCTGTCGCGTTCCCAGGCGATATGCGCGAGATCGCCGGGAGCGTGCAGGGCTGCGGTGGAGCGGGCAACAACAACCACGTCCCCGCGAACGTGGGATGCCAGGTGTGCCGGCAGGCCGTAGAAGGGGGCGTCGAACGCGATCACGAGCAGCGGCGCGGCGGTGGGCAGCAGGTGGTGGCTGATCATGTTGGCGGCCGCGGCGCAGGCGGCGCGGAAGTTGGCTAAGCCACCGAACCGGACCTGTCCGTCAGAGCCGTTGCTGATCGGGATGACCTCGGCGCCGGTTCGCCGGACGAGGGCGCGCATGGCGGCGTGCCAGGCTGGGTTGTATTCGCTGCTGGCGGTGGACAGGTAGATGGGCAACAAGGCGAGCCTCACGCTGGGCCGCACCATGGTGGTGAGGGTTTCGAGGAAGGCGCGGTTGGAGCGGCCGGCGCCGCTGCCGCAGGAGTAGAAGCCGTCGTGCATCGCGAGGGTCACGGCCGGGGTTGCGGCACCGTGTGTCATTTGGGCTCCGTAAGGTCGCACAAGGCGCAGCGTGTTCTCCGGATCGGCGTGTGTCCACGGCCGCTCGCCATGAGCACTTGTGAGGGGTCTGGCGACGCTCAAGGTGAGCACCGCGCGATGGCGCTGTCGCGACCATGTCTGTTTCCGTCTGCGGCAGCACGGTGAGCATGAGCTGTCGCACCACTGGTCAGGTGGCATGCGGGTCGGCGGGAAGGTGTTCACGGTGTCGTTACGGGGGTGATTTCGGGGATCTGGCCTGCCCGGCGGGCCGGA
>DATIYI010000298.1:0-3034 GCA_035517695.1 Streptosporangiaceae bacterium
AGCAGTCGGTGTTGGTGAGGAATCCGCAGGTGAAAGGCCGGTAGCCCATGCGCCGTAGCCATGTCCGCAGCACCTCGAGCGTCTGATCGCCGGCCAGGAACCCGGGCAACAGAATCACGGGGCGTCCGTCCCCCCGGGGAAACTCATCGGACCGGTGGAAGACCGGATCGACGAGCAGGCGGCCCAGCTCTAGCCACGCTCGCGTCTCGGCGACGGGACGGCCCCACCACCGCTCCGGCACCGAATCCGGCGCCGGCAGGACCTTCTCGCGGGCTGAAAGACGGTCGTCCGCCTCGCCCGGCTCTGGCAGCGGCTCAGGTTGCATGGATGTAGATCCCAGGTGCCTTGGCAGTCGCCTTGAACGTGGGGCTGCCGAGGTTCTTTGGCGCCGCCCGCAGCTCGCCTGAGCGCTCCTCCAGCCAGCCGACGTAGTCCGGCCACCAGCTGCCGCGCCTGATGCCCGCGTCACCCGCCCACGCCTCAGCATCGTGCGACAAGTCCTCGGTCACGCGGTAGCTGGCGCGGCTCTCTGGGCTCGGGGGGTTGACGAGCGCCTGGATATGGCCGCTGGTCGAAAGTACGAAGCGGTCTGAGCCGCCGAGCAGCTGCGCGCTGCGATAGGCGTTCTCCCAGGGAACGATGTGGTCGTTCAAGCCAGCGACGGAGTAGCTGTCGAGCGTGATCGCCCCCAGGTCGATCGGGGTGCCCAGCACCTCGATATCCCCGGGCCGGGTGAGCCCGTTGTCGAGCCCCATCAGGATGAAGTCCCGGTGCAGGCCGGCGGCGAGCCGCACGGTGTCCTGGTTCCAGTAGAGGATGTCGAACGCGGGCGGGTCCTTGCCGAGGAGGTAGTTGTTGACGAAGTAGTTCCAGACCAGGTCGTTCGGCCGCAACCAGGCGAAGACGCCCGCGAGCGCGCGGCCGTCGATGTAGCCCTTGCGAGCCGACTCGGCGACGGCTGCGGCGGCGAGCTCCCGGCTGGCGAACGCACCCGCGGTCCCCATCCGCGCCTGGTCGAGTGCGCAGACCATCAGGGTCAGCGCCCCGATCTTGTCCTGCTCGCCGACCGCCGCGAGGTGACCGACCGCGCAGGCACTGATGATCCCACCCGAGCATGCCGCGTTCACATTGACCGCGTGCTGCCCGGTAATCTCGGCCACAGCATCGCGCGCTTCGAGCACCGCCTGCGCGTAGGTGTCCAGGTCGAAGTGCGCCTGTGCCGCGTCCGGGTTGCGCCATGAGATGACGAACACCTGCTGCCCCTGGCCGAGCAGCCATTCGATCAGGCTCCGTCCAGGCGAGATATCGAGGATGTAGTACTTGTTGATCGTCGGCGGCACGAACAGCAGCGGCACCTCACGGACCTGTTCGGTGGTGGGCCGGTACTGGATCAGCTCGAACACCTCGTCGTGGAGCACAACCGACCCGGGCGTTGCCGCCAGGTTCCCGCCGACCTCGAACTTGCTCACATCCACGCTGGCCGGCAGATGCGGCGGCCGCGTCACATCCCGCAGGAACCGCCGCCCGCCCCGGACCAGGTTCGCCCCGCCCTCGTCAATGCTCTCCTTGATCACGGCCGGGTTGGACCACGGAAAGTTCGTCGGAGCCAGCGCGTCGAGCAGGTTGGTTGCCGCGAACCGCGCCTGGCGCTCGGTGCGCCAGTCGACGTCCGCGTCGGTGATCAGCTGATCGACCGTGTCGCAGGTCGCCAGGTAGCTCTGCATCACCCGGCGCAGCATCCAGTTGTCGCGCCAGGCTCGGTCGCCGAAGCGGCGGTCGCCCTTCGCCGGAGCGAGGTCCGAACGGCCGGCGAGGACGCGGGCAAGCTCCGCGCCGAGACCTCGCGCGTCGCGGACAGCGGTACCAGGGTGACGAGCCAGCCCGGCGACCGTTCGGCCTGTCGCACGAGGCCTCAGGAACCTGCCGACCCCGCCGTCGTCGACCGCGGCGTCCGTGAGCATCATATCGAGGCCGGCGCTTGCCGCCTGCCGGAGACCGGGCATCGACTCGCTGCCGCGATTTCTCGGTGCTGAGCTCGCTCCCATGGTGCTCACGCGAAGGCGCTTACGCCGGTGATGTCACGGCCGACGACCAACGTCTGGATCGTCTCGGTGCCCTCGAAGGTATGGATCGCCTCGATGTCCGCCATGTGGCGGATCACATGGTTCTCCAGCAGAATGCCGTTGCCGCCCAGAAGATCCCGGGCTTCGGCGATCACATGCCGCGCGCGGCTCGTGTTGTTCATCTTGGCCAGGCCCGAGATCGTGTCCTTGAGCGCATTCTCGTCGCCGAGCCGCCCGACCCTGAGGCAGTAGAGCTGCATCGCCGTGACGTCGGCGAGCATCCTGACCAACCTCTCCTGCACGATCTGAAAGCTGACTAGTGGCTTGCCGAACTGGCGGCGCTCGCGGCAGTACGTGAGCGCCGCGTCGTACGCGCCGACGGCGTGGCCAAGGGCCGCGAACGCGCAGGTCAGCCGCGTGGCGGCAAGAACCTTTCCGGTGTCCTTGAAGCTTCTCGCTCCTGGCAGCCGCGCCTCGGCCGGCACGCGCACGCCGCGAAGGTCGATGTGCGCCTGCCACACCGAGCGCACGCTGCCCTTCCCCTCGATCACGCGTGCGTCGTATCCCTCCGTCCCGCCTTCGATCAGGAAGCCCTTGACCTGCCCGTCGGCCACGTCACGCGCCCATACCACCACCACGTCGGCGAGACTGCCGTTTCCGATCCACCGCTTGGCGCCGTCGATGACGTACTCGTCGCCTTCCCGGCGCGCGGTCGTCTCCAGCGACACGGAGTCAGAGCCGTGGTCGGGTTCGGTCAGGGCGAACGCACCGAGCGCGTTCATGCGCGCCATCGGGGGCAGCCACCGCTGCTTCTGCTCCTCGGAGCCAAACGCCGCGATCGAGCGCATGGCGAGGCCGGCCTGGACTCCGAGCAGCGTGGCGAGGCTCCCGTCGCCGCGGCTGAGCTCCATCTGGATCAGGCCGGCGGCGACCATGCTCATCGGCGGGCAGCCGTAGCCCTCGATGCCGTC
>DATIYI010000299.1:0-55028 GCA_035517695.1 Streptosporangiaceae bacterium
CTTCAAGAGCCCGTGCTTCAAGAGCCCCGTGCTTCAAGAGCCCGTGCTTCAAGAGCCCGTGCTTCAAGAGCCCGTGCTTCAAGAGCCCGTGCTTCAAGAGCCCGTGCTTCAAGAGCCCGTGCTTCAAGAGCCCGTGCTTCAAGAGCCCCGTGCTTCAAGAGCGCTGAGCAGGCGGCTCAGTGATGAACCCAGATTCCAGCGCCCCCCGAGTTCCGCGAGCCGCGGCGGATCCTTCGCCTGGGCAGGCAGCGCGTCGTCGAGCGGTGGGATGGGCGCATCCGTGGCAACCAGCACGACCGGCATCGCGGCAGCGAGATAGTCGCGATCCGCGGCCAGCTTCGCGCGGCTGCTGCCAAGGCCGCTGGCCACAGGGTCCTTGTCGAGCGCCGCGAGCATGGCGTCGACCGTGCCGAAGCGGCGCACCAGCGCGGCAGCCGTTTTGGCGCCAATCCCCCGCACGCCGGGCAAACCGTCACTCGGATCACCCCTGAGCGCGGCGAAATCCGCGTACGCACGGCCAGGTATGTCGTAGCGTGCCGTGACCGCGGCCTCGTCAACGACCTCGAGCCGCGCAAAGCCGCGAGCGGTGTACAGCACGCGGACCTGCCTGGCGTCGTCGACGAGCTGGAACAGGTCCCGGTCGCCCGTGACGATGTCAACGGGCACGTCGGCGCGCGCGGCGAGGGTGCCGATCACGTCATCGGCTTCATAACCAGGCGCGGGCCCCCGTGCGATTCCGGCCGCGTCGAGCACCTCCTCGATCACAGGGATCTGCGCGGTGAGCGCGGGAGGCACGATCTCGGCGCCGCCGGGTCCGAGCCGGTGCGCCTTGTAGGAAGGCATCGCCGCGACCCGGAACGCCGGCCGCCAGTCGGCGTCCATACAGGCAACGAGCCGCGCTGGGCGAGCGCGGACGGCCCGATCATCCCGGCCCGGGTTGACCAGGCGAGCGATCATGTCGAGCAAGCCGCGTACGGCGTTCACCGGCGTACCGTCCGGCGCGGTGACCGAGTCAGGGACCCCGTGGAACGCACGGAAATAGAGCGCGGGTGTATCGAGCAGCATCAGATATGAGCTCGCAGCGTGTGTCGTGGACATCGGAGCCATCGTAGCCATCGGAGCCATCGGAGCCATACTGCCAGGTGCAGGTCACGTCAGAGTGGCAAGTGCGCGCTGTTTCTTGCCTGGATCGAAAACGTGCGCGGGACGGCAAGGGCGCGGGGACACCCCACCCGTACGACTTAGTTTGACGTCGCGATAGAGTTCGCCGTGGAAATGCCGCGCGTACCCAACCAGTCAGGCAATGTCCACGGCGTGTAACTAGCAGCCTCCCGTCTGCTTATTCTGAGGCGCGTTCGACAACGCACGGGCGGTGCTCGCCGAGCCGGTCCCATACCCGACGTCGTGCTCACCACAGACCTGGGTAGCCGCCACTCCCCTGCACCTGCTGCGGACCCTGCTCCGGTTCGACCCGCAACCTCCGACGGCCTGGCGCCGAGCCGCACGCACACCCTGGGTTAACTGACAGAACCTGCCGAGTTACCCGCGTCCGCGTGTCTTCCGCGGAAATTCCCAGCCCCAAGAAAAGGCCTGTGAGGCGGTCTCCCTTCGCCGGCATTGTCCGGATCAGGTCTTGGGGGTCACCGTTCAGCTTGGCTGTCCGGCTTCTCAGCCTTTCCATCGAGGCTCCGCAGGACTTCCCCTTGAAGCACGTCCGGTCCAGCTCCCTCTCTCACCTCGCAGGCAGTTTTATTTTGCGCGATGGCGGCAAAACTTCCTAGGGGCGAAGGTCCTCAGAACGGCCGCAGCGCGTTCGGTCTACCGCTGGACTTTGCGGTGCTGGCCTACTCACTCGTCATCCTCATCGCCATCGCGGCGCGCCTCCATCCACGCGTCGCCTTGTGAACCGGGCCGAAGGTCATCCGACGTTGAGGGTCAGAATTCGCAGACGTGCCCGCGGCGGTAGCCGCTGTCGAGGAGGCCGCCGCGCTCGGCCTGCCCCGCGGCGGCGTGACGGTCGCCTTCGCGGTGGCAGGGAACGAACAGGCCGCTGACCGCGGCAATCCGCCTGTTCATCGTGGCCGGCATTGCCTCACGCGCCGCCGAGCCGGACCACCCGACGGCCGGCCGTGCTTGCTGGACGCTGCTGCCAGTCCAGGTAGTCAAACAAGTCGGTCGCCACGACATCGCCCGGCCGGGCATCCCTCCCGGCTAGGTTGCCCAGGGTGGGGACTCTAGCATGCGGGCGGTGACTGGCATGGCGAGGCTCGCCACCGTCGCCGCGCCGAGCCCGATGCCCCAGCCGATCGGACCGATGGGCTGACAGCCGAAGAACTGGCTGACACCCGGGGTCTGAATGATACAGGCGAGGGCGGCACTCGGGTCCCTCGTGCAGCAGGGTCTCGGGTGTGGCATTAGGCGGCGGCCACACGGCAAGCGCCATGGCCGGGACCATGTCGGTGAACAGGTTCACAAGCAGCAGCTGGCGGGCGTTGAGCGGTGACCCGCCAGGCAGCAGCAATCCGGTGCCGACGGTGAAGGCAATCTCGCCGAGATTACCGCCGAGCAGCACGGCGATCGCATCGCGGACGGACGCCCAGATCGCACGTCCCTCGACGATGGCGTCGATGATCGTCTCGATCCGGTCGTCTGCGACGACCACGTCCGCGGCCTCTTTCGCCGCATTGGTGCCGTGCAGGCCGAGCGCCACGCCCACGTCGGCGATCCGGATCGCGGGCGCATCGTTGGCACCATCACCTGTAACTGCGACAACGCGGCCAGTACGTTGCAGCGCGGCCACGATGCGCACCTTGTGCTCCGGGCTGACCCGGGCGAACACGCTCACCTCGCTGAGTATCTTGTCGAGGTCAGCATCGGCGAGCGCGTCGAGTTCCGGGCCAGTGACGACTAGCCGGCCGGCCTGCAGGTCAAGTTCGGCGGCGATCGCTTCGGCTGTACTCGGGTGGTCTCCGGTGAGCATCATGACATCGACGCCCGCGGCGCGCAGCTCGCGGACCGCCTTTGCGGCGGTGCCGCGGACCGGGTCGGTGAGCGCGAGCAGCCCGGCCAAGTGCAGCCGCTCGATCCGGTCCTCGCGCAGGTCGCGCCGACTCGAGGCGTCACGTTCTGCCGCTGCGAGGACCCGGTAACCTTGCCGGGCGAGCCGTTCGACCTGGTCGGCCAGAGCCCGCCGACTGAGATCGTCCAGCGGGACAGGGCCATCGCGCCGCCGCTGGTGCGTGCACAACGGTAGCACGATCTCGGGTGCGCCCTTGACCGCGAGCCGCTGGCCCGCCCGGGTGCGGCCGAGGACGGCGTGGTAGCCGCGTGACGGCTCGAACGGTAGCTCTGCCTCCAGCTCCCAGCCGCCGGTGCCCAGCTCCACGCCCACGCCGGCCGCTGCCGCACCTTCGACGACGGCGCGGTCGGTGGGGTGCGCCAGCCTCTGCCCGTTGCGCTGCCCGGGGCTTGCCCGCAGGCCTGCCGCAAGCACGAGGCGGCCGTCCGCATCGAGCGCGTCGAGCGGCTGGCTGATGCCGACCGTGCAGACCCGGTGCAGCCGGATCTGGCCTTCTGTCAGCGTCCCGGTATTGTCGAAGCACAGGACGTCGATCCGGCCGAGCGCCTCGATCGTGCCCGGGTTGCGGACGAGCGCGTTGCGCTTGGACAGCCGCCGGGCGGCGCCCAGCTGCGCGACCGTGGCGACAAGTGGCAGTCCTTCTGGCACGGCTGCCACGGCAAGGCTCACGCCGGTGCCAAGCGTGCTAGCCAAAGGCCGACCCCTCAGCAGGCCGCCGCCAATGAGCGCCGCGCCGGCACCCAGCGCGATCGGCACGGTCACCTTGGTGAGCTGCCGCAGCCGGGCCTGCACTCCGCCAGGCCGGCGCTCACCCTGCGCCGCCTGCGCGCTGCGGCTGAGCTCGGTCGCCGGACCGACGGCAACAACGACAGCCGAGGCGGTGCCTGCGGCGACAGCGGTACCTGCGTAGAGCATGCTTCGCCGGTCGGCTATATTCGCGGCCGAAGTGGGGTCGCCGGTCTTGGCGATCAGCTGCGACTCACCGGTCAGGCTCGACTCGTCGATTTCCAGGCTGTGCGCTTCAAGAATCCGGCAGTCGGCCGGCATCGCGTCGCCGGGCTGCACGGCTATCACATCTCCGGGGACCAGCTGATCGGCCGCCGTCAGCGCCTCGGTACCGCCCCTGCGCAGCCGGACCCGCACCGCCGACTCGTCGATTAGCCGACGCAGCGCATGGCCGGACCGCGCGCGCTGGATGCCGCCAATGAGGGCATCGACGCCCATCACCGTGCCGATGAGCGCAGCGTCGATGATCGACCCGCCGACGGCCGACAGGCCGGCCCCCGTGGCCAGCGCGGGCGTCAACGGGTTCGCAAGCTCCTGGAGCGAGGCGCGGACCAAGCCGGGTTCCTCATCCTCCGGGTCAGCTGGCCGCAGGGCGCGCCTGCGGTCGGCCTCCTCAGCCGAAAGACCTTGCCTTGTGCTGGCAAGCTGCGTAAGCGCGCTGTCGGCGGTGAGCGCATGCCAGTCGGTGGTGTCTGCGGCCAGGGGCGGTGGCCGCCGGGCGAGCGCCATCGCATACCAGACCCCGCTGCCAAGCGACCCGAGTGCCGCCCCGTTGACCCCGATCAGCGCGCGCAGCGTCGCCCCTGCGCGCGGGCCGGCCAGCGCAAGCAAGGCACCCGCACCAGACCCGTAAGCGGCGAGCACGGCCGCCTGCCTGCTTGCCCTGCGGGCTGAAGGAACCGCCTGCAAGATCCGGCAGGTGTCGGAAAGGCCAGCGCCGGTGAGCAGGTGGGCGCCCCACGGCGGACGCGGCCCGGCGGGAACCCCGATCCCGGCGTCGGCGGCCGCGAGCGCCTCGTGCTGCCGGGCGGAGACAACGGCCACGGCAGCGCCTTCCGCCTGCAGGGTGCGCACCGACGCGGCGAGGTGGCTGCCCCCGGCGACGACCCGGTCGGCATGAACGCGCTCCCCGACGCCGCTGCCCCGGCCGGCCACGGCCACCGAACCAACCAGCCGGGCGGACGCCACAAGCGCCGCGGCGAGCGGGTCGAGTTCGGGTTCAGTGACGACCAGGGCGACCAGGCTCCCCTCGCGCCGCAACGTAAGCAGGTGACTGCCCGGCGCACGCAGATCACGGGCTGCCTCTTGCGCCGCGCCGACCAGCCGGCGCGGCGCAGGCCCGAGCACCCACCCGTCACGGCAGACAATCGCGGCCGGGTTGGCCGGGTCTAGCAGGTTGCGCGCAGCCAGCCAGATCTGCTCGGCCTGCGGCCGGTGCCTGGGTGCCACCCACACAGCGCCGAGCACGTCCCGGCCGGTCGCCAGCACATCCGCGTCGAGCACCACGGTGTCGAGGCGATCGAGCCGACGCAGCACCCCGGAATCCATTGGCAGCACCCCGGAGAGCGCGAGATCGCGGCCAAGCCGCGCGGCGAACCCCTCCCGGCCCAGCCGTGCCGCCTTCGGAGTGGCTGTGGCCGTCGCGGTCACCATCATCCGGGCGTCGCGGGTGATCGCGCCTGCGGCAACAGCGCCAGCGATCGCCGCAAGCGCTGCGCGGTCGGTGTATGCCTCCACCGGGCCCGTGGGAAGGGGAGCCGGGCGTCTGGCACCACTCAGCACAGGCACCGGTTCCGCTCCGCGCCCGGCGTGCAGCTCACGCTCCCTGCGCTGCCACACCATTCGCCGCGCGCGCAGCTCGTCGAGCAGCAAGCCCCGGTGGGCGATGTCCACAAGCAACCCAAGCGAGCCCTGGGTCAGCCCTTGCGCCACCGCATTTGCAACAGCGAGGCCGAGGTCGGTGACCTCATGGCCCAGCCGGCTCTCCAGCGCCGCGCGCACCCGTGGTGTGGCATAGATCAGCGAAATCAGCGACGCAAGCTCCGCCGACAACGGGTTCGGCCGCACGACCCGGCGGACCGGTCCCAGCCCAAGGCCGGCGATGTCCGCGCCGATCGCATACATCTGGCGGTGCAACGGCTCAACGTCGGCCGGATGCTCGGGGCGATCATGCGGGAATCGCTCGGCGGCCAGGCCGTGTGCCTCTTCGACGCCCTCGATGACCTCAATAAGGTCGTCAACACCGAGTCTGCCGTCGTCGAAGGCGACAACTACCCGCCCGAGCACGGCGTTAACCTCCGCCCATCGCACCCCCTCAAGCCGGGCGAGCTCTTCCTCTCTGCCGCGCAGCTGGCGGATCTGGTCACGGATGTCAGGCTGTGTACAGAGACCAGGAGCGCTGCCTCATTGACGAGGGCGAACCGCTGCGGGTCAGCATCCAGGGCGAGCCCGATCCCGGACCGTTCATCCACCAGCTGGGTATTCGTTCAGGGTGTGCAGGTGGGCCTCACCCCCGCCTGCCGTCCGCCGCCACACCGGGGAGGTGGCCAGCGGCAAGGCCGGGTGGTCTCGGCGGGCCGCGCAGTGACGCCACTAGCGCGCCGGAGCGGCGAGGCATCATGGCTCAGGCTCCGGACGGCCGTATGCCTCCAACAACCGGATCCGGGTCGCCTGCAGCCGGTGCACCACTACGGCGATGAACCTGCTGGTGAGCTCGTGACCGAGGGCCGGATCGGCGGCAAGCAATCCGCGAACGGCACGGCCATCCAGCTCAAACGCCTGCGTCGGCTGCATAGTGGCCGCCCCGAGCTGCCACTGGTACGGCGGGAACAGCCACGACCAGCCAATCACGTCACCTCGGCCAACGGTTTCGATGATGATCGGGCCGTGCCCGGGCACGTGCAGGTCGAGGGCTACCTGGCCAGCCAAGCATCCCGCCGCCTAGCAACATGGCCCAAGGGCCGCAAGGGCAAACAGGCGGCCAGAACTGCCCAGCTCGTGACTTGGCTGTGCTTCAGCGGAAGGCGCCATGCAGCCGACCGGAAGCGGCAGCCCAGACTGTGACCGTGCCTGGCCGTAGCGCCGGTCGTCGATCTGGTGGTCGTCCACGGCCAGCGCGGCACTGGCATCGGCTCGCCGGTAACCAGCGACAGCGAGGTCGCTGGCTGGTGTGCGCGTACGGCTCGCCGTCGCTGGCGTTCCCGGCGCTGACCTCAAGCTTCATCCCGGGCCGGCGGGTCACCCGCCACTGCGCCGACGTCCGCCACGGCGGCGCACGGCGGGCCGTCGGCGACCTGCCGCTGGACACCCACGTCGGGATGCTCCTTCTTACAGCGCGCGATCACGTGCTCGCAATCTTCCTCGATCCGGCGTGCGCCGCGGAGCCTTCCGGTAGTGTCCGCCAGGGCGCGCAGCAGGAGAGCTTCCCGGAGCGCGGCCCTCGAACGCGAACGCCGCCGCGGCCGGGGAGGCCGTGGATCCGTCCGCGCCCACCACGATGGCACCCGGGATGTCCCCGGCGGTCGGCCGCCAATGCCCGCGCACCACCACCGGCTCGCCCGCATGCCCGGCGACATGCGGCTGAGCGGCTGCCGCGCGGTACGCATAGGCCCGGCTGGGAATTACTTCCGGGTGCCAGCAGATCCCTCCCACGAGCCGCAACCCCAGGGCGACGAAGCGCCGGGCGTATTCGCGCCACCGAAACCGCCGCGTCCGAGGCCGGCGCGGCCAGAATCGGTGGAGCCGCCGCCCGTGCCGCCGCTGCCGCACCCAGCGCCGCCTCCTGCACCGCCGCCCGAGCCAGAGCCCGAGCCGCCTACGCCGCCGCCGGAACCCCGGCCGCAGCCACGGCCGTTGCCCCCGCCGGAACCGGAGCCAGCGCCGGAGCCCGTACCGCGGCCCGAGCCGCCCCCAGAGCCGTTTCAGGGAGTGCCACCATCGGGCCTGATGGGTCACCGCGACGTGGCGACGGCTATCGGCGAGAAGGCGACGTTCCGCGACACGGTCGACGCGGGATCCTGCCGCTGCCGTTCGACGCGCGCGCCCGGCCGGCCTGCGCCGCGGCAGGTCTTCGGGCCGCGCGGCGCTGCCCCCCGCCGCTCACGGGCCGCGTCGGCGTCGTGGCCACCAGTGTCAGCGGCGCCCTCGCGTCACTCGTCGGCTTGGCGAACGCGCTCGAGGACAGCGGCACCGGGGTGTCGGTCTACTCGGTGTGCTCGGGCGCGGCGCTGTTCGGGTTTCCGCTCGGCATCGGGATGTCGCCCGACGAGACCGCGGAGCTCACCCCCTCGATGCAGCCCGACGACTACATCCTCGGCGACCTCACCGTGGCGCAGCTGCGCACGCCGACCTACTCACCGATCTGGAACGTCGAGCACAACCGCCTGGACTACGTCGGCTCGCGCTCTCATCCGGCCATGCCGGTGGGCCCTTCTGCCCGCCCGTGCCCTGCCTGGCCCGCTGGGTGGCAGGCGGCGGGATCCGGACGATCACTCTTGGGCACCCGCTGGTGGACGACTACCTGGCGTTCGTCGCCGCCCGGGCGCGGACCAACACATGGCTGGTTGTGGCCTATGACCTGAAGGTGTTCTTCGAGGTGGTGGGCAAGGAGCCGGCCGCGGTGACTCGGGCGGACGTGTTCGGGTTCCTGGCCGCCCAGCGGGCGCCCCGGCGAAGGGAGGCGGTGGTGCGGCTGGAAGACGGCGAGCCGGGCCTGGTCGCGCGCACGATCGCACGCCGGTTGTGGAGCGTGTACGGGCTGTTCGCCTACCTGGCTGCCGAGATCCTCGACGGCGCCGGGCCCGCGCCGTGCTCGCCCAGGCGACCTGCCACATGCTCCGGCACACCTGCTTCACCCAGTTGGGAGGCGGGCATCGCGCTGGAGGGCCATCCAAGCCCAGGCCGGGCACGCCTCCATCGAGTCCACCCAGCGGCGCGTGAGGTCCGCTACTTCGACGAGCCGTCCGCTCGCCGAGTCCGGGATGAGCAGCGGAACGTCCAGGGTGTAGGCGAGGGGTTGAACGCCGCAGGGTGCGCGCGGGTTTGGAAGTCATGTGGGCAGGGTCGGTGCCCAGCCGGGCGCGGGCGGTCTCGCCGGGCGGTCGGCCGATGACCTTGACCCGGCGGCGGGTCTCGCTGAACGTTCTTTCGATAAAGTTGGAGTGCCGGATCCGGGTGGCGCTCGGCGAGGAAGCGCAGCTAGGCGGTCAGGCCTTCGCGGTCGGTGAGCAGGCACTTGACCGCCGCCGGGTAGAGGCCGCAGTCCCTGGCGGCGAACTCGTCGATCCGGTGATCGATGAGCTCGGTGAGCGGCGCCCGGGCGCCGTCGTCAGGTCCTCGGTGTTGAAGATGTTCCAGTAGATGTCCTTGATCTCGGCCTGCATCCCGGCCGGGATCTTGGCCAGTACATTTCTCGCTGGCTGGACCTGCTCGGCGTCCGCCGCGACGACCCGGCCACCGGGAGGAGCCGACCGCACGATGCCCGATCGACCCATCGGACACAATCTCATCCGAATACCACTGTCGGCGCAGCGGCTCGGCTCGACGTCCACCAGATGATCCGGACGCTCATCGGCAACCGCTGGCCGGCGAGACCGTTGCCTCTTCGACCACCTCGATGACCCAATGAAGTCATCAACGCCGACCTGGCCCGGTGTCGAAGACCATGATCACCGGAGCCCAGAAGCATTAACCGCCACCCAACGCATCGCCTCGAGCCCGATCAGCTCCGCTGCAGCTCGGTGAGCTGCGAGCGACTTCCCGCAAGGCTGAGCCAGATCGTCGCCGCGATGACTCGAATCTGCTCACTCTAAGTGAGGCCATAAATGGGGCATTGAGGAGCGGTCAGGTCAGGCGAGGCGGCTGCGGTGACGAAGGCACGCAACAGGCGCATGATAAGCGCTTCGATAAGGAGGCACACGGTTCTCGCGAGAACCGCTGCCAGGAACTCGTCCATCGTCGTCTCCGGCCTGTCGGGAGTATCTGCACCTTGTGAGCAGTCTCGGCACGTGGCGCGGCCAACTCCGGAACGTGTGCGGAGGAGTCCTCGATACTTCGGTGAATATCGCGTGACAGCACGCTCAGAGCCTCAGCGCGCAGCGTCATCTTGCAGACTATCTATCCATCACGGCCTTTGTTGTGGATCATGTTTCTCTGGCGAGATCACGTGATCACGCAAAGGCCGCATTCACGCTCGGCGACATGCCGGACACGCCACCCCAAGATCCGAAAACTGCGCAGGCCGCAGCCAGCCAGGACCGGCAAGCTGAGGGCGAGGGTAAACGCGTGTGGGATTGTGGGACACGTGGTTTTCGCTGAGCAGCCCGCGGTGGTGGGCCATCGCGGTTTCGGGCGGGACACTTCCTCCGGCTATCGCGAGAACACCGTGGAATCGTGCCTCGCGGCCGCGGACGCGGGCCTGCCATGGATCGAGATCGATGCCCAGCGGACCGCCGATGACCAGCTTGTGCTGCGACACGATTGGACCGCGCCCGACGGTTCCTACATCGTCGACCGCACCGCCACAGAACTAACCGGCCAGGGGATCGCGCTGCTTGCCGACGTACTAGACGCGGTCCCGCCGGAGATCGGCATCGACATCGACGTCAAAACCGTGCTTGCGGACGCGACGGACCCGAAGGCGCGGCGCACGGGCGCACTGGTCGCGGCGGCGCTCAGCGCGGAGTCGCGGCGGCGCAGGCTGCTGGTAACGTCGTTCAACCCTGGATTGCTCGTGGGCCTGCGGCCAGACCTTCCTGGCGTCGCGTTCGGCCTGCTCACCTGGCTGTATTTTCCGCCGCAGCTCGGCATACCCGCGGTGGCGGACCTCGGCCTCGACGTGATCGGCTTGCACACGGCCTCGCTGCGGCCGGTGGAGCAGGCTGCGTCTGCCCCCGATACCACCGGCGGCGACCGTCACCCTTTCCCTGCTGCCGCCGAGGCCGTGGCGGCGGCGCATGAGGCCGGCCTCGACGTGATCGTCTGGTGCCCGCAGCCGGCGACCGTGGTCCACTACGCCGCCGCGGGCGCCGACGCGCTCGTCGTGGATGACGTGCCCGGCACTCTCGCCGCGTTCGCCGAGCAGGGCCATATGTCTTCGTGGACCGTACAGCGGGGTTGCCCGCGTGAACCTTCATGCCGGAGCAGCGAGGCCGATTGCATCCAGTAGGCGCTTCGCTAGCGCCTCGAAGTGGCCGTAGGCCTCATGCACGGCCCGCTGATGTGCCCCGATCGCTCCGTCAGCCGAGCGCAGCAGAAACAACGGCCTGCGGGCCTCCTGGGCCATCGGCGCGAGCGAGTGGTAGTGCTTGATGAGCCCGAGGCAATATTTGTCCGCGTCCGCCAGCGGCGGATTATCGGCCGGTTCAGCGAGCACTGCCTTGCGGTACTCGCCAGGGACCTGGCGCAGCCACCGGTCGTAGGCGCCTACGACGCGGTCAACCCGCGTGCCGTGCTGCAGGACCACATAGCCACGTGGGCGCATCTCGCCGACGGGCGCTTCGAGTTCGGGATCGGGTTTCCTCGCCACGTGGCTAGCCCAGTCCTGCCGCCAGTCAGCGAGGGTCGGGCCCAAGTTCCGCAGCCCCTGCAAGGAGTAGAGGTCAGGGGCGAGCGGTATCACGACATGATCGGAAGCGATCATGACTGCTCGGTTGATGGCGCCGAGATTCGGGCCGACGTCGACGAGCACGATTCTCGCATCTGCCTGCGCGGCAGCCCGCTGCGCGAGCGTCGAGAACGCCGTGGTCACCCCGAACGCCCGGATGGCGCTGATTCCGCCGCCTAGGCTGGTAGCCCAGGCGAGGCTCAGTTCTTGCTCAGTGCCTGACAGCAGGACATCGCCTGGCACAAGCCCGAGGTTAGGCGCGATCTCCTCGACGTGCGGGTCGGATATGCCGCCGGTGCCCCTGAACAACGGCTCCATCGCCCCATATGCCGAAAGCCTCCGCGGCAGGCTCCACAGCTTCTCGACACTGTCGTCATCAAGAAACGACGCGGTCAGATTTGACTGCGGGTCGAGATCTACGGCAACGACGGACAGTCCGATTTCGCGCAGCATCCAGGAAAGGTGATAGACCAGGGTCGTCTTGCCGACGCCGCCCTTGTTGTTGAAAAAAGTGACAACCGGCGTAGTCATCGGTTCAGCCTAACTATCGCGGCCACGGCACCTACCGATGCCTGAAACTCCAGCGGGGAGTTCCCATTCTGGCCAAGACGGTCACGGGCGATCTGTATGCCGACGCCAAATCGCTGAACGAACCCGAGCCTGTTCAGGACGCCAGCAAGGGTCGGATTCCGGTAGTCGGTCAGTCCCGGCTGGCCGATCGTTTCGATCGTCACCTGCCCGAACGGGCCGCCGGGTGAGTGGATCTCCACACGGTCACCGAACCAGGTGACGCGAACCGGAGCGTTGCTCGCCTCGTAGGTCCTGTGCAATAGCGCGTTCCTGAGCAGCTGCTGGAGTGCCTCAAATGGAACGGACGATCTCCGCTGTTCTTTTGCAAGGCCCTCGAACTGCACAACCGTGTCGATGTTAGCGCGGAGGATCTCCTCCACGTCCAGTACCACGTCTTGGATCGTGCCGGATACACGGTGCTCGCTAAGTATCGGGTCGCTGAGCTGTGTACCGTCAAACCGGAGGAATTGCACGTACGAGCCCGGCAGGTGCGCCTCCGGATCGCGGCCGATTAGGAGCAACCCCGTCGGGGTCGGTTGAAGCTCTGAGGATGTGACCAGCCGGAGCGAGGCGAGCTGCTGCTGTACCGGGCGCCTGTTCTCCCGGAGCACGTCATCGGCAACTAGCTGGGGCAGGATCTCCTCGCGGAACCGGCTGAGATCAAGGTCATCAATCGTGGATGAGGCAACCGGCCGCGCATCGAACGGCAGGTTAGCGGCGTGCCTGCGTTCTGTGAGAACCGCCTCCTCTTCGGCGGTCGCGAGCCGTCGGCTGGGACCGACCCGGATATACGTTCGGCCGTCATAACGCACCGGCGGTGACACAGACGGTTCGACGATCAGCACGGCGACTGCGGAGCCTTGCAGATCCAGCTTCCGGACACTGATCTGCGGAAAAGGCAAAATACCGCCGTTAGTGCGAAGATCGGCGAGTTCAAGGAGAAGTGCGTCCGTGATAGGCAGGCTCCTAGGCGTGCCGTCGTCGCGCTGCCCGATGACGACAACACCCGGACGTCCGGTTCGCGGGAAATCGTTCGCGAACGCGCAGATGGCCTGGCACACCTCAGGCTTCTTGTTCTTGAGCTGCTCCTTGCGCTCGACCTGCTCGCTCTCACCGTTCAGGATGAGCTTCAGGACATTCTCGTCATCCATGCTCTAAGCCTGCCACGCCCCCACCCGCGACGACGCACCCGACACGTCTCGGGATACCTGAGACACTGCGAGCGCGCCGTCAGGGGTGACGTCACCCAGCAATGGCTCCGATCGTCCTTGCACCAGTGCTGCGGCTCCGCCCGATTTCGACTCCGACTCGCAGCCGCCGGGTCCACAACCCTCCACCGTTTCCGCAGGTCAGCCATGTATCCACCCGCAACGTGGCCGGCAGACGACAACTCTGGCCGACCCCGGGGAACTGCGCGCTGCGGCGAAAACGGTCCTGGCTCTCGCGGTCGCACCGGTCGAGCCGGACCTCAGCGCAGGCCGGATGACCTTCAAGGTCCATGCCGGCACGAAGGCGCTTCCCGCCGCCGTACGGCTCCTCGACGATGCCCAGATCGCAGTCGAAGACGTCACGGCGCTGCGGCCTTCGCTTGATGATGTGTTCCTGTCTGTCGTGGGCCGGCCGTCCCAGCCCGGCGAAGCCCATCAAGCAGGCAAGGAGGTGATCAAGAGATGACCACAGTCACGCTCTATCCCGACAAGCTCCCGCTCTTTTCGCGTCTCACCGACCCGATGGTGATCGCCCGCCGCGGCCTGTTGCGCGCCTTCCGCACCCCTCGAGCCGCCATCCCGGCGCTGATCTCGCCGATCCTGTTTCTCGTGCTCGTCCGGGTCGTCTTCGGCGGCGCCACAACATCAACACCGGCACCCTGACTCCGCAGACTTGCACCTATCACCGTGGACAACGGGTTGATCACCTCGTCTACCTAACCGCCGGGCGGTGATCCTCCGCTCACGCCACCGACGAGTAGGCGACGACACCGCGGCGCATGGCGTCGATGGCTGCCCGCGCCGACTCGGTGAGCGGCGGATCCGCGGTGGCCGCGATCTGATCGAGAAGGTCGATGAGCTGCTTCACGGCCCGCACGAAGTCTCCTGCGGTGAGGCCGCATTCGGTAAGGACCGAGTCGAGCCGGTGGCCGCGCGCCCATTGGAAGGCGGCCCAGGCGAAGCCGAAGTCTGGCTCGCGCAGGAAGGACAGCGAGTTGTCGTGCTCGATCGCGTCCAGTTCGCCCCACAACCGGACCATCGAGGCGAACACCTCCCTGGCGCGCCCGTGCGGCAGCCGCGGCGCGGCGGCGTCATCGGACTGCCGTGACTCATAGGTCAGCGCGGACACACAGGCGGCGAGTTCCGCGGGCTGAAGGCCGTCCCAGAGCCCGTGCGCCAGGCACTCTGCCGCTAGCAGGTCAAGCTCCGTATACAGGCCCGCGAGCACGTGCCCGTGCGCCGTTACCTTGTCGGCGGGGCTCCCGAGGTATCCCAGCTGCTCGAGTACGGTGCACACGCGGTCGAAGGTTCTTGCGATCACGTGCGACCGGTTTGCCACCCGGCGTTCCAGGCCGTCGACCTCGCGCTTGAGCCGGAAATAGCGCTCAGCCCAGCGCGCATGGTCTTCCCTGTCAGGGCAGCGGTGACACGGATGCGCCCTGATCCGCGCCCGCAGCCTGCCGATCTCGGCATCGTCGGGTGCCTGCCCGCGCCGCGCCGGTGGCAGATCACGCCCGGCGAGCTTGTTCCTGACGGTGGCGGCAAGGTCCCTGCGATGCTGCGGCGATCTCGCACTGAACCAGTTCGGGATGCGAATCCGCTCGACCGGTTCCACCGGAACCGGGAAGTCAGCCATCGACAGCCGCTTGACCTGCCGATTCGCAGTGAGCACCAACGGACCAGGGCCCTGGCCACCGGTATCGAGGACGACCGCGACGCCTGCCCGCCTGCCGCCGGGCACCCTGATCACATCGCCGGGCCTGAGCCGTCCGAGCGAACGTTCCGCTTCGGCCATTCGATTAGCAGAACGGCTGCGCGCGAGATCCGCCTCCCGATCGGAAAGCTCCCTGCGCAGGGTCATGTAGCCACCGAAGTCGCCCGCATCGCAACTCATCGCGTCGGAGTAGCCGTCCAGGGCCTCCCTGCCTCGCCGCAGCTGCCGTGCGACGCCCACCACCGCGCGGTCGGCCTGGAACTGCGCGAACGACGATTCGAGCAGCGTGCGGGCCCGTTGCCTGCCCACCTGGCCGACCAGGTTGATGGCCATGTTGTAGGAGGGCCGGAAGCTGGAGGTGAGCTGATAGGTACGGGTGCTCGCGAGACCAGCCACAGCACTGGGGTCGGTTCCCGGTTGCCAGATCACGACCGCGTGCCCCTCCACGTCGATACCGCGGCGCCCCGCCCGGCCGGTCAGCTGCGTGTACTCCCCCGGCGTCAGGTTCGCGTGTGTCTCGCCGTTCCATTTGTCGAGCCGTTCGATGACGACGGTTCTCGCGGGCATGTTGATGCCGAGGGCGAGTGTCTCGGTGGCGAACACGGCCCGGATGAGACCCTCGGTGAACAGTTCCTCAACAACCTCCTTGAAGACGGGAAGCAAGCCGGCATGGTGTGCGGCGACCCCCCGCTGCAGGCCCTCGAGCCACTCGGCGTAGCCGAGCGCCACCAGGTCCGCATCGTCGATGTCGGCGGTCCGCCGCTCCGCCCGCTCGCGGATCAGCGCAGCCTCGTCGGGTGTGGTTAGCCGCAGGCCCGCGCGCGAGCATTGCAGCACCGCGGCGTCACAGCCGGTCCTGCTGAAGATGAAGGTGATCGCGGGAAGCAGCGCGGCAGAGTCCAGCCGCTCGATCACGTCAACCCGATTCGGCGGGCGGAACCTTGCCGGTCGTCGGCTACCCCGCTGCGGGCGGCGGCCCGCTCGTGCCGCCCAGTCGTCGTGGCGCGCGATGCGCAGCAGTTCCGGATTGACGTGCGGCGCGAAGTCACCGCCAGCGTCACCATCGGGAGCGCCGTGAGCAAGGGTGAACAGGTCGTAGAGGCGCCCGTTCGCGAGCATGTGCTGCCACAGCGGCACTGGCCGGTGCTCGTCCACGATGACGGTCGTGTCGCCGCGGACCTGCACGAGCCACTCGCCGAACTCCTCGGCATTGCTCACGGTCGCGGAAAGGGCAACCACCTGCACCGACTCGGGCAGATGGATGATCACTTCCTCCCACACCGCGCCGCGGAACCGGTCGGAGAGGTAGTGGACCTCGTCGAGCACCACGTAGCCGAGACCGGTCAGGGTGCCCGAACCCGCATAGAGCATGTTCCGCAGCACCTCTGTGGTCATCACCACCACCGGTGCCTCGCCGTTGACGCTGTTGTCGCCGGTGAGCAGGCCGACCTTGGCCAGCCCGTAGCGCCTGACCAGATCGGTGTACTTCTGGTTGGACAGAGCCTTGATCGGCGTGGTGTAGAAGCATTTACGGCCTGCCGCGAGCGCCAGGTGCACAGCGAACTCTCCGACAACCGTCTTGCCTGAACCGGTCGGGGCGGCGACGAGCACGCTCTTGCCGTCCTTGAGCCCCTGGCAGGCCCGCCGCTGGAACTCGTCGAACTCGAAGTCGTACAGGCCCTCGAAGTCGGTTGACCGGCGGCGAAACGCGGCATACCGCTGCGCCGGAGTGGTCATGGAGTCAGCTTAGGGGCTTCCAGGCATCAGCCGTCCCCAGCGTCGGGTCCCCGGCGTCACGGGTCCCGGCCCCAACGAGTCCGCACCAGTCCTCGCGTGCTGGCGCCTATCCGTGCTTGTAAGCGCGTGTCAGCGCCTGTCGGCGCGTGCTGGCTCATCGGTGCCATCCAGGTCGAGCGGTGCTGCCTCGTCAGGCGAAAGCCCCTCATCTGGCGACGGCCGCCGCGCACGGCGCCTGTCGTTCGCCCAGACGGCAATCTCCGCGAGCTCGACCAGAACCACACAGGGCACGGCGAGCAGCAGCATCGTGATCGGATCCGGGCTTGGCGTGGCGACCGCGGCGAACGCGAAAACGCCGAAGATCATCATCCGGCGCCACTTCCTGAACCGATCGTGCGTCAGCACACCGGCCAGGTTCAGGATCACCAGGGTGAGCGGGACTTCAAAGGCCACGCCGAAGATCAGCAGCATGGCCATCGCGTAACCGAGGTAGGTGTTGATGGTGATGATCGGCACCGCGCCATTCGGTACGAGGCCGAGCAGGAACTGCAGGCCGCGGGTCATCGCCAGGTAGGCGAATGCCCCGCCAAGTGCGAACAGCGGGACCGCGGTGCCGACGAACAGGTAGGTCCACCGCCGCTCGCGGCGGTAAAGGCCCGGAGCGACGAACGCCCACAACTGGTACAGCCACACCGGGGACGAGATGAGGATCCCTACCACGACGGCGATCTTCAGATGGAGGAAGAAGGAATCGAAGATGCCGGTGACAAAGAGCGCACATGTCTTCGAGCCGTACAGGGCGCCGGCCGGCCGGCCGTGAATCTCGATCTTGCAGTAAGGACGTTCGATAAACTTCCACACCGGGCCGAAGAAGATCCACCCGACAATCGAGCCCACGGTAAGCGCGAGCAGCACCTTCAACAGGCGTGATCGCAACTCGCGGATGTGCTCGACGAGCGGCATCCGCCCGTCGGGATTCGCCTGCCTGCTCGGGGGTACCGCAGCGGCGTCGCCGGACCCCGGCCAGCGCAGTGGCACGGTCAGCTCCGGTGGGTTAAGTGGACTGCTGGTTGCGCTGCGCCTCCGCGAGGGGCACGCCGCTCACGGTCGTGCCATCGTCGAGGGTCACTGTGACGTGCTGTGCAGGCGCCTGCTGCCGCACTGGCTGCGCCTGCACTGGCTGCGGCTGCACTGGCTGCGGCGGCTGGACCGGCTGCGGTTGCACCGCTTGAGGCTGCACCGCCTGGGCTGACCTGACGTCGCCCGCGTCATCGCCGTCATGAAGCATCTTCGTCTCTGCCTTGAATATGCGCATCGACTTGCCAAGCGACCGAGCGGCGTCAGGCAGCTTACGCGACCCGAACAGCAGGACAAACACCGCCGCCAGGATCAGCAAGTGCCAGGGACTGAGATCAGGCATATCGGTCCTCTTCAGCAGAATTATGGCGAAGACCCCGCACAACCGTGCGGTGGTCTCCTGGGGCTGATTGTACGCGCGGCCGATGACCAGCTCACACCCCAGACGGGCGAAAACATGATTGTCGGCCCTCGTCGTCAGCCGGGGTCAAGCAGATCCGGTGGCCTCCTGCACCCAGACCGCGCAGGAGAGGGCGATGATCGGCGCGCTGTCGGCCCTCATCGCCGCATGGTGCTTGCTTTCGCCACCCGCACGGCCTGGAGCCGGCAAGTCACCGGCCGGGGGCCGCCCGGCCGGCGGGACCCAGCCTCGTATCAGCAAGTTCGTAGCGAGCCAGCGCCGACAGCGCGAGCGCACGCACCTCGTCGGCAACTGACGCCGGCTCCACCAGCCGGCCGCGCTCGCCAAGCCGTAGCGCGAGCCGGCTCACCCAGCGCGGATCCGCGGTACGCAGGACCGCGCGCAGACGTCCGTCGCCAAGTTCGGCCACGCTCTCGCACGGGTAGTAGTCCGCGACCCAGCGCCCTTCGGGCGACAGCTCGAATACCACCCGCAGGTCGTCAGGCGCCGACTGGTAGAGGCCCTGGTCTATGTCCTTGGCCTCGGCGTCGGCTGGCACTTCGGCCGTGGTAGGTAGCACCTCGATGGCGACGACCCGGTCGATGCGGAACAACCGGACGCCCTCGGCGCGCCTGCACCAGCCCTCCAGATAGGTCCGGCCATCCACCACGATCAGCCGCATCGGGTCCACGTCGCGTTCGGTCGCCTCGTCCCGTCCCGGGACGTAGTAGGTCAGGTGGACCCGGCGGCCTGCGGCGAGCGCCTCCCTGGCGCGTGCAAGGACGGCCGGCCCTGGTGAGTCCACCTGCACGGCGACCTGGCTGCTCAACGCGGCAGCCTCACCAGAAGCAACCTCGAGCTTGGCGATCACCCTGCGCACGGCCGAGCTGTGCTCTTGCATGTCGGCGAGCATTCGCAGGGCGACGAGCAGGGTACTCGCCTCGTCCGCGCCGAGCCGCAGCGGCCTGTCCACCGGATCCGCCTGGCTGATCACAATCTCCCCGCCCTCGTACGACAGGTCGATCGGGCAGTAGGGGTCGGGTGCCCGTAGTTCCACGCACCAGAGCATGTTGAGGTCGTCGACCAGTTGCCGTTCTGACAGGCCGAACGCGGCCGCGGTCTCTTCAATGGAGGCGACCTTCCTGCTCGTCACGTACGGCACCAGGGCAAGCAGTCGCTGCAAGCGAGCGGTGCTGGCCCGGGGGGGCGCAGCGCCTCCACGGGACGCCGCGGACCCGGATAGCACGGAACCCGCCGCAGGCGCGCCGATCCGGCAGGGCGGGGCGCCTGCCTGGGACCCCCCTGACCCCGGTGGCACGGAACCCGCCGCAGGCGCGTCGGTCCGTGGGCCCGGCGACTCCGCGGGCCTGGTCATGTCAGCACCGCCTTCAGGCAACCGATCACGGCATCGCGCAGGTCGGGTGGTTCAACGACGACAACGTCGGGGCCGAACGAGGCTATGTGCCCCGCTAGCCAATCCACCTCGGCGAACGGGAACTCCAGCAGGTCCCAGCCGGGCTCTTCGGATCGCGCCGACCGGGGCGGCTGGGACGGCCATGTCGGCTGCGTCCACTGTGATGGTTGAGAGGAACCTAGCAGCTGTGACGACTGAGACGACGATTCTGCCAATTGTGACCGATGGGATGCTCCTGCCTGCTGTGACGATTGGTACGAAGCCGTCTGCCGTGATGGTTGAGACGAAGCTACCTTGTGTGACGGCTGAGATGAACCTGCCTGCTGTGATGGCTGAGACGAAGGCAGCTGGTGTGACGGCTGAGATGAACCTGCCTGCTGTGATGGCTGAGACGAACGTAGCTGGTGTGACGGCTGAGATGGACCTGCCTGCTGTGACGAGTGGGACAGCTCTGGTGGCTGGGTTGACATGGCCCACCGGCGCAACCCGTATCCGGCCCCTTGCCGCACCCGGACCACGGCGGTGCGCTGTTGTGGATCCTGGCCGCCTCGCGATCGGACCAGGTCACGGACGTCTGTGCCGTCGGGGACGGTGAAGCTGCGCGGCGGGCCGTCGAAGCTAACCAGTCCTTTGACACGACTGAGCCGGAACACGCGTGCGGCTTCGCGGTCCCTGTCGAAACCGCCGACGTACCAGCGCCCGAACCTGCTTACCACGCCCCATGGCTCGAGATGGCGAGCCTCGGGGACGGCACGTCCCACCGCCTGGTAGCTGAACGTCACCGGGCGACGGTCGCGCACCGCCTGCCACATCGCCGGAAACGCGGCATCGTCGGTGCGCACGCGCGGCTCGATGCCTGGAATGTCTTCCGGCTCGACGCCCGCGGCACGCAGCTTGAGCAACCCGCCGGCGGCGGCATCCGCGAGTTCTGCCCTTCGCCAGACCCGCGCGGCGAGGCTCAGCACGGCCGCCTCGTCCGTCTCGAGTGTGATCTCCGGCAGTTCGTACTCGTGTCGGCTGATCCGGTAACCGGTGTCGTCATCGCTGGCTCGGCCGGTCTCGAGCGGGATGCCGAGCTCGCGCAGCTCGTCCTTGTCGCGCTCGAACATCCGCTTGAATGCCTCACCGGGCGGTGGGTAGCCGGGGACGGCCGCATGGATCTGCTCGGCGGTAAGGTAGCGGCGTGCCGCGAGCAGGCAGAGCACGAGGCTTAGCAGCCGCTCGGTCTTCCGCCGTGACATCGCGCTCCCTTCCGCGTGTCCGACGCTACCCTGCCAAAGTGATCAGATGGCGGAGCGGCGTGGTTTCCGCGATACGGCGTGAGTGGCCGGGTGCGGCCGAGCTTGATGTAATTCTGGACGAACACGCAACCAAGTACGTCAACGACGCCGCACGGCGCGGTCCCGGCGGCGGGACGGACGGCCCGGTTCGTGCGCTCGCCTATCCCGAACTGACCGGGCGCCCGGAACCCGGCGATCCGGTGCTGCTCAATACCACGGCGCTCGACCTGGGCCTCGGCACCGGCGGTTACGCACTGGTGATCGCCGTGCCTGGCCGACTGCCCGCTGACCCAGCCGGCCCTGGGCATCTGGTCAAGGCGAGGTATACACCCCTGCAGGCAACCGTGCTCGGCGCGGACGAGCAGGGCTCGGCCTACCACGAGGTGCTACGCGACGCCGATGATCTGGCCGGGATGCCGGTCGTGATCGCCGATCTGCACTCGGCGCTGCCCGCCGTGCTCGCGGCGTTCTACGCGCACCGGCCCGGCGCCGTGGTCGCGTACGTGATGCTCGACGGCGGCGCGCTGCCCGCCTGGTTCAGCCGATCATGCGCCGAACTCAGGCAGGCTGGCTGGCTCGCGGCCGTGGTGACCGTCGGCCAGGCCTTCGGCGGCGATCTCGAAGCCGTAACCGTGCACACCGGGCTGCTCGCGGCACGGCACGTCCTTAACGCGGACCTTGCCGTGGTTTCACAGGGCCCGGGGAATCTTGGCACGGGTACGAGGTGGGGATTTTCCGGCGTGGCCGCCGGGGAGGCGGTGAACGCCGCCGCGGTACTCGGCGGCCGTCCGGTGGCCGCGCTACGGGTCAGCGACGCCGATCCACGTGAGCGGCACCGTGGTGTCTCGCATCACAGCCTGACCGCGTACGGCCGGGTCGCGCTTGCCCGCGCTGAGGTCGTGGTGCCGGAGTTGCCGGGCGCATTCGGTGCCCGCGTCATCGCCGAGGCGCACGCGCTCGGCTCGCGGCATTCACTGGTGCGGGTACCTGTCGATGGGTTGCTGGAGACCTTGCGGGCGTGCCCGGTGCGGCTGTCCACGATGGGCCGTGGGCTGGATGAGGATCTGGCGTACTTTCTCGCGGCGGCGGCCGCGGGACGGCACGCAGCGGGATTGCTGGGCCCGGCGACCGAACCAGCTTGATCGTTGGCCCATGCTTGCGACAGAGCGCCACGCCCTAGGAGCAGGCCGCGGGGGTGCCGCGGCGCGCGTGGGCCAGCGGCAGGCGCCAGGTCTGGCCGACCAGGTCGTGCCCGAAGCTGCGGTGCGGCTCAGATTCGACAAGCTGGAATCCGGCCTTCTCGTAGATGCGCCGGGCCGCGGCGAGGACGTCGTTCGTCCACAACACGAGGTCCGTATATCCCGCTTGCTCGGCGAAGCTGACACATTCGGCGACCAAGCGGGCGCCGATTCCCATGCCGCGGGCGCGCGGCTCGACGAGCAGCAACCGCAGCCGTGCCGTGTTGGCTATGTCCCCCGCGCCCGGGGTTTCCCTCGTGTCCCCCGTGCCAGCCGTGCTCCCCGTGCCAGCCGTGTCCGCCGCGCCCAACGCGTTCGCTGTGTTGTCGCTGTCCCGCACGCAGAACACACACCCGGCCGGCGCACCGTCCACCTCGGCGATCCAGGCCGCCTCCCGCCGTGGATCGTGGCTTGCGGCGTAGTCTGCCACGATGCGGGCGACCAGGGCCTCGTAGCTCTCGTCCCAGCGGTACTCCTCGGCGTAGATCGCGCCGTTACGCTGGATCACCCAGCCGAGCTCACCAGGCCGAAGCGGCCGGAGGACGACCATGCCCGCCTGGCGGGCCTGTGGCCTGTCGATGATCTGGCGTATCTCAGCCATCGCCGTGGTCAGCCGGGCCTTGTCCTCGTCGGTAACGGCAGCGAGCAGCCGCTTGACCTGCACGTCCGCCCGCTCGTTGAGCAATGTGGCGGCCTTTAGCCCCGCATCGGTGAGGCTGATCGTGTGGCGGCGGCCGTCTGCCCGCGACCGCTCCCTGGTGATCAGCCCGTCCGCGTCGAACCTGGCCAGGATGCGGCTCAGGTAACCGGCGTCTATTTCGAGCGACCCGCGCAAAGCGGCGGCGTCCGCATCGCCGGGACCCTTCGACCGCGCTAGTTCAAAGATCACCCGAGCCTCGGTGAGCGAGTAAGGAGTTTCGAGATAGCCCGCTTGCAGCAACCCGATCATGCGCGTGTAGAACCGGTTAAAGTCCCTAACGGCTGCGGTGTACTGCTCGATCCCGGCATTCCTGCGCATAACTTCCGGGTTGGTCATGGACGTACCTCCGGCGGCCAGGCGAGATCCCTGTCTGTTGACTATGTCACATACATATTTGCCTGAGTCAAGGTTAATGTGGCACGCCGAGTGATTCCACCGTGCTGTCAGCGCCATGATGCCGTCAGCGCCGCGGCGCCGTCAGCGCCGCCGCGGCGCCTGCCTGCTACGTGCTGGCCGGGCCGTACGCGCCGAGAATGTCCACAACGAACACGAGGGTGTCGGTGCCTTTGATGCCCGCTTGCGAGTTACCGCTCTTGCCGTAGCCATCCGCGGGCGGGAGCACAAGCAGTACCCGGCTGCCGATGTTCTGCCCCACCAGACCCTTGTCCCAGCCGGGAATCACCTGCTCGGGTGTCGCCCCGACGGTGAAGCCGAGCGGTGCGCCGTCGCGCCACGATGAGTCGAAGACCTTCTTGCTTGCCCAGATCATGCCGACGTATTGCACCACGATCAACTGGCCCTTGGCGACCTTGGGTCCGGAGCCCTGGATGAGGGTGCGCACCGTCAGCGTTGTGGGCGGCGCGGTGTTGGGGATCGTCACCGACGGCGCGGCGCCCTGCGCACTGCCGACCGTCGGGAGTGCGCCGCCGCCGCGCGAAACCTGCTGGCCGCCCGCGGATGACGTCGCGCCGTACGCCTTGATCAGATCCACCACGAACACGAGGGTGTCCGTGGCCTTGATGCCGCCCTGCGGGTTGCCCTGCGTGCCGTAGCCGTCCGCGGGCGGGATCACGGCGAGTACCCGGCTGCCTGCCCGCTGGCCGACGAGGGCCTGCTTCAGGCCCTTGAGCAGTTCCGCGCCCGGTGGGAAAAGCGACGGCGTCGACTGCGTGAACGTGTCCACTTTCAGGGTGGATTTCGTGCCACTCCAGACGTAACCGACATAGTTGCCGACGAACGCGTCGCTCTGGCCGAGCTGCGGGCCAGTTCCCTTGACCATGGTCTTCACGACCAGCTGGTTGTCCGGCTTCACCTGCGGGATATTCACCGCGGGGTTCTTGCCGAATGTCCCTGTCACCTTGACGTCCGCGCTCGGGCTGGAGCTACCGCAGCCCGCAAGCATTGTGGCCATCATGGCGATCGAGACGGCGACCGTGACGGCTAGGGCAGCGATACGACGCATGGAAGACCTTTTCGTGATGGAGAGTGCCCCCGTGGGCGTTTCCCACTGGGCATGTACTCAGTGGGCAGGTACGAGCCAGATTGGGCAGAGCCAACGCGGCTGAACTGCGCCGCCAGCCTACCGGCGGCTGGCACCGGGTGTTTCACATCCCGGCGATCAGTTTCTCGACGCGCTCGTCCACCGCCTTGAACGGGTCCTTGCAGAGCACCGTGCGCTGCGCCTGGTCGTTCAGCTTGAGATGGACCCAATCCACGGTGAAATCCCTGCGCTTCTCCTGTGCCCGCCGGATAAATTCGCCGCGCAGCCGCGCCCTGGTGGTCTGCGGGGGAACCGACTTGGCCTCGAAGATGTCCAGATCCCTGGCCACCCGCTCTACGGCGCCCCGGTTCTGCAGCAGATAGAACAGGCCTCGGCCGCGGTGCACGTCGTGGTAGGCGAGGTCGAGCTGCGCCACTCGCGGCGACGCGAGCGGCAGGTCGTACCTGGCCCTGTAGCGCTCGATCAGCTGGTATTTCGTCACCCAGTCGATCTCGCGGGCGACGCTGTCCAGGTCGCTAGTCTCGACCGCGCGCACTGCCCGTCCCCAGAGGGCAAGAACCCGCTTGGCGATGGCGTCGCTGCCCCTGCGGTCGGCGAATTCCTGCGCCTTGGACAGGTACTCCTGCTGGATCTCCAGCGCGCTCATCTCCCGGCCGTTGGCGAGCCGCACACGGCGGCGGCCGGTGATGTCGTGGCTCACTTCCCTGATCGCCCGGATCGGGTTCTCCAGTGTCAGGTCCCGCATCACCGCGCCGGCCTCCACCATGCGGAGCACCAAATCCGTGGCGCCGACCTTGAGCAGCATGGTGGTCTCGCTCATGTTCGAGTCACCGACGATCACGTGCAGCCTGCGGAACCGCTCGGCGTCGGCGTGCGGTTCGTCTCTGGTGTTGATGATGGGCCTGGAGCGGGTCGTGGCGGACGAGACGCCTTCCCAGATGTGCTCGGCGCGCTGGCTAACGCAGTAGACGGCGCCCCGTGGGGTCTGCAGCACCTTGCCCGCGCCACAGATGATCTGGCGCGTGACAAGGAACGGGATAAGGATGTCGGCGAGCCTGCCGAACTCGCCGTGGCGGCCCACGAGGTAGTTCTCGTGACAGCCGTATGAGTTGCCCGCGGAGTCGGTGTTGTTCTTGAACAGGTAGATATCCCCCGCGATGCCCTCCTCACGAAGCCGGCGGTCGGCATCGATCAGCAGGCCTTCGAGTATTCGCTCGCCGGCCTTGTCGTGCACCACCAGATCCACGACGTTGTCGCATTCGGGTGTCGCGTACTCCGGATGGCTGCCCACGTCCAGGTACAGCCTCGCACCGTTACGCAAGAACACATTGCTGCTGCGGCCCCACGACACCACCCGCCTGAACAGGTAGCGGGCGACTTCGTCCGGCGACAGCCGACGCTGGCCGCGGAACGTGCACGTGACCCCATACTCGTTCTCGAGCCCGAAGATGCGTCGCTCCATGCGGACAGGTTATTTCCGGTCGGCAGCGCCTGCGCCGCCGTTCCCGTCCGGCCCGTCCCCGCCGTTGTCCGCAGCCTCAGCAGCCTCCGTACTTGCGCGCCGCAGTTCGGCTTCATCGGTGCCCGCATCGCCGGCCGCCGCGGCGTCCGCCGGATCGCCGGCCGGCGATGTGCGGGCCTCTGCGAGCAGTTCGTCGAGCCGGCCCGCGGGCAGCCTGCGGAACGTGCGATGCGCCCTGGACCGGTCGAGGACGGCGACCTCGAGCTGGCTCGGCGAGATGTCCGGCCCGTTGCCCTGGCCGACCAGCGCGGCCACGGCGGCGCTGAACGCCGCGCCGAGCGTCATGCCGTCGGCATAACGATCCTTCAGCACGTTGGCTACCTGGTCCGCCTGGCCGCCCATGGCGACGAACCCGTGCTCGTCGGCCACCGAGCCGTCGAAGGTGATCCGGTAGATCTGATCTCGTTCCTCGACATCCCCGACCTCCGCGACCACGATCTCGACCTCGAACGGCTTATTGCTCTCGGTGAAGATCGTCCCGAGCGCCTGGGCGTACCAGTTGGCCAGACCGCGGGCCGTAACGTCGTTCCTGTCGTACAGGTAACCGGTCACGTCCGCGTAGCGCACACCCGCCTTGCGCAGATTCTCGAACTCGTTGTACCTGCCCACCGCCGCGAAGGCGATCCTGTCGTAGATCTCACTGATCTTGTGGAGGGCGCGGGACGGGTTCGGCGCGACGAAGAGGATCCCCTCGCGATACTGGAGCACGAGGCCGCTGCGGCCCCGGGCGATGCCCTTGCGCGCATAGTCCGCCTTGTCCTTCATCGCCTGTTCTGGCGATACGTAGAAGGGCATGGACACCGCTGTCACATTCCTTTACTCGTCGGGGCTACTCATCGGGCCTGGCTGCCGTTTGCCGAGCCTGGCCGCTGGCTACCTGCGGTCGTGTTAGGTGCGGTCGCGGGCCGGGAGAAGCTGTCAGCTCAGCGGCGCGTTCGGCCCGCCTGGCGACCGCATCCTGCTGTCCAGTATCGTCCGGACGAGACCACCAACCCTCTCGTCTGGCAGGCGCTGGAATCCGTCGGCGGTCACCATCGCGACTACCGGGTAGATGTGGCGGGCCATGTCGGGGCCGCCGGTCGCGGAATCGTCGTCCGCCGCGTCGTAGAGCGCCTGCAGGCACGCGAGCGCCGCCTCGTCGGACGTCAGGTCGTCGCGGTACAGCTTCTTCAGCGCACCACGCGCGAAGACCGAGCCTGATCCAATCCCGTGGAACCTGTGCTCCTCGTACCGGCCGCCGACGACGTCGTAGCTGAAGATGCGGCCTACCGCACGGTCCTCGTCATAGCCGGCGAACAATGGCACCACGACAAGACCCTGCATCGCGACGCCCAGGTTCCCGCGGATCATCGTGGCCAGCCGGTTGGCCTTACCCTCGAGCGACAACGCGCGGCCTTCGAGTTTCTCATAATGCTCGAGCTCGACCTGGAAGAGCCTGACGACCTCGAGCCCCATCCCCGCCACGCCTGCGATGCCGACACACGAGTACTCGTCCGTGCGGAAGACCTTCTCGATGTCATGCTGCGCGATGAGGTTGCCCGCCGTCGCCCGCCGGTCGCCCACCATGACGATACCCACGTCACAGGCGGCCGCCACGATGGTCGTGCCGTGGGGCAGGTGCATGGCGGCTTCGGCCACCGCGCCCGCACCATGCCCGGCGGCAAGCGGCACGTTAGCGGGCAACAGGCCAGGCGAGTACGACGTGAGAAACTCCGTGAAGGACGAGGTAGCGGCGCCGATGAACGCCGCAGGGCGGAGCGCCCCGCCCTCGATGCCTGATCCCACGAGGCTCCTCCCAGTCGTGCCAATGAGTCAGTACCTGTCCAGACCCTACTGCGGCGGGCACACGGCCGCAGAAGCGGTCAGGGCTGTTGCCTTCCGCCCTCGGCGAACCCGCGTTATTGGCCGCCCTTCTGGACGTACGACCGGACGAACTCTTCCGCGTTCTCCTCGAGAACCTCGTCGATCTCGTCGAGTATCGCGTCGACGTCCTCGGAGAGCTTCTCCTGCCGCTCCTGCACGTCCTCGTTGGCCTGCGACTCCGATTCCTCGACCTCCTCGGTCCGCCGAGTGGTCTGCCGCTGACCGCCGGTGTCCTTGGTCGCCATACTGGTACCTCCGTGGATCTGAGGGGTGATCCTCCAGGTCTCAACGCTATCTTCGCCCAGCCGTGCCCGGCCCAACCCTTGACGCGGCTATCGGTATGGATTCGAGCCGTGGCTGGTCCTCAGCGGCCCCATTGGCCTGTCCACGCTCAGCCCCCGCGCCAACCGGTGCGGGCCTCGCGCCAACCTGCGGCCCCGCACCAACCGGTGCGGCCCTCGCCGGCGGTGCTCAGCCCCGGCCCGTGCTTAATCTTCGCCAGCCAGTGCTTAATCCTCGCCGGTCAGGGCGGCGACTAGTTCGGCGGCGGTCCTGCAGCGGTTGAGGAGGGCGCCGACATGCTTGCTGGTGCCCCGCAGTGGCTCGAGGGTCGGGACGCGTTGCAGCGACTCGCGGCCCGGGATGTCGAAGATGACCGAATCCCAGGAGGCGGCGGCGACGGAGTCGGAGTACTGGCGCAGGCAGCGACCGCGGAAGTAGGCGCGCGTGTCTTCCGGCGGTTCCTCGATGGCACGTGCCACCTCGGCGTCGCCGATGAGCCGCTTCATCCGGCCGCGGGCCGCGAGCCGGTTGTAAAGACCGCGATCCGGCCTGACGTCGGAATACTGCAGGTCAACGAGCTGGAGGCGGGGATGCTCCCAGCCGAGTCCGTCCCGCACCCGGTAACCTTCGAGCAACTCGAGCTTGGCTACCCAGTCCAGCTCGCGTGCCAGGGACATCGGCTCGGCGGCGAGACGGCTCAGCACCGACTCCCACCGGTCGAGCACGTCCCCGGTCATCTCGTCTATGTCAGCGCCGAACCGGTCCTCCGCGTACTTCCGCGCGTACTCGAGGTACTCGAGCTGCAACTGGATCGCGGTCAGCCTCCTGCCATTGCGCAGTGTAATCAGGTGCTTGCAGGAAGGGTCGTGCGACACCGAACGTAGCTCCGCCACGGGCGCCTCGAGCGATAGGTCACTATCGAGGAACTTTTCCTCGATCATGGCAAGCACGAGCGCGGTGGTACCGAGCTTGAGGTAGGTGGAGATCTCGCTCATGTTCGCGTCGCCGATGATCACGTGCAGCCTGCGGTACTTCTCCGGATCGGCATGCGGTTCATCGCGGGTGTTGATGATGGGCCGCTTCAGCGTGGTCTCCAGGCCCACCTCGACCTCGAAGAAGTCGGCACGCTGGCTGATCTGGAACCCGTTGCCACGGCCGTCCGCGCCGATGCCCACGCGCCCCGCGCCGCAGATCACCTGCCGTGAGACGAAGAATGGCGTGAGATGGCGCACGATGTCGGCGAAAGGCGTGCCGCGCCGCATCAGGTAGTTTTCGTGGCAGCCGTATGACGCGCCCTTGTTGTCTGTGTTGTTCTTGTACAGCTGGATGGAAGCACCGCCAGGCATCTGCGCGGCACGCGCGGCGGCCTCGGCCATGACCCGCTCGCCGGCCTTGTCCCAGCGGACCGTGTCGAGCGGGCTTGTGCACTCGGGCGTCGAATACTCCGGATGCGCGTGATCAACGTACAGCCTGGCGCCGTTGGTAAGGATGACGTTGGCGAGCCCCAGGTCCTCGTCGGTGAGCTGAGCGGGGTCGGCCACCTCGCGGGCGAGGTCGAATCCGCGCGCGTCGCGAAGCGGATTCTCCTCCTCGAAATCCCATCGGGCCCGCCGAGCCCGGGCTGCCGTCGCCGCCTGGTACGCGTTGACCACCTGAGAGGATGTCACCATCGCGTTGGCACCCGGCTGACCGGGCACGGAGATTCCGTACTCGGTCTCGGTACCCATAACCCGACGCACGCTCATGCCACAAACCCTAATGTCGCTCTGCTACGACCAGCGCGGCGTCGGCCGGCGCGCCCACCAGCCTGGTCATTATGCAGCGCGCGACGCAGGTGCCGGTCACAGGTACTGGCCGGTGTTGGCGACGGTGTCGATCGCCCGGCCAGCCTCAGTGCCGTGCTTGCCGGAGATCAGGGTCCTGATGTAGACGATCCGCTCGCCCTTCTTTCCTGATATCCGCGCCCAGTCGTCCGGGTTCGTCGTATTCGGGAGATCCTCGTTCTCGCTGAACTCGTCCACGCACGCGGCGAGGAGGTGCGCGACCCTGAGGCCCTTCTGGCTGGTCTCGAGGAATTCCTTGATGGCCATCTTCTTGGCACGGTCCACGATGTTCTGGATCATCGCCCCGGAGTTGAAATCCTTGAAGTAGAGGACTTCCTTGTCACCGTTGGCGTAGGTGACCTCGAGGAACCGGTTCTCTTCCGTCTCGCTGTACATGCGCTCGACGACACGCTGGATCATCGCCTCCACTGTGACGTCCGCGGAGCCGCTGTGCTCAGCCATGTCGTCGGGGTGCAGCGGCAGACCGCGCACGACGTACTTGGAGAAGATGTCCCTGGCCGCCTCGGCATCCGGCCGCTCGATCTTGATCTTCACGTCAAGCCGGCCGGGCCGCAGGATCGCGGGGTCGATCATGTCCTCGCGGTTGGACGCGCCGATCACTATGACGTTCTCCAGGCCCTCCACGCCGTCGATCTCGCTCAGCAACTGCGGCACGATCGTGTTCTCGACGTCGCTCGATACGCCTGACCCGCGGGTACGGAAGATGGAGTCCATCTCGTCGAAGAACACGATGACGGGCATTCCCTCGCTGGCCTTCTCCCTGGCACGCTGGAAGACCAGGCGGATGTGGCGCTCCGTCTCACCGACGTACTTGTTGAGAAGCTCAGGGCCCTTGATGTTCAGGAAGAAGCTCTTGCCTTCCTCGTTCGCCGCGACCTGCTTGGCGAGCGAGTTGGCCACCGCCTTGGCGATCAGCGTCTTGCCGCAGCCGGGCGGCCCATAGAGCAGCACGCCCTTCGGCGGGCGCAGCATGTGCTCCCTGAACAGATCGGCATGCAGGTAGGGCAGTTCGATGGCGTCGCGGATCTGCTCGATCTGCGGGCCGAGGCCGCCGATGTCCGCGTAGGTGATGTCGGGCACTTCTTCGAGGATGAGTTCCTCGACCTCGGCCTTGGGGATCCGCTCGTAGACGTAATTGGACCGTGGCTCCAGCAGCAGCGCGTCACCGGCGCGCAGCGGCGCCGACAGGAGCGGCTCGGCGAGCCTGACCACGCGCTCCTCGTCCGCGTGAGCGATAACAAGCGCGCGGTCACCTCCCTCGAGCGTCTCCTTGAGCATGACCACCTCGCCGACGGTCTCGTACGCCTGGGCGAGCACGACGTTGAGCGCCTCGTTGAGCACGACCTCCTGGCCGGGCCTGAGCTCCTCCACGTCCACGGCGGGGCTGACGTTCACCCGCATCTTGCGCCCCCCGGTGAACACGTCGACGGTGCCGTCATCCCGCGTCTCAAGGAAAATACCGAAGCCGGACGGCGGCTGAGCCAGCCTGTCGACCTCCTCCTTCAGCGCGACGATCTGATCGCGCGCTTCGCGCAGGGTCGCAGCGAGCCGCTCATTCTGGCCGGTGACAGCCGCGAGGTTGACCTGTGCGTCGCGGAGGCGCTCCTCGAGCGCCCTGGCCTGACGGGGAGAATCGGAAATCCGTCGCCGCAGCACCGCGACCTCTTCCTCGAGGAAGGAGATCTGCGTCGAGAGGTCAGAGACCTCCTGCTCGTGCCGCGTGGCGCGGGCGTCATCATCGCGAGGTGCCAACGCCCCAACCCCCCTTCCGAGAGCCCGACTTACAGTAGACCCTACCTATCCAGGCGCCTGTCGTAACCTGACCAACGGAGCCTTGCCCGCCACCATTCCCCTCGATCGTGTGCACTGGAGCATTTTGCCTGTTCAAGGGGGGTGAATTAGAGCCTGACTGGTAGGCCCCAGTTAAGCTACCGTGACGGCCAAGTCGCGATCGTCACATCCCTGGCACGGCCGGGTCAAGCGCCTTCCGCACCTGATCTTGAGAACGCCACACGAGTATGGCTATGTCCGCCGTCGCATGGCCGGCGCGGCGACCCCATCGGCGAGCCTGCGGGCAGTGATGAGGAAGCCGGTATGGCCGACCATCCGGTGCTGCGGCCGCACCGCGAGTCCGTCCGCATGCCAGCCACGGACGAGGGTCTCCCACGCGGCAGGCTCTGCGAAGCTGCCGAAGGCGCGCAGCGCCTCCACCGTGCGCGACAGCTGTGTGGTAGTCGCGACATAACAGCAGATAAGACCGCCGGGCATGAGCGCGCGGCCAACCACGCCGAGGCATTCCCACGGGGCCAGCATGTCGAGTACGGCCCGATCGAACGCCGCAGGCATGGGCTCAAGGCTCTCGGGGGGTTCCGGGCCTGCGGAAAGTCCCAAGCCATCGCGCTGCCCGGAAAGATCTTCGAGCATGAGGCGCCAGGCCGGGTGCGGGCCGCCGAAGAAGCGCTCGACGTTGCGCCGGGCAATAGCGGCGAAGTCTGTTCTGCGCTCAAACGATACGACCACGCCCTCCTCACCGACGGCGCGAAGCAGCCAGCAGGTCAGAGCGCCCGACCCCGCGCCGGCCTCGAGCACCTTTGCGCCAGGGAACACGTCGGCGAAAGCAAGTATCTGCGCCGCGTCCTTCGGGTAGACAACGGCGGCGCCGCGTTTCATCGCCAGGGTGTAGTCGGCCAGCAGCGGCCGCAGCGCCACGTAGGGGGTCCCGCCGGCTGAGTTCACCACGCTTCCCTCTGGCTGCCCGAGCAGGTCATCGTGCGCCAGCGAACCGCGATGGGTGTGAAACACCCTGCCAGGCTCGAGGACCACCAGATGCTGGCGCCCCTTGGTGTCGGTCAGTTGTACCTGGTCGCCTGCGATGAATGGACCCCGCCGCGGTCGCGTCATGCCGGCAAGGTTAACGGTGTACCCGCGCAGCCGTTGGGGCTAACGCTGGCCCGCCGGACCAGTTACCCACTTACGCACCGGCGAAGACCCTGTCCAGGTCACGCGTCGCAAGCACACCGAAGATCTGGCCGGAAGGCTCCACGAGCAGGTATTCGCTCGCCGGGGCCCTGCGCACCGCTGCGAGCAGCTCAGCGCCCGCCAGGTCGGCGGACAGCACCATGCCTGGTCCGAGCGAGCGGGCCAGGGAGCCCACATCTATCCACGGACGGCGATGTGGCGGCGTCGCCGTGACCGCCGATTCGTTGACGATGGCAATGGGGTTCTGCTCGTGATCGACCACCACGAGCGCACCTGCCTTTGCCTCGTCCGCGCGCCTGACGGCCTCTGCGAGCGGGACGTTCGCTGCCACCGGTACGGCGCGGCGCGCCAGCCTGCGCGCGTACAACGCGGGCAGCCTCTCACGCAGCCGGGCCGCCTGGATCGACTGCCCCGCGCCCAGCCACATGAACGCCGCGATCACCGCGATCCACGCGGTGGCGAAGAGGTCGGTCTGCTGGCCGCCCATGGCGACCGTGATCACCGGGATGAGCAACAGTCCGCACGCGAGCACCCTGCCACCCCACGCCGCGGCGATCGTGGCCGTCTGCGGCCGCCCGGTCAGCTTCCAAACGGCCGCGCGGAGCAGCCGCCCGCCATCAAGCGGCAAGCCGGGAAGCAGGTTGAAGATGCCGACGATCAGGTTCGCCCGCATGAGCTGCAACACAAGCACGCCTGGCACTGTGGTCGCAGGGACCACCTTCGTCAGCCCCCAGCCGACGCCGGCCAGGGCAAGCGACAGCAACGGGCCCGCGACCGCCACCAAGAATTCCTGGCCGGGCGTGGGAGGCTCCTTGTCGATCTCGGAAACCCCACCAAGCGGGTAAAGCAGGATGCGCCTGACGGGCAGGCCGAAGCGCCTGGCTACCAGCGAGTGGCTCAGCTCATGCACCAGCACGGACAGATAAAGCAGCAGGACGAACGCGCCGGAGATGACGTAGCGCACCGGGCTTGTGTAGGTGTTGGCGATATCCTGCGCGTAGACGACGACGATGACGCCGGCGATCAGGAACCAGTACGGGGAAATGTACACCCCGATCCCGAACGGCCGGCCGATGAGCAGGCCTAGCTGCCGGGCGGGCGTGCGCCCGGTCCCCGGCTTCGGCTGCCCATCGGAATTCATATCTGCCACCCTCACGATGCTATGTGTATGCGGGGCCTTTCCGGGCAGGGCACGTCCTTACGGCAGCTGCGTCGGGCGGCGATGGTCGTCCTCTAGCTCGGCAGGCTTAGCGACAAGTCCGTGGAGCCGAGCGACCGCGCGGCAGCCGAGAGGGCACCGTCCACCTCGCCGCGTTGCGCGTCAAGCTGGCGCCTGTCCGCAAACAGTGCTGCGGATGCCGTCTCGCGCGCTTGCCGCCCCGGCGCGGACAGCACGGCGGCGATGTCGCTCTGCACCCGCTGCGCCCAGGGAAATGCCCACGTCAAGAGGTTGTCGACCGTCGCAGGCAGGCGAAATCTGGCGAGTGACTCCGGCACCTGATACTGGACCAGATCGTCCAGCTGCTCGTTGTTCGCGGGCGAGCAGTTCGTCGCCCCGTCGCGGGCAATGCTGATGGCCGTCGGCACGTCGCGGCTAGTGCCAGACTGAATCGCTTGCAGCGCGGAAAGTGAGTCCCGCAGGCCTCCGGCACAAGACTCAATGTCGCTATTGAGTGTCTGAATCACGCCATCCAGATCGGCGCCGCGCTGGCCGTTGGTGGGCCGGTGGGCGAGGCCGCCGAGCACCGTCCCTGCCGCGACCGCCGCGACGGCGGCGATCAGCCATCGCGGGGCACGTGGCGTGGGCCACGATGGCTTCGGGGTCGTAGCAGCGCGCACCGGCGCTGGTTGTATCGTCATTTGCCGCATCCTCAGGCGCATGCGCCGTCTCTCATCTGGCTGCGTGTCGCGGGCTCCCGCGCCACTATCCGGCTGTGCGTGGCGGGTTCCCGCGGCACCTCCCGCCACGGCTGCCGCCTCGCTGCGCCGCCGCCCCCTCGCTCCTGGCTCTGGCGTCCGCATGCCGTCGCGGTCGGCGTGGTGCGCATCCATCTCGCCGGGGCGCCCGGCTCCGGCCGCGGTCGCCGTCGTGGGAAGCACGAGCTCGAACTCGCTGTTCGCACCGACCCTGCTCCGCGGGCGGATGCCTCCGCCGTGCGCGCGAGAGATGGCTCGTACCAGCGGCCAGCCCGAGGCCGGTCCCCTGGATCCGGTGGGACCTGCGCCAGCCTGGAACGGCCGCCGGTAGCAGATCAGCCGGCGGCGAGGGGATAACCTTCACCACGCACCGTCGTGATCAGCGCGAAGCCGGGCTTCCCGCGCAGCCGCCGCACGCAGACGTCGACGACGTGCGAGCCCGGATCAAACGCGTATCCCCACACCGAAGAGAGCAGCTGGACCTTCGGTACAGAATGGCCCGCGTGCTCCATCGGTTCACGCAGCAAAGGAACTCCAGCCGGGTAAGTGAGACAGTGCCGTGCCCGCAAGTCCGCCTGAAGGCGCACGGTATCAAGGGCGAGGTCACCTACGCGCAGGATCTCGCTCCGCTGCTGCCCTTCGGCTCGCAGCCTGGCACGAACCCAGGCGAGGAGTTCGGCCAGCGAGAACGGCTTGGTCAGGTAGCCTTGCGCGCCGAGAGCTCATCCACTCCGCACGGCGTGCGGAGAATCCTCGCGCTCATCTACTCCAGCCAGCGGGAACGGTCAACCCTCAGCCGGAGGGCGCGGCGAGCGCCCGCCGCGCCACTCGCAAGCGCCCGCCGCGCCACTCGCAAGCGCCCGCCGCACTACTCGCAAGCGCCCGCCGCGCCACCGCTAAACACTCGCCGCCGCGCCGCGAGCTATCCCGTGATCACGACTATTTGGTCATCCAGGGCAGCCGACCTTGCCGACCACATGAAGTATTCGGAACATTGCGTTCGAGAGCGTGTCCAGGGCGGCTTCTGCGCATGCTTCCTGGCAGTATGCGGTTTGGCGAAGGCCGCCTGTCGGCATTGGCTGGCGAAATGGTCGGGCAGGAGCACCGCCCGATTCGAGGAAGCGAGGTGGTGAGCGGTGTCGCTGCCGGTTCGTATCGCGACTCTGCTGGTCGCGTTTGCCGCAGTGGTCGCCGGCGGCGTCTTCGTGACCATCCATTACCTGCTCGCCGGACCGCCGGTGGTGGACTACACGTCAATGGCCAAGGCTGGCCAGATAAATGTCACAATGCAGACCGACCCGCAGAACACCGTCAGCGACACGCCCGACTGGGTGTCGTACTTCATTAAGTCACCGCAGAGCGGGCAGTGGGTTCACACCACGCTTCTCAAGGTCCCGGCCCGCACTCAGGTGAACGTGACGATCATCGGGTACGATGGCTGCACGCCGCTGCGCAACCAGCTGTGGGGCAAGGTCACAGGAACCATCGGCGACGTCGAGCACGTCGACGGCAAGCCGGTGACGGTTTTGAACTCCTGGTCCTCGTGCTCCGTGCAACATACGTTCGCGATCCCAGGGCTTAGCCTCAACGTGCCCATCGCGGCGCCGTTGAACCCCAATCTGTGCGGGACGTCGCCATGCACGAGCGGCCCCCACACGGTGAACACATTCAGCTTCAGGACGCCCGCCAAGGCCGGCATCTTCGTCTGGCAATGCCGTATTCCCTGCGGTGGCGGATTCATCGACGGTAACGGCGGTCCCATGTCCACACTCGGTTTCATGGCCGGCGAACTCCAGGTCGTGGCCTGATGGCGGCCGAATCGGCGGACGTGGGCCGTCAGGCAGCAGGCCACGAGCCCCGGCATGGCTTGCGGATCTTCCTGATATGGCTGGTCGCGGCCGCCATCGGCGATCTGCTGATCTGGTTTGTCCTCGGGCCGCATATGCCGCCTGGCGCGATGTCGTCGTCCGCAGCCAGCCAGCAGGGCGACATCAGTGTCTTGTCGGTCGTGGCCGCCCCCGTCATGCTGTTCGTGATCATCTACTTCACATACGCCCTGGCGGTCTGGCGGCATCGCGAGGGAGACGACGAGGACGGGCCGCCGATTCACGGCAACACGCGCGTGTCCGTGACCTGGATCGCCGCCACCGCCGTCATCGTGCTCAGCCTGTTCGTCTTCGGCTTTGTGCAGCTGTGGGTGCCGGCGGGTGCGGGCGCGGGGGAGGGCGCGGCACCCATCTGGAAGCCGAGCGGAGACAATGACTTGCAGGTCCAGGTCATCGCTCAGCAATGGATTTTCACGTACCGCTATCCGCAGTTCGGTGGCATGCAAACGACCGCGCTTGTCTTGCCGGAAGGCAGAAACGTCCAGTTCAATGTCACCTCCCTCGACGTCATCCATAGCTTCTGGGCTTACCAGCTCGGGGTGAAGGCCGACGCCAATCCGGGCGTGAACAATGTCGCGTACACCAAGCCAAAGCAACTGGGCTCGTTCGGCGTGCGCTGCGCCGAACTGTGCGGGCTGTTTCACGGCGCCATGACCAACGTGGGAACCGTGGAAACACCCGCACAGTTCGAGTCGTGGGCAACCGCCACCCAGGCACGGCTCGCCGACGTGACCAAGATCCTCCCACCATACGCGACGGTCTACGACCCGACCGTGATCCCGAACATCGGCAAGGCGCTGATCAAGCTCGGCATCACAGGCGCGAACGGGTACTACTATCCACCACAAGATCCGTACCAGCCATGACCCGTCCGGGGCAGCAGGCTCGTTTGGCGCTGCGGGCCATCGGTCTCCGTGGGACCTGCGGCCTGCTCGGCGCCCCGCTGCGCCAGTCCGGCCCTGTCGGTCGGCCCCGCACTTTCAGCCAGCCCCGCACTTTCAGCCAGCCCCGCACTTTCAGTCAGCCTCGCACCATTAGCCATGCCCGCCAAATTAGCTCGACGAAGAGGTGACGGATGGCCATCGAGACGCGGCCGGACACGACGGCGCAACAGCCCGGCGGGCACGAGCCGGCCGGGCCGCCGAGGACGCGGGCCTGGTGGATGCGGCCGGCGATCCACACCGCGCTCATCGGGGCGATCCTCGGCTACCTGCTAGGTCACTGGCTCGGCAACTTCCTCGCCAGCGGCTACCAGCAGCTGCCGCTGTCGGATTCGAACGACATGCCCATCGTGCTCGGCTACGGCCTGGGTGTAGTGGGCTGGCTGACCGGGCTCGGGGTGTTCAACGACCTCCTCCGCAAGATGGCAGGGCGTCCGGCGAGCCCTCACCCGTACATGACGGTGGTCGCCGAGGAACGGGCGACGAGGAACCTGGCCAGCTACTTCAGGTACTCCCTGGACCACAAGATCGTCGGCATCCAGTATCTCGTCGGCATGATCATCTATTTCCTCACCGCCGGCCTGTTCGCCATGGCCATCAGGGTCGAACTGCTTTCGCCGAGCTACCACGTGTTGAGCCCGGGCGCCTATCTCATGGTGGTCGGCGAGCACGGCACGATGATGATGATGATGATGACCTCGGTCGTCATGGGCCCGTTCGGCAACTACCTGGTGCCGTTGATGATCGGCTCCAAGCGGGTCGCTTTCCCGCGCATCGAGGCCCTGTCCTTCTGGCTTACCCCGGCCGCGTATATCATCCTGCTCTCCGGGCTCCTGTTCGGCGGCTTCCCCACCGGCTGGACCGGATACGCGCCCTTGTCCATCCAGGCTGGTCTCGGCATGGACTCCTACGCCGTCGCGTTCGGGCTGATGGGGATATCGGCCATCCTCGCGGCGTTCAACATCGTTGTGACGGTCATCAGCTACCGTGCCCCCGGCATGCGCTGGAGCCGGCTGCCGGTGTTCGTGTGGGGGATGGTCTCCACGGGCCTTATCCTGGTGCTCGCTGCGCCGGTGCTCGTGGGCGGCATGTATATGATCCTCACCGACCGCACCGCGCAGACCGCCTTCTTCGAGGACACGCTCGGCGGCAGCAGCTATCTGTACCAGAATCTCTTCTGGTTCTTCGGGCATCCTGAGGTGTACATACTCGCGCTGCCTGGGTTCGGCATTGTCGCGGAGATCATCCCGGTCTTCTGCAGGAAACCGCTCTTCGGTTACCGGATCGCGGCCGCGGGGATGATCGGAGTGGGTCTGCTCAGCTTCTTCGTATGGCAGCATCACCTGTTCAACTCCGGCATCAACCCGGATATGCGGCCGCTTTTCATGTTCACAACCGAGCTCATCTCCATTCCCACCGGATTCATCTACCTGGTGGCCATGGGTACCTTCTGGAAGGCGAAGATCAGGCTGACCGTGCCGATGCTGTTCGCGCTCGCCCTGTACTTCAACTTTCTCATCGGCGGAGTCACGGGCGTCTACCTCTCTGACGTACCCGCGGACACTACTGAGCATGGCTCGTTCTTCGTGCTGGCGCACTTCCATTACACGATTATGGGCGGGCTGATCTTCGCGTTCATGGCCGCTATCTACTACTGGCTGCCGAAGATGATGGGGATCAAGCTCAATCAAACGCTGGGGAAGATCCACTTCTATACGATGTTTGTGTTCTTCAACTCGACCTTTCTCCCGCTGTTCGCCGTCGGCCTGCTCGGTCAGCCCCGCCGGGTGTTCGAGTACCAGCGTCAGTTGCAGACGCTGAACGACTGGGTCTCGATCTCGGCTTTCCTGCTCGGCGGATCTATCCTGATCTTCGTCATCAACTTCGTCTGGTCGACCGTGATCGCCCGCGTGCCCGAGACGGGCAATCCATGGCGATCCCGGGGTCTGGAGTGGCAGGTGCCTTCGCCGCCGCCAGCGGACAATTTCGACCGCATCCCCGTCGTGCTCTCCGGCCCCTATGAGTACGGCGTGCCAGACGCGCCGCCCATCGCCGATCTGAATCCGCCGCCCGGTGTTGTGGCTGGCGCCCTCGCGGGTGCGGCAACGGCGGGCCCTGGAGCGGAGGTCACCCCATGAGTGACATCCAGGCCGCGGCGGGCCGCTCGGCGACAGAAGAAGAACTCTTCTACCACGAGGCCTCCCTGAACGCTGCCTGGACAGGTTCCAGGCTCGCCGCAGGCGGGCTCGCGTTCCTCTTCGGCTCGTTTGTGTTCGCCTATTTCTACCTACGGTCGCTAAACCCGCACGGGATGTGGAAGCCCAGCGGCTTCATCCCGCCGCACCTGTGGGTGGGCACGGTGATCATGGGCTTGGTAGTGGCGAGCGCGGCGGTGCAGACAATTGTGCTCAGGCTGCTCAAACGCGGCGCCAAGAGGCCTTGGCAGCTGGGCGGCAGCGCAGCGCTGGTGTTCGGCCTCGGCGCAATCGGGCTGCAGATCTGGGAACTGCTGAGCCTTCCGTTCTTCCCTGGCGCCAGTGGCTTCGCGAGCGTCTTCGTCGGCTTCTATCCCGTCTATGTGGTCATCGCGCTCGCCGCGATGATCTGGCTCGAAACGCTCATCGTGGGATCAGTCAAGCTGCCAGGCGCCTGGTTCGCCGAACTGCCGCCGGTGACCGGCGACGTGGTCAACCTGCAGCGGTTCCAAGCATCGTTGAGCGCCTTCACCGTCGTCTGGAACTTCATCGCTGCGATCGCGATCCTCGCCTGGATCCTGTTTTATGTTGCATAGGAGGGCGTCTATCGGTGGCCAAGGAAACTGGAACCAACACCCGGTGAGGTGAATTCGTGGCCGAGTCGCATCTCGCAGTGAGCCCCGTCAATCCACAGGACGGCGCGATCCTCACATTCGCATTTCCCATGTTGCTCTTTATCGTCGTCACGCTGGTGCTCTGGGGACTTTTCGCCCACTTCAGGCCCGCCTGGGTCGACCGGTTCCAGACCGCGATCGCCCGGGATCCTGGGACGCTCGCCGCGGCACCGGGCCGAGCAGGCGGTGCAACTCCAACGGCGCCAGGAATGCCGGCCGGTGATGCCGGGCAGGCGCCACCTGCCGACACGGGTTCAACCGACGCTGCTTCAACGGACGTTGCCGGGGCCGGCCCGGGCCCGGCCGGCCCGGGCGGGGCCGGCACCGCGGCTGATGGCACACAATGAAGACCGAGCCGCAGGTGGCCGACGTGCGTGCACTTCCTGAGGCGGTGGCAAGCCCCACGCCGGGCCGGCCACTCCCATTGCTCCCCGGGCCCTGTTCGCGCTCACCAAGCCGCGGATCATCGAACTGCTTCTGGTCACCACCGTTCCGACGATGCTGCTAGCGGACCGCGGCATGCCCTCCCTGCGGGTAGTCAGCCTGACCCTGGCGGGCGGCGCGCTTGCCCCGGCAGCGCCAACGATCAACTGCTACCTTGACGCAGACATCGACGCCGTGATGCGGCGTACCTCACGCCGCCCCTCGCCACCGGCGGCGTTGTCCGGCCAGGCGAAGCGCTGGTATTCAGCGTCGTGGTCGGGGCAGCGGCGACGGTGCTCCTGGGTGCCGGCGTCAACTGGCTCGCGGCCGCGCTCGCTGACGCCGCCCTACTGTTCTACGTTCTCGTGTACACGATCGCCCTGAAGCGGCGGACGGCCTCGAACATCGTGATCGGCGGCGCGGCTGGGTGCTTCCCAGTACTTGTTGGCTGAGCGGCGGTCACCGGATCGGTCGGCACACCTGCGATCGTGGGACGCGCATGAAACCGCCGCTGGCAGCGCAAAATTCCTGTTCAGAGGGTGTGCAGGGGTGTTGAGACGTGGTCGGCACCATGGCTCGGTGAAACGACCGCGGTAAATTTGTTGCCATTATTTCCGGAACTTGCCGATCATGAAGCGTGCCCGGCAGCATCGGCAGTGCAGCACAGCGGCAGCGTCGAGGGTGCCGCATAGCGGTGTGATTGGGTCATCGAGTGGGCACCGCAGAGATACCGCTTCTCATCGGGATAGGCGTGGTCGCGGGCGTAGTGGCCACCGTCGCGAGCGTGGCCTCGATCGTCTCCTATCCGGCGCTGCTGGCGATCGGCCTGCCGCCGCTCACCGCGAACGTGACGAACACGGTGGCGCTCGCGTTCACGGGCGCGGGGGCGACGGTCGGCTCACGCCCGGAACTCGCCGGCCAGAGCAGGCCCGTCCGGCGACTCGCCCTCCTGACTGCGTGCGGCGGCGCCACCGGTGGGGCGATTCTACTGGTGACACCAGCTCGAACGTTCGAGGCGGTGGCGCCGTTTCTCATCGCGTTCGCGTCGGTGTTAATTCTGTTCCGGCCGAAGCCCGGCGACATGTCCGCGGGTCGCGGGCAGACTCGCGACCGCCTGCTGAGTCTCGGTGTCTTCGCAGTGTCGATCTACACCGGGTATTTCGGTGCCGCCGGCGGGGTGCTCATGCTCGCGGTCCTGATGGCCAAGCTCGACCAGGCGCTTGTCAGGGTCAACGCGGTCAAGAACGTCATCGGCGGAGTGGCCAACGCGGTCGCCGCAGTCGCGTTCGCGCTTTTTGGCCCGGTGCGCTGGACCGCTGCGATACCGCTGGCTGCCGGCTTCCTCATCGGCGGGTGGGCAGGGCCTTGGCTCGTCCGCCGGATCCCGGCGGGCGCCCTGCGGGTGATCGTGGGCGTCCTTGGACTGCTTGTCGCTGCCAGGCTCGCCGTGAGCGCCTACCTCTGATCGACCCGGGCAATGGGCCCACCACTGGACTGGGCCGTTGGCGGGCCGGGCCCGGCGGGACCCGGCCCAAGCGGCCGACGAACCAAGCAGATCACTCCAGCTGCCCGCTCGCCCGGGTGTCCTGGCGGATGGATAGGCGGCCGTTTTTCATCAGGCCCACGCGCTCGGCACGGCGCGCCACCGAGCTGTCGTGGGTCACGAGCACCAGGGTCAGTTCGCGCTCACGCCAGAGTTTCTCGAGCAGCCCGATGATCTCGTCCCTCGTGTCCTCGTCGAGGTTGCCCGTGGGCTCGTCGGCGAGGATCACCTTGGGGTCCTTGACCAGTGCCCGCGCGATCGCGACGCGCTGTTGCTGGCCACCGGACAGCTCGGACGGAAGATGGCGCAGCCGGTCGCCGAGACCGACGCTTTCAAGCGCACGCGCGGCCTGGTCGCGGCGCGCCGCCGTCCCGGTGTGCAGCGGCACCACGGCGGCCTCGACGTTCTCCTGCGCGCTGAGTGTGGGTATCAGGTTGAAGGTCTGGAAGATGAACCCGATCGACTCGGCACGCACCTTGGTGACTTGGCTCTCGCGCAGCCTGCCGAGATCGGTCCCGTCCAACTCGACGCTACCGGAGGTGGCGCGGTCAAGGCCGCCGAGGAGTTGTAGCAGGGTGGTTTTCCCGTGGCCGGTAGGGCCCTGGATGGCAAGCCACTCACCATCCTCGATGACTACGTCGACGCCCTGCAGTGCGGCGACCATCTCGCGGCCCTTCTGATAGTGCTTGGTGACGCTGGTCAGCTTGTACATGACTTCCTCTCCTGGTGAACGCACGGTCCGCGACCGGCGGCGGTCCTAGCCCCGGGGGACGACCCCCCGGAACCCGCCGGGCCGAAGGAGCTGGTACGGGATGCCACGGCTGTCATTCCACCCGGCTCAGCGCTGCGGCTGGACGCAGCCTGGCGGCCCGCCAGCCACCGAACGTCCCTGCGATGAGTCCGCCCGCCACGGCGAGCACAACGGCTAGGGCGATCGCATCGAATGTGACAGGCGCGTTCAGGTGGACAGCGACGGAATGGCTTGCGGCCGCCGTGGCGCGGCGGAAGCCACCGAAACCGCCGCCACCGCCGCCACCGCCACTACCACCGAAGCCGCCACCTCCGGCACCGAACTGCCGCGCGCCGCCTGGCGTCGCCGATCCGCTCGTCAGGCCTACCGAGGCGGTCAGCGAGGGCGCGAACTTGGAGACGAGTTCAGCGCCGCCGAGGCCGAGCAGCACACCCATGACGCCGCCGGCGATGCCGCAGGCGACCGCCTCCCCCATGACCTGGCCGATCACTCGCCTGCTGCGCCAGCCGAGTGCCTTGAGGGTGCCGAATTCCCTGGTCCGCCGGGACACCGCCGACATCGTCAACAAGCTGGCGAGCAGGAACGCCGCAGCAAGCACCGCGATAGCGAGCCACTTGCCGAGGTTGTTGGCGAGGCTCGCAGCGCTGGATATCGAGCCGGTCACCTCATTGGCCAGGTCGCTGGACGTCGTCACCGTGGCCGAGGGAAGAGCCTTCTTGATCTCACCGCTCACGCCGCTGATCGCCGACGAGCTGCTGGCCGCCACGTAGATGGTGTTCACCTTACCGGTGGTGCCGGACAGGCTCTGCGCCTGCTGGAGCGGAACGAAGACGTCGGCGGGCGTGGCACCGGGCGGTTCTGTCACGATCCCGACAACGTCGAAATTGTTGCCGGCACCGCTGGTGTTCCCGAGCGTGACCACGCTGCCGACCTTGAGCCCTTCCGACTTCGCATAGCCGGCGTCCACCACGGCGACCTTGGCGCCGCTGTCGGCGGACGTGAAGGTACGCCCCGAGCTGATCTTCCCGGACGTCAACGGCCCGAGCGCCTGGCCGCTGGCGGAGAGGTCAACGCCGTTCACCGTGAACGTAGTCGGCGTGATCGAGCCGGTGCCGGTACTAGCGCCGCTGCCACCACCGCCACCGAAACCGCCGCCGCCGCCCGCGGAGAAGTTCGGGACGGTCCCGGTGATGTGCGTGTTGTTCAGAGTCAGCGACCCCGCCGCCGCCGCCACGTTGTGCAATGCCGCGACGGTCGTCACCGAGGACGAGTCAAGCGTACCGAGCGAGCCGGCCGCGGCCAGGCGGTAGAGGTCGATCTTCGAACCGGCAGCCGGGCGCGTGCCGGTGCCTCTCCGGACGCGGAAGCCGAAGGCCCCGGCGGTGCCTTGCGACGGTGCCTGGCTGACCGTCATGTCCGTGCCCACTCCGTACAGCGAGTGCAGCACCGTGCCCTGAGCGTTGCTCACTCCGGCCGAGGCGGCGGTCACCGTGATCACCAGGCCGATCCCAACGGCCAGGCCGAGCGACACCACCAAGGCCTGGCGCCGTCTCCGGCGCAGCTCGCGTCTGAGGTACGTAAAAAACATGCCTTGTCTCCTCGATTGACACCTGACGTGCTACCAGCACGGACAGGGGAAACACCCGATTAGAGCCCGTAGCGGCGGGCTGCGGTAGCGATTGTGTGCGGCAATCCTGAAGGAGAGCTGAGGCGGGTCTGCATAATCGCGCAGCGCGGCGCGGGGCTTATCGCGGGTGAAGTCGGCATCGGCCGAGGTCAGGACCTTGCCAGCACTTAGTTGGCCGCTACGGCCGCGACAGCGTGCCGTGAAACTTATCTTCCCTAAGTCGCACCGAAATGTTCACAAGGGCTCGCACACATGAAACTTTGAATGCCTGCGTTTTGCATTCCTGTTGCAAGCGGCCCTGGCACGTGTTGGGGCCACCCGCCCTGGCACCGGGGCCCCAGGCCGGGCCGACCCGGGGCTGCCCCTCGCGGCGGCAGCAGAACCGGCGAGGGCCGGCGGGCTGGTTCGTGCTCGCCGTGGCGACACACCGAAGCGGCGCCGAACCGCCAAGCGGCATGCGGCTGTCAGTGGCCTCCCGTACGCTCCGTGCCATGAGTGATGTCGCTGCGCACCGACCACAGGTCGCAGATTCCGCGGCCGGCCCTGGCACAGCCCAGGTCACTGGCGCCCTGTCCCCGTCACGGGCTGGCGACTTCATGACGTGCCCGCTGCTCTACCGATTCCGCGTCCTCGACCGGCTACCTGAGCCGCCGAGCCCGGCAGCAGCCCGCGGCACCCTGGTGCATGCGGTGCTCGAGCGGCTGTTCGACCGGCCGGCAGCGCAGCGGACAGCGCTCGCCGCCCGCGCCTTGCTCGAACCGGAATGGCAGCGCCTGCTCGAGGACGAACCCGAGCTAGCGCACATGTTCGCGGGTGACGCGGAGCGGGACGCCTGGTTCGCCGCCGCGCACGCGATGCTCGACCGATATTTCGCCCTGGAGGACCCACGCAAGCTCGAACCCGCCCGCCGTGAACTATATGTGCAGACGGTGCTCGATTCCGGGCTGTTGCTGCGTGGCTATGTCGATCGACTGGACATCGCGCCGAACGGCGACGTCAGAGTTGTTGATTACAAAACAGGCACCGCGCCTCGGGCCGAGTTCGAAGCACGTGCGCTCTTCCAGATGAAGTTCTACGCGCTCGTGCTTTGGCGCGAGCGCGGGCAGGTGCCCAGGCTCCTTCAGCTGATGTACCTCGGCAATGGCGAGATCCTCCGCTACGCGCCCGATGAGGCTGACCTGCGCGCAACCCAGCGCAAGACGGAGGCGATATGGCGGGCCATCGACCGGGCGAGATCCCTGGCGGACTGGCGGCCGCGGCCAGGTCGCATCTGCGACTGGTGCGCGCACAAGGCGCTCTGCCCGGCCTTCGGCGGTACCCCGCCGCCGCTTCCCGCAGAAACCGGTGACACATTCGACTCCATAACGGCTGCCGCGGATGCGGAGTCGGCCGCTCGCGCAGAACCGCTGCCCGAGGTCCCCTCGCCCCGGTCGTTTCCCGTGGATATATGAAGCAGACCGTGCACCGCAAGTACGGCCAGCGGATCGGAACGCGATGATGCTCGAACGCTTCACCCGAGACGCCCGCACCGTCGTGATTCACGCCCAGGAGCATGCTCGCAGGTCGTCCCCCGGGCTGGCACAGCTTGCGTGAAAATGCCTGACCGACAGGATCACGGGGGTCCGGGGGGTCGTCCCCCAGGTGGCAGAGTCAGCGTCCGGTGTTCTCAGGGAAATGGCACGCCACCTGGTGACCCCCGGTGAGCTCGTTCAACGGCGGCTCGGTCGTTTTGCAGGTCTCCCGTGCCTTCCAGCACCGCGTATGGAAACGGCACGCGGGCGGAGGGTTGAGCGGGCTCGGCACGTCACCAGAAAGCCTGATGCGCTGCCGCCGTCCCCTGGCGGCGGGCCTCGTCGAGGGCACCGCGGAAAGGAGCGCCACCGTGTATGGATGGTGCGGCGAGGCGTAAAGCTGCGCGCTGTCCGCCATCTCGACGATTTTCCCTAGGTACATGACCGCTACACGGTCGGAGATGTGCTTCACGACGGAAAGATCGTGGGCGATCACGACGTACGTCAGCCCAAGCTCGTCTTGCAGGTCCTCGAGCAGGTTGACGACCTGGGCCTGGATCGACACGTCAAGCGCCGACACCGGTTCGTCGGCAACGATCAGCTTCGGCCGCAGGGCGAGCGTGCGGGCGATGCCGATGCGCTGCCGCTGCCCACCGGAGAATTCGTGTGGGTACCGGTTGTAGTGCTCTGGGTTCAGTCCGACGAGCTCGAGCAGGTCCTGAACGGCGCGTTTGGTGCCGCGCTCGGTCTTGACGTGCTGCAGCCGGTACGGCGCGCCAATGATCGTGCCAACCGTGTGCCGCGGGTTCAGCGACGAATACGGGTCCTGGAAGATCATCTGGATGTCCCGCCGCAGCGGGCGCATCTTGCCCGTCCGCAGATGGGTGATGTCGTGGCCAGCAAAAATGATCTTCCCAGCCGTCGGCTCGAGGAGCCGGGTGAGCAGGCGCCCCGTGGTCGTCTTGCCACAGCCGGATTCCCCCACGAGCCCGAGCGTCTCGCCGTGGCCGACGCTGAAGTCGAGTCCGTCCACTGCTTGCACGGAACCGACCTGGTGGCGGAGTATGACGCCCCTGGTAACAGGGAAATGCTTCTTCAGGCCACTGACCGTGAGCAGGGCGCCCGCCGTCTCACGCGCCGAAGGGGCGGCAGCGATCGTGGCTTCCGACAACGCGCTCTCCTCGCTCACAGATTCGGCTCGATCTGCTCGGCCCAGATCTGGTGCCGCTGACCGGTCGTCAGATGGCAGGCACTCAGGTGGCCAGGCGAGGTCTCGCGCAACTGCGGCACCTCGCTCGCACTCGCGCCGCCGGTGAGTTCCGCGTAAGGGCAGCGCGGGTGGAACGGGCAGCCGGAAGGCACCCGGATCAGGCTGGGCGGGGTTCCCTTGACCGGCATCAGCCGCTCGGTCCGCGCACGGTCCAGCCGCGGCATGGAACCGAGCAGGCCCCACGTGTAGGGATGATCAGGCCGCTCGAAAACGTCTTCCGCGCTGCCGTCCTCCACGACCCGGCCCGCGTACATGACCAGCACGTCGTCGGCAAGCTCGGCGACCACGCCGAGGTCATGCGTAATGATGATCACTGCCGAGCCGAACTCGTTCTGCAGATCCGCGATCAGGTCCAGGATCTGCGCCTGCACCGTGACGTCGAGCGCGGTCGTCGGCTCATCCGCGATAAGCAGCTCTGGGTTGCAGGACAGGGCCATGGCAATCATCACCCGCTGCCGCATCCCGCCGGAAAACTGATGTGGGTAGTCGTCCACCCGATCGGCCGGCTCCGGGATGCCGACCCGGTGCAGCATGTCGATCGCGTGCTTGCGGGCGGCGTCCTTGCGGACGTCGTTGTGGATCCGGTACGCCTCGATGATCTGATTGCCCACGGTGTAGTACGGATGCAGCGACGACAGCGGGTCCTGGAAGATCATCGCCATCTTGTCGCCGCGCAACTGGCGGACGCTTGCCGGGCTGGCTGACACGAGTTCCTCGCCATCCAGCCAGATCTGGCCGCTGATCCGCGCATTCGTGCCCTGGTGCAGGCCGAGGATGGACAGGCCCGTGACGCTCTTGCCCGAGCCGGACTCGCCGACGATGCCGAGAGTGTCGCCGCGGTCGAGGCGGAACGACAACCCATCCACCGCCTTCACAAGGCCATCGTCGGTCGGAAATTGAACGTGCACGTCGTGGACCTCGAGTAGGATGCCGGGTGCGTCGCGATCGCGGAAGGATCCAAGTGCCGCGCCGGGCGCGCCGCGGCGGCCAGCAGGGACCACCCCAGCCAGCCGTGCGCCGTCGGCAGGCGGCCCGCCCGGGTGGACGCCGTCGGACATCAGTACCTCACCCTGGGGTCGACGACGCCGTACATGATGTCGACTACCAGATTCGCGATAACGATGAAGAACGCCGCAAACAGCGTCACGCCGAGGATCTCGGGCTGGTCGTCGGCGTCCACGGCGAGCACGGCGAACTGGCCGATGCCCGGGAGCGAGTACACGACCTCGGTGATGAACGCGCCACCGAGCAGGAGGCCGAGGTCAAGGCCGAAGATGGTGAGAATCGGGGTCAACGTCGACCGCAGCGCGTGTTTGAGGATCACCATCCGTTCCGGCAGGCCCTTGGCGCGCGCGGTGCGGATGTAATCCTCGGCCATGGTCTCCAGCATGCCTGCCCTGGTCAGCCGCGCATATAGCGCTGCGTATAGGAAGGCGAGCGTCACCCAGGGCAGGAAAAGATCGCGCGCCCACTGCACCGGATCCTGGGTCAGCGCCGTGTACTGCCCGGCGGGGAACAGATGCCACTTGAAGCTGAAGAGCAGCAGGGCCACCTGACCGGTGAAGAAGATGGGCAGTGAGACACCTGCCAGGGCCACGCCCATCGCAGAACGGTCGAAGATGCTGCCCTTGCGCAGCGCGGACACAACGCCGGTCGAGACTCCAGCGACCAGCCAGATCACGGCGGCGCCGATTGCGAGCGACAGGGTCACTGGGAACCTGGAGATCAGCAACGGCCAGACCGCCTGCTGGTTCTTGAAGGAGTACCCGAAGCAGGGTGGCGGGCAGAAGGTCTTGTCCGAGCCGTAGTTGTAATGCGCGCCGGCGACAACTCCCCTGACGAAGTGCCAGAACTGCACGAGCAGCGGCTCGTTGAGGCCAAGCTTGTGCTCGATCGAGAGGATCTCGCCGGTGGTCGGGGACTTGCCGACGTACTGCGCCGCGACGTCGAAGGCGTTCTGCCCGGCTAGGCGCGGCAGGTAGAAGAAGATGGCGAACGTGACCAGCGTGACGATGAGCAGCATCACGACCGCCAGGACGAGACGCCTGATGGTATATGTGATCACGCTGTGCGGCGTCGGCGGCCGGCCGTGTCACGGCCGGCCACCGACGCCTTCACCTGCCTTCTTGTCTTGTGTCGTCAGCCGTTGGTCACTTGACGCCTATTTGGCCGTAGTCGAACATCAGCAGCGCCGGGTTGTAATAGACGTTGGTGGCCTGCGGATTCCGGTACAGCAGCGCCTTCTGGTACACGATGGGCAGGATGACCGCGTCGTTCATGACCTGCTTGTCGATCGCGCTGTAGGTTGCCGAGCGCCCGCTCGCGCTGTTGTCCGCCATCACGTTGTCCAGGTCGGCGTTGACGACCGGGTCATTCAGTTCCTCGAGGTTGCTGTTACCCGCCGGAGTGATCGCGGCGCCGTTCACGATCGCGTTCAGGAATCCGAAGCCCGCGGGCCAGTCAGGTCCCCATAGGTACATCATCAGGCCGAGCCCGTGCTGGTGGACGAAGTTCGGGGTGCCGACGACGCTGGAGATGTTCCCCGCCGGATAGGAGTAGATACTCGCCTCGATGCCCACCCTGGCCAACGCGGCCTGGAGCGCGAGTGCGCCAGCGTCCTCGTTCGGCCTGTTCTGCCGCTCTGCGATCGTGGTGGAGAATCCGCTCGGCTTGCCGCAGAGCGAGAGCTGCTGCTTGGCGGCGGTGAGGTTGCCCGTCGGCTGGGTGTTGAACCCGTAGGGGTCGTAACCCGGGATGTAGCCGCCAATCTGCGGTGGCAGGACCTGGGTGGCCAGCTGCCCACCGTACGTGCCGCCGTAGGCCGTCCGCAACGATGCGTGGTCGGCGGCGTAGAGCACGGCCTCGCGGCAGTGCGGGTTGTTGAACGGCGCCACCTTGGTGTTGATCGCCGTATAGGCGAAGAAACCGTTGAGCACGTCGTCGGCGTTCTGCTTGAGGCTAGGGTTGGTCAGCACCCGTGCCTGGTCGGCCGGCGACACACCGGTGCCCGACACGTTGATGTCGGCCTGACCGGAGAACAGCTCGTTGTCCAGCGTGCTCGCGTTGACGTTCACATTGACGACGATCTTGTCTGCGAGCTGCTTGACGTTCGGGTCGGTCGCCGCGCTCCAGTACGGGTTCTTCACGAGCACGTACTGCTTGCCCACCTGAACGGACTGGAAGACGTAAGGCCCGGTGGTGACCATGTGCTTGAGGTAGTTCACGCCGCCGTTCGCGCCGCTGTCGGCCGACGGCGGAACCGGCGACGTCTGCGACAAAGTCGCCAGGTAGTTGAACTCCGCCATCGGCTTGCGCAGGTTGAAGACGATGGTCGTGGCGTTGGGGGTGGAGATGCCCGTCAGGCCCATCTTGCCCGGCGTCTTGTCATAATAGGCACCTGGGTAAGTAGCGTCCTGGAGGAAAATCCCCCAGTAGATCGGGCCGTTGGGTAGCACGGCCGGCTGCCCCGGCTGCGTGTAGCTGGCGGTGCGCTCGACCGCGTACTTGATGTCCTGCGTCGTGACCGTCGCGCCGTTCGAGAACTTGATGTTGGGTTTGATGTGGTAGGTCCAGGTGAGACCGTTGTTGCTGACCTGGCCCAGGCCGGTGGCGAGGTCAGGTACCAGTTGCATCCCGGCGCTGCCTGGCTTGCTCTGGTAGGCGAGCAGCGTGCGCGCGTAGAGGCGGGAGAAGTCCCATGAGTACCCGTAGTAGGTATTGCCGGGGTCGATCGAGTCCCAGTCCGCGGGACTGACGTACGTGACCGTGCCGCCCGTGTGGGTGGAGGGGTTGACGACGCTGGTTGCCCCGGCGTTGTAGGCCGCGTTGCTGGTGCTCCCGCTCGAGCTGCTCGAGCCGCCGCACGCCGCGAGGCCCAGGCTCAGCGCGGCACTCAGCGAGGCCAACGTTAACCAGTACGTTTTCTTCATGGGCATGTCCTTCGTTGATGGTTGAATCGTCTGTTCGGCTGTGTCCGATGCACCAGAGCCTGTCTGGAGCCTGGTCTGGAGCCTTACTCACGAAAGCGCTGGTCTCAGCGCGCCCTCGGGTCAAGCGCGTCGCGGAGCCCGTCGCCGAACAGGTTGAACGCGAGCACGGTGATGAAGATGGCCAGCCCGGGCACGAGCATGTACTCGGGGTCGACCTGATACCAGTTGACCGCGTCGAAGAGCATGGCTCCCCAGGACGGGGTTGGCGGCTGGATGCCGACGCCGAGGAAGGAAAGCGCCGCCTCGAAGAGGATGTTGGCAGGGATCAGCAGGGTCGAGTAGACGAGGATCGGGGCGACGAGGTTCGGGAACAGCTCATGGAAGAGGATGTAATTCGACCGTGCGCCGAGGCTGCGGGCGGCGTCCACGTACTCCCGCTCGCGCAGCGAAAGCGTCTGGCCGCGGATGATCCGGCCCATGTACGGCCAGTTGAAGAAGCCGATGATGAACACCAGAACTGAGACGTGCAACGTGTTCCCCGTCAGGCCGAACGCGCGCTGCTGTACCACGGAGCTGAGTGCTATGGCGAAGATCAGCAGCGGGAAGGCGAGGAATACGTCCATCGTCCGGCTGATCAGCGCGTCTTGCCAGCCGCCGAAATAGCCCGCGATGATGCCAAGGACGACCCCGATGGCCACCGATAACAAAGTGGCGAGGAAGGCGATAAGCAGCGAGATCTGGGCGCCATAGAGAACCCGGCTGAACAGGTCCCTGCCGTTCGAGGGTTCCACGCCGAGTAAGTGGTTCAGGCTGATCCCGCCGAAACGCCCGAGCGGAATCTCGAGGTTGGGGTTGATCGTGCCCGGGTTGAAGGTATCGGGCGACTCGCCGAAGTGTTTCGTCAGCACCGGCGCCAAAAAGGCCGTTATCACCAGCAGGATAACCACGACGCCACCGCCGATGGCCACCTTGTCGCGCCGGAACCTGCGCCAGGCGATCTGACTGAGTGACCGGCCCTCGATCGCGCCTCCTCCCAGCGCCGCCGCCGAGGCGGCTGTGGCCTCTACGGGCGAGACATCGAGCGGAGCGGCCATCAGTGGCTATCCCTACTTGCGGCAGTTGCTTTGTCGCGGGTGAGCACGGCCTGCCCGCTCCGCACACGGTTGGCGCTGCGCGATCACCACGAGAACGGGCCTGCAAACCTCTACGCGGAGATTCCGCCACATGGAGACGTGAGCGCCATACCCTCTTGCCGGTCGTAGCCCGATTGTGACCGGATGATGATCAATCCGCATCGATCCAGGCGCCAATGTGTACGGAATCATCCAGCCCTGTCACGCAGGGCGATAGCTGTTCACGCTGGTGGCTGCGCTGCGCGGATACTGTGACCGCTGCCAGTGGTGACGGCCGGTAATGCGCACCAGATTGTGATTATCAGCGGGCAGATCTGTACCGCGAAGCTGCCAACTGGCGCAGCCACCTGGCGGACAGCCCACGTAGCGACGGCACGACGATGCGGCCGTCGCGTGGCGGAATCCCCGCTACGCCAGGCACGGCGACCACTAGGCAGCCGGCCGCCTCGGCGGCCTCGACGCCGTTCGGGGCGTCTTCGAATACCACGCAACGCGCCGGATCGGCATCGAGCAGACTGGCAGCGAGCAGATAGGGTTCCGGATGCGGCTTGGCGTGCGTGACATCGGCCGCGCATACTGTTACGTCGAACGGAGGTGGCCACTCGCCGGACGGGCCGCGCGGATTTGATGCTTGCGGCTTGCGCCCTGTGCGGCTGGGCGCTATCCGGCCTGGTGGCCCTTGCCAGCCCGGGTCTTTCGCGAGATGAGTTAGAGGGCGTGTCGCAAAAGTATGGGAGGTGGTTTACCTGGAATAATTACTGTTTGTGAGCAAAGAATACCTGCCGGTGAACAGGGATCAGCCGATGATGCTGCCCGAGGATATGCGCTTTTGGGTGGGCCGGGATCATTTCGTCTGGTTCCTTATCGAGGTCATCGACGGCCTGGGCACCACCGCCCTGCAGTCCCTGGGCCGGCCCGGGAGGGGCCGGCCCGGCTATGACCCGGGGATGCTGGCGGTGCTGCTGATCTATGCCTACCTGCAGGGTGAGCGGTCGTCGCGGAAGATCGAGGAGCGGTGCCGGACGGATGCGGCGTTCCGGATCGCGACCGGCAACTTGGTCCCGGACCACTCGACGATCTGCCGGTTCCGGGCTGCGGCTGCCCTTGCCGGCGGGCCGCTGGAGGACCTGTTCACCCGGGTGCTGTTCGTGCTCGCGGTCGCGGGGCTGGGCCGGCTGGACGTGATTTCCGTTGACGGGTCGAAGATCTGGGCGAACGCGTCGAAGGAGGCGAACCGGACCGAGGAGGGGCTGCGGAAGCTGGCCCGCAAGATCCTGGACGAGGCCGCCCACGCCGACGGCGAAGGCTGCATCTGCGGCGGTCATGACCATGGCGAGGCCGCCGGGCTGGACGGGCCGGAGGCGTGCGGCTGCTGCGACGGCGGGATGCTGCCGGGCCTGGGCCTGGACGGCCCCGCCGTCCCTCGCAACGGCTGGGGCGGTGCCACGCGCACGGAGCGGATCGCGGCCGGCCTGGCGGACCTGGAGGCCGCCCGGATCGCGCGCGAGGAAGAAAGCCGCGCGGCCGCGGAAGCGTACCTGGCCGCGGCTCGCGCCGGGGCCGCGCCGCCCGGCGGGATCCCCGCGGAGGTCGCGGTCGAGGTCGCGCAGCTGCGGCTGGAGCAGGCACTCGCTAAGGACGAGGAGACCGACGCCCGCTGGGCGGCGGCCGGTCGGCGCCTTCCCGGCCGCCGCAGGGAAGGCGCCGAGAGCGCCAGGACCCGCAAGGCCCGCGAGCGGCACGCCGGCGCCCTCAAGGCCCGCGCAGAGGCGGAACGGAAGGCAGCCCGCGACACGGGGAAGAAGGAGCCGAAACCGGTGCGGAACATCACCGACCCGGACTCCCGCGTCATGCACTGCACCCTGCGCGGCGCCGTCCAGGCATACAACTGCCAGGTCCCGCGCACCGGCGACGGGGTGTTCCTGCTGCCCCGCGTCGTCCAAGACGCCAACGACTCGAACCAGGTCGGCCCGGCGATCGGGCACATCACGGCCAGCCAGCAGGTCATCGCCGCGGGGCACGCCGCCGGCGGCCGCCCCGCCTTCTGGCCGAAGATAGGCACCATCCTGTTCGACCCCGGCTACTTCAGCAGGAAGAACCTCGAGCTCCCCGGCCCGGGCCGGCTCATCGGCACCGGCGCCTGGAAAGACCCCGGCCCCCACGGACCCGGCTGCCGCCACGACGACCCCCGCGACCAGATGCACCACGACCTGTCCACCCGCCAGGGCCGCGACCTCTACCGCAACCGCGCCCCCATCTCCGAGGGCGGCTTCGCCGACCTGAAAGAACGCACCGGCCTGCGCCAGTTCGCCATGCGCGGCATCCGCAAAGCACAAGGCGAGCTCCTCCTCGCCTGCACCGCCGCCAACATCCACCTGCTCTACCGCCGCACCCGCCTGGCATAACACCCCGGCGCCCGGACACAGCGCGG
>DATIYI010000300.1:0-29415 GCA_035517695.1 Streptosporangiaceae bacterium
CGTCCACTGGGCGCTCCACCTTGACCCCGGCCGTCCGGCCCCACAAATCGGCGGCTACAAGGAAACAGGAGAAAACAAGTCACCCCACCCGCCATCCGGTGGCCGGTCTTGGGTCTTGACGGATCGGTGGCCTCACAGATAGGGCTGGCCCGTGATCTCGGCGATGACGTCGAAATCCTTGTCGCGGTGCAGGACGGTAAGGTCGGCAAGTTCCGCAGCCGCGGCGATAATCAAGCCGGGTATCGAGCGAGCCCGGTGCGTCCCTCGGTCGGCGAGCAACGCGAGGACCTCGACCAACCTGTCCTCGATTGCCGGGGTCAGGTATTCAACGGGCATCGAGGACAAGGGCGGCCGCTGCAGCCCAGCCCGCAGGTCCGGTCCCGACCGGGCCGAGTAGCCGACCTCGAGACGGGTGACGCTTGTCGTCCGCACCAGCCCGCGCTCGATCCGCGCCGCCCACTCAGCGGCGTCCGGGCTCGCGGACAGCCGGACAAGGGCGGACTTGTCGATCAGCCACGATGTCACCGCCAAGCCGTGCCATAATCTCAGAATCTGCCAGGTCACCGAAGACGTCAGCGAATCGTGCCAGGTCCTGGACAGTGACCGGGGAGCCTGGCATCGCCGCGTCCTGGGCCAGGCGACGGCGCACGTACTCGCTCCGCGATAGTCCAAGGCGCCCTGCGTGGGCGTCCAGTGCCGCAACTACGTCGTCCGGCACGTCGCGGATCAACACGTCCGTCATCTTCACCCCAAAGTGATATCCCAGATATCGCACCTATCGGTACTAGTGCGCGATCCTCGATCCCCGGTCGCGGATCATGAAACTTCATTCAGAACCAGGCTATGAACGAGCGTCTCGCACGGCGGGATGCTGTCCAGCGGGTTGCACAGTACCGGCAGGCGCGCCGCTTCGGCGGACAGTCTGGCGGGCGCCGGGACCACGCCCAGATATGGGAATTCTGAGCCAGGTCACAGGCGGTCCGACCCGGCCGTCAGCCGCGCCGACTCCGCGTCTGTGCGCGAGTGCCAACCCCGAACGCGCGCCGTAACTGGTCTGGGAGAGCACCGGGCCAGCGCTCGACGTGCCCGGGCGCCGCCGCCAGCCAGCCACGTTCCGAAGATCCTGCGGCGGCCTCGCCAGTCCATGAAAGGCGAGGCCGCATAGACACCCATGCCAGTGCCTGCCGAGCCACCACGGCAGCTGCACCGGAAGCCGTCTCAGCACCGTGGCCTCCCCTCCTGCTGCTCGGCGCTACGGCAGAGGCTAGGCAAGACGGCACAGCGCTGACAGTCGGGAAAACTCCCTATTGAGTCCAAGGATCAGTGCAAGGCGGCCCTGGGTATGCCGCGGGCAGCTCGTCTCGGCGATGAAGATCTAGACTCAGCGGACCAGTCCGTGCTCCAGCGCGAATAGTGTTGCGCCCGCGCGGGTGGACACGCCGGCCTTGCTGTATAGGCGCTGGATGTGGTGGTCGCAGGTCTTGGGGGAGATCCCCAGCTGGCGAGCAACCTGTTTGGTGGCCATCCCGCGGGCGAGCAGGCCAAGGACCTCGCACTCGCGCGCGGACAGCCCAGCCGGCCGGCGCACTGGCTGGCGCGGCAGGCCCGCAGCGATCAGCACGGCGTTCATCGCCTCCGGCGTCATCCTGCCTGCCTCCGCGTCTCGACACAGTTCGTCCGCCGCCGCCTCCGGTGACAGCGCCGGCCGGTGCGCCCGTGGCTCCCGCATTGCCTGGTAGCAGTCCGCCACCGCCAGCAACCAGGCCGTGAGCGGCAGGTCACCAGCCCGGCTGCCCCGGTGGTAGCCGGACCCATCGCAGTGCTCGCCATGCGACCCGGCAAGACGGGCCAGCGGGCGCCTCCCGGCGACGGCGTCAAGCACGCGCTCGCTGTGGTAGGCGTGCAGCCGCACCTGCTCGTGCTCGTCGCGGGTCAGCGGACCGGGCTTAGCCCACACGTGAACGGGTACCGCGACGCGGCCGATGTCGTGCACCAGCGCCGCCCGGCGGAGCAGCAGCACGTCCGGGGCGGCCAGGCCGGCCACAACGGCGGACTCTTCGGCAAGCTCGGAGACGCCGCGGGAGTGCCCGACAGTCCACATGCTTTTCAGGTCGGCGAAGTCCGCAATCGCGGACAAGCAGGCGTCCAGCCGTTCCTCTTCCACCACCGGCTGTGGGCCGGGCTCGGCGAGCATCGCGTCGTCCCAGATGGAAGGTGCGCCCAGACCCTCATATACGTGATCACCGAGCGACAGGCAGGCTCCCACCGCGCGGGGGTCCAGCCCAGCCCCGGCGCGCTCGGCCAGGAGGCACTCTGCTGGCGCGGTAGCACCGTGGCACCAGGCCACGTCCGCGTCCTATGCCACCCGCATTATCCGCACAGCCAGCGGGATCTGCTCGCCTCGCAGCTCTCCCGGCATGCCCTTGCCGTCCCAGCGTTCCCACAGATGCCGCAATGCAAATTGGATTTGCTCGGAGAAGCGCATCCGCGCGCCCAGCACCCGGGCGACATCGCAATGGCTGGCGGCCCACCTGCGGAACTCCGCCACGCCGCCAATTGCCGACCTGGTCATCACAGCCGCCCGCGCAAGTAACACGCGCCCCGGGTGGGCAACCCTCGTCGCCGTGGTGACCAGGTCTAACCGGGTCCCGAAGGCCACCGCCATCATCCGTGGCCGCGCCGAAAGCTCGTCGCCGAAGAACCGCGCGTGGATCTCGCTCTCGGCCGTGCACCCGGCGAAATGCAGCATGCCCGTATAGAACACAGTCACCTGATCGTCTTCTGACAGACCCATCGCCTGAGCTATCCGTACCGCCAGCACCGCGGTGCGCAGCCCATGCTCCAGCGGCTGACCCATCGCTAGGTCAGTTGCCAGCGACAACGCCCCGACGACTTCGGCCAGCCGCAACGGGGAAGCGAGCGCGGTCATCCACACCGGTCCCAGGCTCTCGCGGCTCCAGTTAGCCTGCGGGGAACGAGTCTCGGCACATCAGCCATGATTCATGCCCGTCAAGGATGACACCGTGCAAGCCTGCGCGTCACTTGGGTGAACTCCTCTAACCTGCGTGGAAATGCGGGTTCCGGCCGGCAGGTCACAGACGGACTGGCATTCAACGTCGACCCGACCGGCAGGTGCGGCTCGCACGGTTGGTCCGCCAGCCGGCGACCGACGTCATCGCCCTCGGCCGGGTTGATGCGACCAACGTCGGCAGACTCCTTGCGGCGAGCGGGACGGCGGACATCGTCGACGCCCACGTCGTGATCTGTGCACGCCGCAGCGGGCAGCGCGTCGTCACGTCCGATCCCGACGATCTGCGCGTCCTCGACCCGACCGTTCGATTGATCGCGCTGCGAAGCCCCCGCGCTTGTCAGGGGCGTGCCGGGGAGGGCACCGGCCTGCTGCCTGCCCGCTCCCGCCCGTCACCGGGCGCACCCGGGAAGTCAGGCCCCGGCCGAGGTCCGGGCGGAGGGAGCCGCGTCGGCCAGCAGCTTCTTGTCGTCGGCCAGTAGCTCACGGGCCAGCTGGCGGACCATCTCGGCGAGCTCGGGGTGCACCTCGGGGTCCCAGCCGTCGAGCAGCTCGGTCAGCCCGGCCCGGCGGGCCGTCAGGACCCGGTCGATCGCTTGGTGACCGCCCTTGGTCAGGACGAACTCGCACCCGCCCGGCCCCTCAGCCCTGTCCACCATTCCGTGCTCGACCAACGTCCCGATAACCTCGTCGACGCGGCGAGGATCGACCTTCAGCCGCGAAGCCAGGCTCTCAAGTGTGCAATCGGGATGATCGGCAAAGCGGTACAGGAGCCAGCACGACCGGGCGTCCAGCTGCAGGCCGGCCCGCTGCGCCAGCGACGTGTAGAGCTCGCGACGGTTCTCCCGCAGGGCGACGCGCTCAAGGGCAAGCTGGATCTCCTCGAGCGATGTGCGCGAGTCGGGCATCCCGTACTCCTTGCCGGGATCGGGGGTGCGCACCACCTTGCGCAACTCGATATCCGGAAGCAGCCAGGACAGTGCGAATGCGACCGCGGCGATAGGCACGGCGATGAGGAACACGGTCTGGATCGTGTGCACAATGCCCGCCACCACCCCGGCGTGGATGGCCGGCGGCAGGTGGGCGAGCGACGTCGGGTCGGCTCCGCTCAGTGAGCCTTTGAGATTGGGCGGGACGGCGGTCAGGTGCAGCGCATGGACCACGTTGGTCGTAAGAAGATTGGCGAAGACGGCACCGAAAACCGCCGTGCCGAAGGAACCACCGATGCTGCGGAAGAACGTCGCCCCCGACGTCGCCGTGCCCAGCTGCTCGTAGGGCACGGCGTTTTGCACGGCCACCACCAGGATCTGCATGACCAGGCCCAGGCCGACCCCGAACACGAACAGATAGCCTGCGATGGTCCAGGCACCGGTAGTGAGGCCGATCGTGGACATCAAGAACAACCCGACGGCCATGAGGAAGGTGCCGACGATCGGGAACACCTTGTACCGGCCCCAGCGGCTGACGAGCTGACCCGCGCCGGTGGAGGCCAGCAGCAGGCCGCCCATCAGCGGAAGCAGCCGCAGCCCGGAAGCGGTCGGGCTGATCCCACGGGCATCCTGGAAGAAGATGGGCAGGAAGGTCAGGGCGCCGAACATGGCGAATCCCACCACGAAGCCCACCGCGCTGGCCGACGAGAAGACCCGGTTGGCGAACAACGCGAGAGGGACCACCGGTTCGGCGGCCCGCCGCTCCACGAGCAAGAACAGGACCGACAGCACGACCCCGGCTGCCGCGAGGGAGATGATCTGGACCGACGCCCACGGGTATGTGGTGCCGCCCAGGCTGGTGAACAGCACCAAAGAAGTGGTCGCCAAAGTCAGGAAGATCGTACCCAGGTAGTCGATGACGTGATGGAGCCGTTGCAGGTTGCCCGGGAGCTGCGCGGCGGTCACCACGAGTGCCACGAGGCCGATGGGCAGGTTGATGTAGAAGACCCAGCGCCACGACAGGTACTCCACGAAAAAGCCGCCGAGCAGCGGGCCGAGCACGGTCGCGACGCCGAACACCCCCCCGAACAGGCCCATGTAACGGCCCCGTTCGCGGGGCGAGACGACATCGCCCACGATCGCCTGGGCCCCGATCATCAGACCCCCGCCGCCCAAGCCCTGAATGGCCCGGAAGGCGATCAGCTCGACCATCGATTGGCTGAACCCCGCCAGCGCGGAGCCCACCAAGAAGATCACGATCGCCGCCTGGAAGAAGAACTTGCGACCGTACTGGTCGCCGAGCTTGCCCCACAACGGCGTCGAGACGGTGGACGCCAACAGGTAGGCGGTCACCACCCAGGTCAGATGGGACGCCCCGTGCAGGTCACCGACGATGGTCGGAAGAGCGGTCGACACGATGGTCTGGTCCAGCGCGGCGAGCAACATGCCGAGCAGCAGCGCGCTGATTATCACCAGCACCCGCCGCCGAGGCAGGTCGAGGTTCGGCGCCAGCGCCGCAGCCGCCGTGCTCATCGCGCAGCGCCCGCATCCACCGGGCCGGCCGCAGCCGCCGATGCGAAGGCGCCAGCTAGGGCCGGCCAGACTCGCTGGCAAGCGAAGCCGGCCCGAGCCCTCGTCTCACTCGCCAGCCGCGCCATCGAAGCACCGGTTCCAGAACGCGCCGCCAACCCCGTCAGCCATCCCACCGAACACTCCATGGCGTCCTTCCGCGTTCCAGCCCGACGCGCACATCACCGGCCAGCCATGAGGACCCTGAGCCACGTCAGGGCCGCCGCCGGTTATTTGCCCACGATACGGGGCGCCGGTGGCACTGCTCTTAGCGCCTTGATCGATAATGGGTCACCGACAAGCGATTGGTGATGAGTTCACAGCCTGGTCGAGCAGGCGCCTGGACGGCTTGGAGCTGGATTACCTGTTCCTGGACGCTTCCATGTTCAAGATGCACCCCGGTGCCCGGGCCGAGCCGGTTCTGGCGGCGTGGCGCATCACCACCGACGGCCAGCCGGCGTTCGTCGCTCCGTCTCGCTGCCATCGCGGCGGCATGGGGTGCCCGGCCTGGTCGGCCGCAACCATCTCACTCGGCGAGGGCACGGCGCAGGGCGCCGCCGAGTTCGGCCATCTGCCGCTGGGACACCTCCGCAGACAGGACCGCTTGCGACCCGTGGAAGGTGCCGGGCCACTGGTGCAGCTCGGCCGGCACGCCGGCCTGCAGCAGGCGCTGCGCGTAGCCGATGGCTTCGTCGCGGTTCGGATCGAACTCCGCGCTGCTGATATAGGCGGGGGGCAGGCCGGACAGATCGTCGGCCCGCGCCGGGGCGGCGTACGGCGAGGCGGGCGCGGAGCCCAGGTAGTGCCGCCACGATGCGGCGACCTTGTCGCGCGTCATAAAGGGCGTGTCCGTGAAGTTCCGGGCCGACCATGTCTCCTGCCGGTCATCGAGCTCGGGCTGGCTGAGCAGCTGGTATCGGATCGACGGCCCCTGCTGGTCACGCGCCCGCAACGCCACCGCGGCCGCGAGCCCCGCGCCGGCAGCGTGACCGCCGACCGCGATCCGCCCCAAGTCGATGCCGAGCTCGGCCGCGTGCTCGGCCGCCCAGGCCAGCGCGGCGTAGGCGTCGTCCAGGGCGGCCGGGAAACGCTGCTCGGGCGCCAGCCGGTAGCCGACCGAGATCACCACCGCCCCCGAGCCGCCGGCGACCCGGACGGCCCACGGATGCTCGGTCTCCAGGTCACCCATGACAAATCCGCCGCCGTGCAGCCAGACGATGGCGCCTTGCGCCCGGTGCGGGCGATAGGTCCGCACCGCTACATCCGGATCGGCGGGCACCGTGCGGTCCTCGATCTTTATGTCCGCGGTGTCCCGCGTCGGCGCCGCGGCGGCCAGCTCGGCGAGGTTCCTGCGCGCGGTGGCCGGGTCGGTCAGGTCGGAAGGGGGAAACAACGGGATGAATGCCCTCAGTCCGGGATCTATTTGCATCGTCCCTACGTTGCTGGTCATTTCTCACTCTCCTTGCGGGTGTTCTTGATCGGTGTTGCCGCTGGACGGGCCGCGGCGAGCTGGCGCATGATGACCGGGTGCACGAGCTCCTCCTGGGGTTCCTGCGCGGACGGCCGGGCGGTAGGCGACGCGCGATACTCAATTTGGATCGAGGTGGCGTACCGAGACCAGGACAGCCCGAGATCGCGCATCTTGGTCAGCAACCCGCGCAAGGCAGCCTGATCGGCGACCGGGCCTGCAACGACGGTTTCCTACCCGTCCCTGCTGACCTGGAGGTCCTCGAACCAGGCGGCCCACCGCCCGTCGAGGATGCCCTTGACCCGGATCTCGTAGCGCGAATTCAAGCCCATGTACCGTCCTTCGGTTCAGTCCGTGGATCTGCACGCTACGAACCCGGGACGGGATCGGCGTCACCCGAAGGTGCCCATCCGGGTGGAATCTTTGCCGCGACTGCGCCGGCACGATGGTGCCGCCGGATCGGGGCCCCGAGTTCAGGCCGGGCGGCTTACTACTAAAATGGGCAGTTCCGGCAGCGACGCAAGATCGCTGGAGGCGCCGATCGTGCAGGTTACCGATGGGTGAGCCGGCCGCAGCCGAGGCCGCAACGTCGGAGCGCGACGTCCTGCTGGCCACCAAGCTGAACGTGCCCGGGTTGCGGCCAGATCTGGTGCCGCGCCCACGACTGGCGCAGCGGCTCGACGAGGGCCGGGGACGAGGACCGGTCCTGGCCTGCGCGCCAGCCGGGTACGGCAAGACTGTACTGCTGGCCGAGTGGGTCCGGCGCGGCCGGCACCCAGTGGCCTGGCTGTCGCTGGACACTGGCGACAACGACCCGGCCAGGTTCTGGCGGCATGCGGTGGCCGCGCTGGACCGGGGACGGCCGGGGATCAGCGAGCGGATTGGCCCGCTGCTCGGGCCTCCCCCGCCACCGTCATTCGAGCCGCTGGTGACGGCCCTGATCAACGAGGTAGCCGGCCAGCCTGACGCGGATGACGCGCTGCTGCTGGTCCTAGATGACTATCACGTGATCAGCGCCCAGCCGGTGCACGAGTCGCTCGGGTTCCTGGTGGAGCACCGGCCGCCGGGGCTGCAGCTGGCGCTGGCGAGCCGCAGCGACCCGCCGTTGGCCCTAGCGCGGCTGCGGGCCCGCGGGCAGCTGACCGAGCTGCGCGCCGCGGATCTGCGGTTCACGCCCGGGGAGGCGGCGGCGCTGGTGCAGCAGGTCGCGGCTGCGCCCGGCGGAGCGCCGCGCGGTGCGCCGCTGCCGGACGCGGTGGCCGCGGCGCTGGCCGCGCGGACCGAGGGCTGGGCGGCCGGGCTGCAGCTGGCCGGCCTGTCGCTGCGCGGACGAAGCGACATCGACGGCTTCGTCGCCGCGTTCACCGGAAGCCACCGCTACGTCCTGGACTACCTGGCCGAAGAGGTGCTCGAGCGGCAACCCGGCGCGGTGCGTGAGTTCCTGGCTGAGACCTCGGTGCTGGAGCGGCTGTCGGGGGAGCTGTGCGACGCAGTCACCGGCCGGCCGGGCAGCCAGGCGCGGCTGGAACAGGCCGAACGGGCCGGGCTGTTCGTGGTGCCGCTGGATGAGGTACGCGGCTGGTGGCGCTACCACCACCTGTTCGCCGACCTGCTCCGCGCCCGCCTGCAGCAGGAACAGCCCGGCAATGTTCCCGGGCTGCACCGGAACGCGGCCGCCTGGTACGCGGAGCGTGGGCTGGCCGATGACGCGATCCGGCACGCGGTCGCCGCCGGGGAGATGACCTGGGCCGCCCAGCTCATCGAGCGGCACTATGACGCGATCTTCCAGCAAGGTGAAAGCACGACGATTCAGCGGTGGATCTCGGCGCTGCCCGCTGAGCTGGCCCGGTCGCGCCCGCGGCTGCTGCTGGCGCAGGCGTGGATGGCGCTCGTCGGCGGCGATGTGGAAGCGGCCGGGGCGCCGCTGGATGCCGCCGAGCGCGCGTTCGCCGATGCTGCCAACGAGCCGCTCGAGCCTTCCGTGGGCCGGGCAGCGAGCCTGCTGGCGAACGTTCCCGCGGCGATCGGGCTTGCGCGCGCCTATCTCGCCGTGCTCCACGGCGACGCCGGGGAGGCGGCCGCGTCCGCGTCGCGGGCCCTGGCCACGCTCGGCGAGGAAGAGCGGGTTTTGCACTCGGTTAGCCTGTGGATGCTGGCAATAGCCGAGTGGGTGAGCGGTCGGCTCGAAGACGCCGAACGCGGCTTCGCCGTCGGCGTCGCCGGATGGCGTGCGGCCGGTCAGCGTCCCTTGGCCGCATGGACGTGCCATGACCTCGGCCGGGTGCAGCGTGCCCAGGGCCGCCTGGACTCGGCACGCGCCGCCTACCAGCGGGCGCTTGAGATCACTGCGCCACCGGGCCGGGCGGCGATGCCCGCCGCTGGCATCGGGTATGTGGGCATGGCCGAGGTCGCCTACCAGCAGAACGAGCTCCATGCCGCGCACCGGCTCGTCACTGAGGGCATCCCGCTATGCCGGCAGCTGAACTGGACCCAGCCGCTGGCGGCGGGCCTGGTGACGTTGGCGTGGGTCCGGCAGGCCAACGGTGATCCGGGCGGGGCCCGGGAGGCGATGGCCGAGGCCGAGCGGATCGCGCCGGACCCAGCGATGACCGGCCTGTTCAACCCCGTCCCGGTGCAGCGGGCGCGGCTGCTGCTGGCCCAGGGCCACCTCACCGCCGCCGCCCGCTGGACACAAGAGAACGGCCTCGCCGCCGGCGACGAGCCGGATTACCCAAGCGAGCAGGGCCATCTGGTGCTGGCGCGCGTCCTGCTGGGCCAGGCCCGGCCCGGCCCGGCACTGGTGCTGCTGGGCCGGCTGTACGCGGCGGCGGCCGCCCAGGACCGGGCCGGCAGCCTGATCGAGATCGGCGCGCTGCGGGCGCTCGCGCTGGCCGCCAGCGGTGACGCAGACCGCGCGGTGGACGCGCTGGCCGAAGCGCTGACCCTGGCCTGCCCGCAGGGCTATGTCCGGATCTTCGCCGACGAGGGAACGCCGATGGCCGCGCTGCTGGCCCGGCTGATCGCAGCCCAGCGGTCGGGCGGGGCGGTTGCGGAGGTCCCGCTCGGCTGCCTGGCCCGGCTGCAGCGCGCGCTTGGCGCGCAGGACATCGTTCCGGATGCCGGGCGGGGCAACGTCGCGGCGGTGCCGGGCCTGGTCGAGCCGCTGACCAGCCGTGAGCTGGAGGTGCTGACAATGCTGGCGGCAGGCAGACCGAACCAGGCCATCGCGAGCGCGCTCGTGGTCACCCTCGACACGGTGAAGAAGCACGTCAGCCACGTCCTGGGCAAGCTCGGCGCGGCCAACCGCACCGAAGCCGTCGCCCGCGCACGCGAACTCAGCCTGATCCCCTGACAGGGAGCGACGTTACCTGGGCGTTCCCAGCTGGACAGGCGCACGCACCACCGTCGTTCGGAAAAGATCCATCAATCCCCGACGGGCTGGCTGCTATGGTCCCCGCCCCGGCGCCGCACGAGCGTCTCACGCACGTCGGCACCTTGGTGCCACCCCCGCCTGCGGAGATTCCACCGGGCATGTCAACTTTCGGGTGACGATCGCCGCGGGCGGCCCGCATACCGTCCTCGCAGGACTTGCCGCCCGCGTCCGCGGGCGCGGTAGCGAGGAGTCAAGCATGCCGCGCTCAGCAGGTGCGCTTGACTTGGAAGGAGCGCAGCGTGATGACTGCGACACATCATGAGCTGGCCGATCACATCCGGGCCGGCTATCCCACATAAACCGAGGCGCGCATCGACTCGGCCGTCACCACCTACCTGGTCTACCTGTCCGTCGTCGGAGCGCTCGGCATCATCTGCTGGCTGGCGACGATATGGGCCCTCAAGGCGGGCAAGCGGTGGGCCCGCGGGGCCGCGACCGCGATGTTCGTGCTCGGCACAGCCGTCGCCGTGACCGACTGCTCACCAAGGACACGTCCGGAGACACCGGCCTGCCGCCGTTGCTGGGCTGGGCCGGGATGCTTACGTGCCTGGCAGGGCTCCTCGCAGTCGTGCCGCTGTGGAGGAGATCGTGACCGGCGACGCCCCGCGCCAGGGCAGCCGCCCTCGCTAATGCGGCCGGTGGTGCCACGGACGAGGCGTGGTGAATGCCGCCAAGCATTACGACGAGGAGTAGCTGGCCGCCCTGGCGTCGCTCATCGCGCTCATCAACGCCTCCACCCGCCTGTGCGTCATCACCGGGCAGCCCGGCGGCGGCTACCAGCCCGGCCAGTTCGGACAACAAGGATTCTCCTTTGGAAGGAACGTCATGAACTCAGCACTTGAAACCCTTCGCCGCGACTTCGGCAGCGACGTCATCGAACCCGGCGCAGCGGAATACGAATCGGCTCGCCGCTCGCGACTGGCCTCGGGTAGTCCGGCCCATGTTCTGCGGCCCAAGAACGTCGGGGACGTGCGAGCAAGTGTCAGATTCGCTGCCAGTGCCGGGCTTGTGCTGTCCGTGCGAGGCGGCGGCCATAGCTTTGCGGACTTCGGCACCAACGACGGCGGCGTCGTGATCGACCTCAGCAACCTCGCGAACGTGGAGATCATCGAAAAGGAACGTCACCTCGTGCGGATCGGCGGCGGCGCCACATGGGGTCAGGTCGCGGCCGTCTTGGCCCCGCATGGTCTGGCAATCTCCTCGGGCGACACCAAGAGCGTCGGTGTCGGCGGGCTGACGTTGACCGGTGGCATCGGCTGGAAGGTCAGGAAGCACGGCCTGGCCCTGGACAACGTGGCCACCGCAGAGGTGATCACTGCCAACGGACAGGTCGTGCGGGCGAGCGCGCAGCAGAACCCGGAGCTGTTCTGGGCGATCCGCGGTGGCGGCGGCAATTTCGGGATCGTGACCGCCTTCGAGTTCGTGGCACACCCGACGACAGACGTCTTCTTCGGCAAGATCGCCTTCCCGGCAGCGGAGGCGGCCACCGTGCTCCAGGGCTGGGCGGACTACCTTCGCACCGCCCCCGAAGAACTCACATCCACCGTGGCCTTCGCCAACCCATTCGCCGGAGGGCCCCAAGCGCCGGTAGAAATCTACGTCGCCTATGACGGCGACGACCCGCAGCTCGCCGCGGAGGCGATCGACCCGATCCGCCGGCTCGGCACGGTGACCGGCGACGATATCGCGGTGAAACCCTATGCGGACACGCTGGTGGATGGCACGACGCCGGCGCCCGGTATCCAGTTTGTCCCCCGAAGCGCATTTGTCGACCCAAAATCGGTGCCCAAGGTCCTGCAGATCCTCGCTGAGGTCAGGACATCGGAGCGGGCGCCGTTCATCGCCGTTCGCAGCGTCGGCGGCGCGGTAGCGCGAGTCCCCGACGACGTCACCGCCTACGCCCACCGCCAAGCGGAGCTGATGGTCGTGACTACGACCGCGGGCCCGGAGCCCGCCGTCGAGGCCGCTCGACCTGCCCTGGAAACGATCTGGGGAAGACTCGCACCGCACGTCAACGGCGCCTACGCAAACTTCCTCACTTCCGCCACCGAGGAGGATGTCGCCGCGATCTACCCAACCCAAACCCATAAGCGGCTCGTGGCGGTCAAGCGCCGGTACGACCCCGGCAACCTGTTCGCCCGCAACCACAACATCCGGCCTCAGCAGGCCACGGCGGACTAGCAAAACGGCGGCCCGGGTGGCGGCCCGAGGCAAAGGAACAAGGCTGATGTCCCGACGACCCAGCTGAAGTTCCCACCCCTCGGGTTGATCCATCTTTTGCTGATGTCTCGCCTCGGCGTGGCTCGTCGACCGGGTGGCCCGGCCACGGCTACCGCGCTGGCTAGGAGGCCCGCTGGTTCAGCTCGCTTCGGCCATGGCCTCGGTGAATTGGCTGTTGTATAGCTGGTAGTAGAAGTCGTGGCGGCGCAATAGGTCGTGGTGGCTGCCCTGCTCGACGATGCGGCCGCGGTTCATGACCACGATGGTGTCGGCGTTGCGGATGGTAGAGAGCCGGTGCGCAATGACGAAGCTCGTGCGTCCGCGCCGCAACCGCGCCATCGCCTCCTGGATGAGGACCTCGGTGCGGGTGTCCACGTTGCTGGTCGCCTCATCGAGGATGAGGATGCCCGGGTTGGCGAGGAAGGCCCGGGCGATCGTCAGCAGCTGGCGCTGCCCGGCGGAGATGTTGGAGGCGTCCTCGTCGAGGAGGGTGCGGTAGCCCTCGGGCAGGGTACGCACGAAATGATCGGCGTATGCTGCCCGGGCGGCGGCCACGATCTCCTCGTCTGTCGCGCCTTCCTTGCCGTAGGCGATGTTGTCGGCGATGGGGCCAGCGAACAGCCAGGTGTCCTGCAGCACCATCCCGAAACAGCCGCGCACCTGGTCCCTGGTCAGCGCGCGGTAGTCAGTGCCGTCGAGGAGGATGCGCCCGCTGTCGATCTCGTAGAACCGCATGAGCAGGTTGACCATGGTGGTCTTTCCCGCGCCGGTGGGGCCGACGATCGCGATCGTCTGGCCGGGCTCGGCGGTCAGCGAGAAGTCCTCGATCAGCGGTGTGTCCGGGTCGTAGCGGAAGGACAGGTGTTGCATCTGGACCCGGCCAGCCACCGGCGCCGGGGCGAGCGGTGTGACCGGGGTGAGCGGCGCGGCCGCGGCGGGCGCACTGCGCCCCGCCGCCTCCTCCTCAGCGGCAAGGAGTTCGAACACGCGTTCGGCCGAGGCCAGGCCCGATTGCAGCATGTTCATCTGGGCGGCGATCTGGGTGATCGGCATGGTGAACTGGCGCGAGTACTGGATGAATGCCTGCACGTCGCCCAGGGATATCGCGCCCGAGGCCACCCGCCAGCCGCCTAGCACCGCGATCACCACGTAGTTGAGGTTGCCGAGGAACTGCACCGACGGCATGATCACCCCAGACAGGAACTGCGCCCGGAAGCTGGCGTCATACAGCTGCCTGTTCTGGCGGCCGAACTCGTCGATCATCGGCTTGCGGCGGCCGAAGGCCAGGACCAGCGCGTGCCCGGTGTGAGTCTCTTCGACCAGCCCGTTCAGGGTGCCGGTCCGCTCCCACTGGTTCGCGAACTGGGTCTGTGACCGCCTCGCGATGACGAACGTGACCACGGCCGCCAGCGGGATCGTGACCAGGGACACCGCCGCCAGCAGCGGCGAGATCCAGAACATCATCCCCAGCACGCCGAAGATCGTAAGCACCGAGGTGAGCAGCTGGCTGAACCCCTGCTGCAGTGTGGTGGTGAGGTTGTCGATGTCGTTGGTGACCCGGCTCAGGATGTCACCGTGCGGATGGCTGTCGAAGTAGCGCAGCGGCAGCCGGGCTAGCTTCTCCTCCACCTCGCGCCGCAGGCCGTACATGATGCGTTGGGTGATGCCCGCCATGATGAAGCCCTGGCCCCAGGTGAAGACCGCAGCGAGCAGGTAGACCAGCGCCGCCAGCCCGAGCACCAGCCCGAACCGGGCCATGTCCGCGCCGGCGCCGGGCGTGACGGTCATCCCCGACAGCATGTCCGCGAGCTGCCCCTGGCCGTGCGCCCGCAGCAGCGCCTCGGCCTGCGCCTGCGTCATCCCTGCTGGCAGGCGCTTGCCGACGAGGCCGTCGAAAAGGATGTTGGTCGCGTTGCCGAGGATCTTCGGGCCGGTCACCATGAACCCGACAGAGATCACGCCCAGCCCGACCGCAGTGAGCAGCTTCAGTCGTTCCGGCCGCAGCCGGGCCAGCAGCTTGCGCAGTGTCCCGCGCAGGTGCTTGCTCCGTTCGGCGGGCAGCCCCAGGCCCGGGCCCATCGGGCTCCTGCCCATCGCGCGCATGCGTCCGCCCCCGCCGATCACGCCGCGACCCCCTCGCCCAGCTGCGAGGTGACGATCTCCCGGTAGGGGTCACAGGTCGCCAGCAGCTGCTGATGGCTGCCGATGCCGGCGATGCGGCCCTCGTCGAGCATGATGATCTGGTCGGCATGCATGATGGTGCTGACCCGCTGGGCCACAATGACAACGGTCGTGTCCCGGGTGTCGGCCCGCAGTGCCGCGCGCAGCCGCGCGTCGGTCGCCGCGTCCAGCGCCGAGAAGCAGTCGTCGAACAGGTACAGCCGGGGGCATTTCACCAGCGCCCGGGCGATCGACAGCCGCTGCCGCTGCCCCCCGGACACGTTGGTGCCGCCCTGGTCGATCGGGGCATCGAGCCGCCCGGGCATGCTGGCCACGAAGTTACGCGCCTGCGCCACGGTAAGCGCATGCCATAGCTCCGCGTCGGTCGCCTCGGGCCGGCCGAACCGCAGGTTGCTCGCCACGGTGCCGCTGAACAGGTACGCCTGCTGCGGGACGAGCCCGATCGAGCTCCACAGCTGTTCCAGTTCCTGGTCTCGCACATCGGTCCCGTTGACCAGCACCGTGCCGCTGGTGGTGTCGAAGAACCGGGGGATGAGGTTGAGCAGCGTGCTCTTGCCGCTGCCGGTGCCGCCGATGATGGCACACGCCTGGCCGCGGCGGAGGGTGAACGCCAGGTCACGCAGGACCGGCTGTTCGCTGCCCGGGTACCCGAAGGTGACGTTGCGGAACTCCACCACACCCGTGATGCTGGCCGGGGTCACCGGGCGCGGCGGGTCGCTGACCGATGGCACCGCGTCCAGCACTTCCTCGATCCGCTCCGCGCTCGCCATCGCGCGCGGGATCAAGATCACCATCATCACCGCCATCATCACCGATATCAGGATCTGCATGATGTAGGTGAGGAACGCGGTGAGGTTGCCGATCGGCATCGACCCCTCGCTCACCAGGCGGCCGCCAAACCAGAGCACCGCGACGCTCGACAGGTTCATGATCGCCATCAGCGTCGGTATGGCCAGGGCGAAGATCCGGTTGACCCGCAGCGCGGTGGCCGTGAGATCGGCGTTCGCCGCCTGGAAGCGCCGTCGCTCCGACGACACGCGCAGGAACGCCCGGATCACCCGTACCCCGGTGATCTGCTCGCGCAGCACCTGGTTGATCCGGTCGATCTTGGCCTGCATGGACCGGAACAGCGGGACCACCAGGATGAGCATCGCGCCGATCACCACGGCCATGACCGGAACCGCCACCGCCAGCAGCGGCGACAGCGCGGAGCCCTCCTTGACCGCCATAAATATGCCGCCGACGCACATGATTGGGGCGATGACCATCAGGGTCAGAGCCATCTGCATGAACAGCTGGATCTGCTGGATGTCGTTGGTGTTGCGGGTGATCAGGGACGGGGTCCCGAAATGGTTCATCTCATGCGCCGAAAAGCCCTGCACCCGCCCATAGACGGCGGCCCGTACATCCGCGCCGACCCCCATGGACACCCGCGACGCCCAGTACACAGCCACGATGGCTACCACACCGAGGACCACAGTGATCCCCAGCATGAGCGCGCCGGTGTGGAAGATATAGCGGACATTGCCCTTCACCACGCCGTTGTTGATGACGTCCGCGTTCAGATTGGGCAGGTAAAGGTTCCCCACGGTCTGGATCACCAGCAGCGTGACCACGACGGCCACCTGGGCCGTGTACGGGCGAAGGCGCTCTCGCATCAACCGGGTCAGCACGACGGATCCCCCACAGCCGTCCAGGTCATCGTCCCGGGAACGTTCACAGCAGAACAGTCCCGCCGCAGCGGGCCCAGACGGTAGGGACAGGTGACCATGGCGGACAGGACCTTGGCCGCTCGCCACCACACTGAGCCCAGCGCCAGCCGCAGAACCGGGCAACCGCACACCCGGAGACCGGGCATGATGAACACACGCACGCCAGGCACGCGTGACCAGGAGTCAGCCGACCGTGCCGAGCTGACGAACGGCTACGCGGCCGCCATCTCCATAGATGCCGCCATCTCCATAGATGCCGCCATCTCCATAGATTAGGCCATGCCCCGTGACCAGATATCGCGATCTTCGACCGTGTCGCTCGGCAAGGTCGTTTCGAGCTTGCGGGGCGCCTGCGCGGCGACCAGTTGAGGATGGCTGCCGCTGTGCTCTACGGCCCTGATCGAGCCCTCCGGCGAGCGCGTGAACTCGCTTTCACTGTGGGGACTAATGACTCTTTTCTGGATCGGGCGGCAGGCGCACGTTGGCAGTGAAATAGGCGATCCCGGTGACGGGAGGGCCGCCGTGAGTCGCATCGAGGGGCACCGTGCCGCTATCTGAGCATGAGCGGCGCCAGTTTGAGCAGATCGAGCGGGCGCTCCGCGCCGACGACCCGCGGTTTGCTGACGCCGTAGCTGCGGCCGACCCGCGGCTGCACTACAAGCGCCGGGTCATCGCGGCGGCGCTGGGGTTTTTGATCGGCGTTGGGCTGCTGCTCGCCGGGGTCGTGATCAATGTCATCCCGCTCGCAGTGGCGGGCTTTGTGGTCATGCTCGCCTCCAGCGTGTGGGCGGTAACCAGCTACCGGCGCATGACCGGCTTCAGCACCGGACGCGCCCCCGCCAAGGACAGGGTTGCTGGCAAGGAGCGGCGCGCCGCCAGGGGCCGGCGATCTGGCAAGCAGGCGGGATCCGGGTTGATGGAGCGGCTGGAGGAGCGCTGGCGGCGTCGCCAGGCTGGCAACAGCTAACTCCAGGCTGCCGCTGCGTTCCTCTCCCCCGGCGCCGGGTCGGCGCGCTGGCGTGACCCGGTGGGTGCCGAGAACTCGGCTATGGGGGTGACCTGGGTTCGCCGTTGGCCGGATGTGCCCACTGCCTGCCCGGCATGATCGGGCTTCGTGGCTCTTCGATTGCTGTATCTGATCTTCGTTCGGCTGCTCGGCTGGCCTGTCCTGCTCGGTCGCTCCAGCCCGTCCAAGGACATCGAGATCCTGGTCCTGCGCCACCAGCTTGCGGTGCTGCGCCGGCAGGTCGCCCAGTCCCGTCTGCAGTGGGCCGCGCCGTCGCCGCAGCGCTCGCCGGGTTGCTGCCGAAAGGCCGCCGGCTTGGCATGCTGGTCGCACCGGGCACGCTGCTTGGCACGCCGGCCCGGTGAAGCGGCGCTGGACCTGCAAGCGGCAGCGACAAGGGCGGCCGCCAATCCGGCCGGCGGTCCGCGAGCTCGTTGTGTGGCTGGCGGCCGGAAACCCCACCTGCGGCTGTCGGCGCATCACCGGAGAACTGGCCGGGCTGGCGCCGCAAGGTGGCGCCCTCGACCGTGTGGCCATCTTGAAAGAGGCCGGTATCGACCCGGCACCGCGGCGATCCGGCCCGAGCTGGAACGAGTTCCTCAAGACACAGGCCGCCGGCATCTTGGCGGTTGACTTCTTTCACGCCGAGACCATCACGCTGGCACGGCTGTACTGCCTCGCTGCGGGCGCTACCTGAGCCGGCGCCGATACGGCGGTCATCCGGAACGACCAGCTCGGCGGGCTCCCCCACGAATACTCCCAAGCCGCATAAGGGTGGCCGACTTTTCGGCACCCACAGGGGCGTTTCGTCACCCTGGCAGAAGACTTTTAGCACTCGCTTTCACTTGATTGATGCTCGATACTGATAGCAGAAGTCAGCTGACAGATAATCTTGGAAGGCGGTGAGTGTCATGACTGCGGTCGCGGCGAGGGCGGGGGTCCGCAAGTGGTGGGCGCTGGCCGGGCTTTCCCTGGCAGTGCTGGCCGTGGCCCTGGACGCGACGGTGCTGAGCGTGGCGCTGCCGACGCTGGCGGTGTCCTTGCACGCGTCAGCCTCCGACCTGCAGTGGTTCGTGTCCTCGTACACGCTGGCGCTGGCCGTCGCGCTGCTGCCGGGCGGGCTGCTGGGGGACCGGTTCGGCCGCAAGAAGATGATGACCGGCGCCCTGGCGGTGTTTGGCCTCGGCTCGCTGGCGTGCGCCTACTCGCCCAACGCGGGCGCGTTCATCGCCGCCCGGACCCTGCTCGGGCTGGCCGCGGGCTTCATGGTCCCGCTGGTGATCTCCTCCGTCGCGGTGATGTTCACCGAAGAGGAGCTGACCAGGGCGGTCGGCCTCTGGGGCGCCGCCAACTTCCTGGGCCTGCCGATCGGGCCGATCCTCGGCGGCTGGGTGCTGTCCCATTACTGGTGGGGCTGGGTGTTCCTGATGAACCTGCCGGTGGTTGTGATCGGGCTGGCGGCGGTTACGGCGCTGGTGCCCGAGTCCCGGGCCGGCCAGGCTCCGGGCCTGGACCCGGCCGGCATCGCGACCTCCTGTGCCGGGCTCGGGGTGCTCATCTACGGCTTCATCGCGGCCGGGCAGTACGGCTGGACCTCGGCCACGGCCCTCATCGCGATGGCGGCGGGCGCGGCCCTCCTGGTCGCCTTCGCCGGCTGGGAACTGCGCCTGTCCCGGCGGCCCGGCGGACAGCCGCTGGTGGACCTGAGCCTGTTCCGGTCGGCCCGGTTCACCTGGGGGACCATCCTTGCCGCGTTCGGCGTCTTCGCGATGTTCGGCCTGCTGTTCGCCGCGCCGCAGTTCTTCCAGGCCATCCTCGGGGTCAACGCGATGGGCAGCGGCCTGCGGCTGCTGCCGCTGATGGCAGGCCTGGCGCTCGGCGCCGGCCTGGCCACCCTGGTCATCAAGTGGCTGACCGCCAAGCTGACGGCCGCGCTGGGGTTTGCTGTCCTCGCCGCGGGGCTGGTGCTCGGGACCACCATGAGCGCCGTCAGCGGCACGGCGTTCATCGCCACCTGGACCGCGATCACCGGGCTCGGCTTCGGGCTGAGCCTGGCTACCACGGCATCGGCGGCCCTGGTGGACATGCCCAAGGAGAGCGCCGGCGTCGCCTCCGGTGTCATGCAAGCGGTCCAGAAGGCCGGGGCCCCGCTGTCCGCCGCGGTCCTCGGCAGCGTGCTCGCCTCGGGCTACCAGTCGCGGCTGCACCTGGCCGGGCTGCCGGCCGCGACCACGAGCGCCGTGCGCAGCAGCGTGTTCACCGGCCTCGCGGTGGCACACAAGCTCGGGTCGCCCGCACTGGCCGACCAGATCCGCTCGGCTTTCGCCCACGGGATCGACGCGATGCTATGGGTCAGCGTCGGGCTGGCGGTGGCCGGCATCGTGCTGGCGCTGCTGTTCCTGCCCTGGCACGCCACCGCAGCGACCGCGGCCGCCGACGCCGAAAAGGTTCCGGACGAGGGAGAATCCGCACATGAACACGCAGCCTGACCAGGCAATCCCCGGGCCGGACACCAACCCGGCTGCCCCCGGCCGGCACCGCGGGCACCGCGGGCACCGCCAGGCAACCCGCCCTGGGCTGTGGGAACGCAAGAAGGCCAGGACACGTGCAGCCATCCGGGAGCACGCGTTGCGGCTGTTCCGCCAGCAGGGCTATGACGCCACCACGGTCGAGCAGATCGCCGCGGCCGCGGAGGTCTCACCCAGCACGTTCTTCCGCTACTTCCCCAGCAAAGAAGACGTCGTCCTGCAAGATGACATGGAACTCCGCTGGATAGACGCCCTGCGGGCCCAGCCGCCCGGCATGCCCCCGATCGCAGCGCTGCGCGCGTCGCTGCAGGACGCGTTCGACAGCCTCTCGGCCGACGACCTCGCCAAGATCCGGGAGACCACGGACTTCGCACTGTCCGTGCCCGCGATCCGGGCTCGCATGCTCGACGAGTTCGCCCGGACCATCCAGGTCATGGCCGCCGCCATAGCCGAACGCAGCAACCGGAACCCGGACGACTTCGAGGTCCGCACCCTCGCCGGTGCGGCCCTCGGCGTCGCCATCAGCTCTTGGTTCACCGCCCAGGGCGACGTGAAGCGGTTCATCACCGAATACGCCCGGGCGCTGGAACTCCTGCTGACCGGCCTGCCGCTGTAGCTGAACGGCGACCCCGCCCTCGCCATGGCGGGGCGGGCTTAGCTGGTGCGGCAGCAAGCGTTTCGCCGCGGCGGCTGCGGTGATCGCGGTGGTCGTCGCCGCCGTGGTCGTGACCCACGGATCCGCAGTCCGGCAGGCCGCAGGCACCTCGCGGGGGGCGACACCCGGGGCGCCGCCTGCGTACCGGTGCGGATCGCCGCGGGTTCTGGCAGCCGCAGCCGCCGGCGTGCTCACCTACGCCTTCGCGCAGTTCGTCCTCGACGGTCTCGGTACCCCTGCGCCACCGGTGCCCACCGACCGGCTCGTCGTGAGCGGCCTCTACGGTTACCTCCGTAATCCCACGTATCTGGCGGTCCTGGCGTCATCGCCGGGCATGGCGCTGTTGCTCAGCCGGCCGGTTCTGCTGGCCTGCGCAGCCGTCGTGGGCGACGTCCGGCGCCTGGCCGACCGCAGCGTAACGGCTGACATACTGGCCGCCCGCTGAGTTGCCGACGATGACCACCGCGCGTTGCCCGCGGCCGGGCAGCCTTGCGGGCCCGGCCAGCTGCAGCAGCAGGCGGTCCATCGCCGTGAACGAGCTGATCGTCGCGGGCCCGGTAGCGGGCTGGCCCCCCTTCCAGCCCTCGACATCCCAAACATTGCGCCGCGGGACAACGCCCGCGGCGACGTCAACATCGGCGAGGAACTGCGGCGCGATGACGAGCATCCGCGCGCCCGGCCGCGCGAGCGCGGTCCCGGCGTGGCCGAGGTAACGGCCCGAATCCCGCAGCGCCCCGTGGACCACCACCAGCACCTGCCGCGCCCCAGCGGCGGACTGTTCAGCCGACGCGACGCATGGCAGGCCAGAAAAGCTGCCCCATCCCCATCCGTCACCCTGATCATCTGGTCACCGGCCGTCTCCACCGGCCGGTACTGCTCAGCGTCCCGAACGGCGAAACCATGATCCGGCTGTGACAATCCCGGCATCCACCCAACGGTAGGCGGCAACCTGCAAGCATCGACACCGGCCCACCGGCGGCACTCCACTCGATCACGGCCGGTGGCAGAGGCCAGCCCGCCGTCCCGCGCATACAGCCGCCGATCTCTACGCGGATGGCAAATGTTGGCCGAGCCCAGCTCGGGCACTCACGCAGGGGGGGCCGCGATGACCGCGCCTCAAACCGACCCGAGCCAGGCGGACGTTCCGGCCGCTGCCCGAGCCGCACCTACGGCGCGAGGGACGCGGGCCTTTGCCGGCTGGGCATAGCTAGCTGGGCATAGCTAGCGGGACATAGCCAGCGGGACATAGCCAGCGGGACATAGCTAGCGGGGCATAGCCAGCGGGACATAGCTAGCGGGCAGACGCAAGGAGCTGCACCAGATCAGCGCGCGTGGCGACTCTGGTAAACGTGAGATGGGCGTATGCAGGGTCGCACGCTGCGGCAGCGTAACGCTCCTTACAAATGGGATAGTGGCGCCAGGCCCACGCGATGACCGACTCCTGCTCATCCCAGGTGAAGAGGTTGCGCCAGCGCTCCCGGTTGCCATTCCACAGCTCAACCCGGCCAGCCGCGCGGCGCACCGTTCGCCAAATAATCCGGCACATCACGCTCCGCCGGGGTATGTCGAGCCATACCACCGTGTCCGCGCGTTCCCAGACCTGCTGCAGGACAGCGCTGTAGTTGCCATCGATCACCCACCCGTCCCCGGAAGCGATGACGCTAACGCGGTCGCGGAACTGCTCCTCGGGCAGTGGCGTCCAATTCGCCTGATGGAAGATCGCGTCCAGTTCCACATACGGCACCGCGAGTCGCGCGGCGAGATCCCTCCCCAGGGTCGATTTCCCCGACCCGGAGACACCGACCATCGACACGCGCCGCACGAACCGCGACCCTACCAGCTCCTAGATGGAGGCGAACTCGACCACCGCCCTGGTGCTGGTGCCATTGCTGGTGCTGGTGCTGGGCCATCAAGAGGCACCGGACGTCTCGTTGGAAGCCGATTTGTGGTGGTCGACGCAATCGACGACCGGGTGGCGACGTTCGATACGAGATACGGTTCTACTCCTTTCCCTGGCACGACTCCGTCCCGGTCGCCGCGCCGACTGCCGGCCATAGCTGCCGATCCACGTAGCGAACCCGGCTAACAGAACCATCCGATCAAGCCGGCCGCAAGCCGAGCGTGAACAGATGTGCGCCACCCGGCAGCCGTCCGGGATCATTGGCGCGTCGGGCTGGGCCGCCGTCCTGTTTAACTCCACCAACGCCGCGGCCGAAATCTCCACCGACCCGGCGGCAGGAGCTCGGCCAGTTCGCGGCGCTCCGCAATCTTGCCCGGATGTTGATCGACAGCCCCACCCAGCACACTGTCAAGTATCTTTCTTGTGCCGGTTAAATACATCCATGCGACGACTTTCGTTCCTTTCGCACAGAACTTTACTTGCCGGTAGCTTGCTGGGCCTAGGTAGGAGCCAAGGCCATGCTTGATGACCGTGTCGTATACGAAAGTGGATGCGATGAACCCGAGGTCGGCGCCGGAATTGGCTAGCTCCTTTTTAAGCGCCGCGGCGTCGAGGAGCCGGGCGGCAAAGATCACTGATTCTCCGGATACGCCCTCGGCGTCAGGGATCACGGGCCCAACGTGAAGCGCGAGCCGAAGCTGGATTCGAAGTGCCTGGCTCGCCTGATGGTTGTGCCGCCTCAGCGCCGTGGCCAGGTGACCGAGGTACGGGTCGACAATTGAGCTGGTCGGGACCTGGGCGGGAATGATGATGAGCGCACCGTCGCCTCGGTCCTCCCGGTAACAGCCCTCCCAGGCCACGTTGGAGCTTTCGAACGCTTCCCGCAGAATGCGGTACACGACGTTCCGCACTGTTCTGCGGTCCTCGTCGTTGCGGCTAGCCGCGCCGAACGCGGTGATGTCGGTAAAGAGGATCGAGCAGTTTTGGCCAGCCCAGGTGGGCGGCGACGCCCGGCTCGCCAGGCGTTGCCCAATGTTGCTGGCCGTCCGGGCAAGCCACGGACGGTGCCGTTCGGTTAGCCGCTGGTATACCTGCCTGTCCAGTACCTCGAGCACACTGGGGTGATCATCGAGAAAGTACTGGAACTCCTCGGCCGCGATGATGAGAGCGCGCACGGTGCTGGTCGCTGTGACGGTTGCCGATCGCGAGCGGACCTGAAACACCGCTCGCTCACCAATGATGTCACCGGGTCCTCGCCGTGCGATGACCTGGTTGCTGCCTGTCCGGGGGGCCTCGACTTTCGTCCACCCGGTCCGCAGGACCATGAGGTGGCGGGCCGGCTCATCTTCATGGCACAGGACCGCGCCAGCAGCGAAGGTCTTTTCGTATCCCAAAGCCGTGAGTCCCTGCCGCTCCGCGGGCGTCAGCGACTGCCAGAAGCTTTGCCTGGGAGCATGCGCCCAGCTGTGCCCTTCGTGCCCCGTGGCGTTGCTTTGGACAGCGCAGTGGTCCCGGCGCGTATGCACAATCCGGCGTGGATGGACGTTCGCGACCGCGGCCGTGGCGCGCTCGGGCGACTGTGGCCCGATGACGTCGGTGCGAGCCGAGACGGCGAAAGTCGCCGACGGCGCCGGCTGTGCGTCCATTGGGTGACGTGCCCGCAGCGACGGCTGTCCGGCCTGTTCTTCGGCGGGGCCGTGGCGCGCCGCAAAGGGCCGAGCGAACGCCGCCGCGTCACACCTCATCAAAGAGAGCACGTCGTCAACGGTCCGTGCCATCTCACGGCCTTTGTTGGCCAGCATGACTTGGTTACGGGTAAAGCCCGCGATCGGAATGGCGATCACGGCAAGCAGTCCTGTTATTACCACGCCCAGGGTGCCCGCCGCGAAGCCGCTAGCGATTAGTGCCGCAGCGGCGACTGCAACGCAGCTTAGCGTCTGCACCGCGACCTTCAGCCGCAGGCGCGCGATCGTCCGGCGGTGGCCAGACACATTTGCAACTCGCGCGCCCCGCCCGGCGCGGCCGGGTGGAACCTCAGGCGGCTGTGCCGGGCCGGTTAACTGTTCCATCGGGCCCCTTCCTGCGGTCCCAGGTGTGACGCCTGCCAAGCTGTGACGACACGTGAGCCCAGTAGCTTGACTCGCCATGTACGTACCCGGAAGAGTGTCCACGGCACTCGTCAGAGGCACTTGCCACATGACTGTGCCTGTAGCGTTAGACACTGGTATGTGACCAAATGTCCGTATCAGTGATACGAGCTGTCCTGATGGGGAGATCCCGGTGGCTGAGGCCAACCCGACGCTTCGGCGCCGAGAGCTGGGCGTCCGGCTTCGCGAGCTTCGCCAGCAGGCCTCGATGACAGTCGAGGACGCCGCCGATCGACTACTCTGTTCACCTAGCAAGATCAGCCGCTTGGAGACGGGTCAGCGCGCCGCAAGCCTGCGCGATGTACGCGATCTGTGCGGGATCTACGGGGTCGGCGATTCTGCGGAGCAAGAGCGGCTCATGTCGCTCGCGCGCGCCGCGAAGCAGCGCGGCTGGTGGCAAGAATATGAAGATCTCGGGGATGCTAAGCGCTACACATATATTGGCCTGGAAGACCAGGCGGCCACAATCTCGGTATTTCACTCAAGTTCGGTGCCTGCCCTTCTCCAAACGCAAGAATACGCCCGTTCGCTCATCAGGGGTTGGCTGCCGCGCATCAATGACAGTGCTCTCGATGAGCGGGTCAAAGCGCGGCTGATGAGGCAGCGCCGTCTTAACGCTGATCAGCCGCCCCGGTTCAATGCCTTTCTCGACGAGGCGGCCCTGCGCAGGCAAGTGGGTAGCGCCGCAATCATGAGTGCGCAAGCTGCGAAGATCCTCGAAGTGGCGGCGCTGCCGAACGTCACGGTCAGAGTAATCTCATATGACGCGGGCGCGCATCCCGCCATGGATAGCACATTCAACTTTCTCGAGTTTCATGACCCATCTATCCCGGACATTGTCTATGTTGAAGGGCTGGTTGGAAACATCTATGTAGAGCGCGAATCTGATCTCGCGAGATATCGCGAGGTCCTCGACGTGTTGACGTCTGTCGCGCTTCCGCCGGACGATTCGTCCAAAATTATCCGGAAGATTGGCCGAACGTTTGGCAGAACGGCCCGGAAGCGCTAGCATGATCGATGATCATCGATTTGCTCCTCCTGCGATAGGAGGCGATATAGCAAGAAGATACACTCAAAGTAGGAAGAAGGCGGCGATGTCTGCAAACAAATTCAGCTCACCCGACGTCGTCTGGCGGCGGGCGCGCAAGTGCGAGAACGGCGGCTGCGCCGAGGTCGCTGCCATGCCCGGGATGGTTGCCCTGCGAAGCTCGCGGGACCCGGACGGTCCCGTCGTCCAGTACACCGCGGATGAGTGGATCACCTTTCTCGAAGGAGCCCGAAGCGGCGACTTCGATGGCCTTGTGTAGATAGCGTTCACATCAGCGCGGGCAGAAGGCCTTAGCGGACACGGCCGTGATCCAACCGAATCCGGTAATAATGCTGACGCGCTGGAATAGTCCCGCACGGTTGACGAGCCGCGGCGATTGGTTGAAGCCCGCACCGGCTAGGCCCATACCCGCCAGCATCGATGCCCCGCTGCCGGCGGAGTAGAGCGCCCACGCTGGCCTGCCCGCTCGCAAGAATCGCCACGCGTAGGCGAACACGACCGCCGGAAGCCCGAGAAATATTGGCACTGCGGCGATGCCGTGCATGGTCATGGACGTGCTTTGTCCGGTAAGGACGTCGGGTGTTCCTGGCGGGTAGCCGCTGACCGGGTCGGTGGCGAACACGGCCGAACCGAGGAGACCAACGGCGGTCGCGCCGATCGAGGCGGCACCCAGTCGCGTGCCCACGACGGGGTCCGGAGTGCGCGACAGGCCTGCGGCACCGGCGAGGCACAGCGTTCCCGTTACAGCGAAGTTCGCGACCTGCACCCAACCGTGTGGGCCGAGCGACAGCGCGCTGACCGGGTGGCGCAGCGGGCTATAGTCGGGTCGCCTCGCGCCCTCGACGAGGAAGACAGCAACGAAAAGGGGCCCCGCTGCGGCCCCGCAGCGCAGCAGTCCGCGGGTCAGCGACGCCGACGACCAGCAGCGCTCAACTCCGAACGACATGGCCGGAGCGTATCCCGGCCTGACCACGCGGGTGACACGACGCGGCTGAGCAGGCCCGGGGCGTGCGGCGGTCGAGGCAGTGAGATCTCCGCGCGCCCAGGGCTGGATGCCCGCAGACAGGTGACACTGACATCGGCCCAAGATCCGCCACTGGCCAGACAGCCAAGAATTGTCGGCCCAACCTATCGGTGGCGAGGGGCACGGTGCCGCAACATGGACGAAGGCACGTATATCTCGCGATAGTGACAAGGGAGTCGCCGAGATGATCGAGACCAAGTCCGACGAAGAGTCCGGCCACATGACCGCTGAGACGGCGCGGATCATCACCGACCTGTTCCGGGCTGCCCACCCGAGCGCGGCGGCTGAGATCGGTAATTTCGTCGACGGCATCATCCACGGCCTCGGCGACGACGTCACCGAGGTGGATGAGCCGGTCCGGGACGCCGGGGGCCCCGTTTCCATCCAGGCAGCGCAGGCAGCGGTCGAGTTTGTGATGGCAGCGATGCTGACAGCATCCAGGTGAGACGGCCTTAGGGCCACGCTCAGCGGCCTAGCAGCTTCAGCCCGTCGGCGGTGCCACGCGGCAGCTATCGGATCGGGCGAGCAGCGGGGCCGACCCCCGGATCCCCTCGCAGGCTTGTGGGCGACACGACGCGGCAGCCGTTAAGGATCAATTTGTCCAAACGGCTCCCGCGGGCTGCGCCACTTCCCGGTGCGGTGTCGCTTCGGACCGTCGCGCACCGTCCCAGGGTCCGCGGCCCGCCGCGTCGTATCAGCCGCGCCCGATGAACGGCATCTTGGTGGCGGTGATCGTTAGGAACTGCACGTTGGCCTCGAGCGGCAACTGGGCCATGTAGAGCACGGCGGATGCGACGTGCTGCGGGTCGAACGTCGCCTCCGGCATGATCCGGCCGTCGGCCTGCGGAACTCCCTGCGCGACGCTGGCGGTCATCTCGGTTGCCGCGTTGCCGATGTCGATCTGACCGCACGCGATGTCGTGGGCCCGGCCGTCGAGCGCGATCGACTTTGTCAAGCCGGTGATCGCGTGTTTGCTCGCGGTGTAGGCGGCACTGCCCGGGCGCGGGCTGTGCGCGGAGACCGAGCCGTTGTTGATGATCCGGCCGCCGCGTGGCAGCTGTGCGCGCATGATCCGCACGGCGTGACGCGCGCAGAGGAACGCGCCGGTGAGGTTGGTGGCGATCGTCTGCGACCACTCGCTGATGTCGATCTCGTCCACGGGACCGTAAGGGCCGAACGTGCCAGCATTGTTCACCAGCAGATCAAGCCGCCCGAACTCGTCCCGCACCCGCTCGAACAGCGCCCGCACCGACTCTGGATCGCTGACATCGGTCGCCGCCGCCAAGGCCGGACCTGGGGCCGCCGGTGCCGCCAAACCTGGGACCACGGCACCTGGGCGTGCCGAATCATAATCCACCGAACTTGCGCCGACCGCCGTCTCCTGAAGCGCGTCCAGCCTGCGGCCGGCGAGTGCGACACGCCAGCCATGCACAAGCAGCGTTCGCGCGATATAGCGACCGATACCCGACCCGGCACCGGTGACCACCGCAGACGGGGCAGATGTCATGCCAAAACTCCTTCGTCGGGTACCGCGCTCGGCAGGCCAGCGCACCGCGATGCGGTGCATGTCCCAGCAGCCGGCCACCGAGCAGCCGGCCACCAAGCAGCCAGCCACCAAGCAGCCAGCCACCTTTAATCGATAGCCCAAAGAGTGCCAGAAACGGCGCCCAGCGGTCGGAGGGCGCCCAGAATCGGCGCCGCATGCCTATCAGCTATCGCCGCTCTGCCGCATAGTCGCGCAGTTGCGCAGTCGCGCAGTCGCGCAGTCGCGCAGTTGCGCAGTCGCGCAATCGCGCAATCGCGCAATCGCGCGGTCGCGCATCGCGCGGTCGCGCATCGCGCGGTCGCGCAGCGCCGAGGCCCTAGGAAACGAGCCGGCCCCCGGAACGCGCCGCTCGAAGCCGGCCGAAGCCGAGCAGACGCGATACCTCGAGGAGCACCTGGCGGCGTGCGGCCGCGCAGTCCGCCGCGGTGTGCCGCTCACCGGGCACTTCGCCGAGTCGCTGCTCGACAAATTCGAATGGGCCGCCGGCTACGACGCACCCCCCTGACGGCCCTGGGCGCTCCAAGCTGAGGCGTCCCGAGGAGCGGCCGCTGTTCCCGTGCGGCGCACCCGCAGGCCCGCGGTAGTTCCGGCACGAATAACCGGCCTGCGCGGCGGGGGGGTTGCCACGCAGACCGGCCCATGCGGTCGGCTGCAAAGCCGCCGACCGCGGAACAAGCTTACGGGTAGGTCGCCACATCGCTTGGTCCTAACGAAGCTAGAGTTCACTGCCACTGCGTTGATCACCTTTCCTGCGGGCTCGTGATAGCTGGATGGGGAGCGCCGGTGCGGTGGCGATGGGCAGGTAATCCTCATGTCACATCGCTACGTCGCTCGGTACTTCCCGGGCTTCGGGGGCTTGCGCTGGGTGGTGCAGGCGGTGGAGGTCGGCGTAGCGGCCGCCGAGGCCGAGCAGTTCGGTATGGGTGCCGGTCTCGGTGACGCGCCCGCGGTCGAGGTAGAGGATCTGCTGGGCGTCGGTGACGGTGAGCAGATCGTGGGAGATCACGATGGTGGTGCGGCC
>DATIYI010000301.1:0-6400 GCA_035517695.1 Streptosporangiaceae bacterium
CGTGCCCTCGCCTGCCTGCTCGCCGAGATCAACCAGAACCCGCCGGTCATCCCCGGCGACCACCGGCCCATCACCTACCAGCTAGCCAGCACCTGATCATGATTAACAGATCCGGGAGACCTAACTGCCGGAGATCTGGGACTGCGGCCGTCCGGCTGAGGTGGCTATGCGACCTGAACGCGGAGCGAGCGCGGGCCGTTCTGGGTTACCACTCGACAGTGCGGGCGACGTCTTCCTTCGATGACGTGCTTGCCGACCGGGCGGTGGCCGCGGTCGTCATCGCGACGCCGGCGGCGACGCATTTCCGGCTGGCGGGCGCCGCCCTGGCGGCGGGCAAGCATGTCCTGGTGGAGAAGCCGCTGACCGCCTCCGCTGCCGAGGCAGGCAGGCTGATCACGCAGGCGCGCCAGTCGCGTCTGGTGCTGATGTGCGATCACACCTACTGCTACACGCCGGCCGTGCGGCAGGTCCGGGAGCTCGTCCGGGCGGGAGAGATCGGCGATGTCCAGTTCGTCGACTCGGTGCGGATCAACCTGGGCCTGGTCCAGCCTGACGTGGACGTCCTGTGGGACCTCGCGCCGCACGACCTGTCGATCCTGGACTTCGTCCTGCCCGGCGACGTCGTTCCGGTCGCGGTCGCTGCGCATACGGCGGACCCGATCGGAGCGGGCCGGGCGTGCATGGCCTACCTGTCGGTCTGGCTGTCCAACGGCGCGCTGGCCCACGTTCATGTCAACTGGCTGAGTCCGGTGAAGATCCGGACAGCGGTCTTCGGCGGCTCGAAGCGGACCATTGTCTGGGACGACATGAACCCGGCCGCGCGGCTGATGATCCACGATCGCGGCGTGGACCGCCTGCCGGCTGATCCCGTGGCTGCGGAGGACCGCAGGCAGGCGCTGATCTCCTACCGGATCGGCGACATCCGCGTCCCGGCACTGCCGGAGCGCGAAGCGCTGCTGTCGGTTATGGCGGAATTCGCCGGTGCCATCCGCGCGGGGCGGCAGCCGCTCACCGATGCCACGGCAGGCCTGCGGGTGATCGCGCTTCTTGAGGCAGCGTCGCGCAGCGCGGGATGCGGGGGCGCGAGGATCCCGGTCAGGACCGGGGGGATCAGATGATCAGAGCGCTGGCGCCATGAGATGCGCTGGCGCCGACAGCGGTGGCGGGGACCTCCTTCTCATGGGCGTCGGCGGATTCGGCCGCGAGACCGCTCAGGCGGTGCATGCGCTGAACGAAAGCGGCGGCGCCTGGCGACTGCTTGGCTATGTCGACGACGACCCGCGGCGGCACGGCACAATCGTGGCAGGCGCTGCGGTCCTCGGTGGCCGGGACGTGCTCCGGCGGCGGTCGGAGGCCTCCGTCGTGGTATGCGCGGGCCGGCCCAGCGACTACGTCAGCCGGATGCGCATCGTCAGCGAGCTAGGCCTGCCAACGGAGCGTTACGCCACGATCGTCCACCCGAGCGCGGCGGTCTCCGCATCATCGTCGCTAGGACCCGGCTGCGTCCTGCTAGCTCATGTCGTCCTGACGGCAGCGGTCCGCGTGGGCGCGCACGTCGCCATCATGCCGCACGTCACGCTGACCCACGACGACGTGATCGGTGACTTCGCCACTATCGCGTCAGGGGCCCGCCTCGGCGGCGAGGTCCGGGTCGAGCGAGCCGCTTACCTCGGTGCCGGGGCGGCAATCGGCGAGAACCGCACGATCGGAGCGTTCGCGCTCGTAGGGATGGGATCTGTGGTAACCCGAGATATACCGCCGTGCGAAATCTGGGCGGGCGTCCCAGCGCGCCGCCTCAGGGCCGCCGACATACCGCATGATCTCCCGCGGATGGCCGGCCAATAGAAGCTAACGCGGCGGTATAGATAACCGCAGGGTATATCGTTGCGAGGCTGCGCCGTGCCCACCCCGCTGCTTATAGTTTGGGCAATGGAGGCGGCACGTAGCTAAATTTGGCCAATGAATTGCGGGGGAATATTGCCATGGTAGTGATGCGTTTGCACGAAAGTCGGCGCGGGCTGGCCCTCCGGCGCAGGCGAACGGCGACGCTCTCCGTCGCGACCATGACGCTAGCCTCAATGACGCTGGCCCTGATCGCACTGGCCCCGCCGGCCGGAGCGACTGCCAGAGCGCGATCCTCGCTGCCCCAGGAGCCGCCTGCGGCCGTAACCCTGCCTGACATGAAGGTGCTCGTGCCCACGGATCAGATTTCGGTCGGCACTAATTCGGAAAGCGGGGACAGGCAGCTGCAATTTACCCACATTACCTGGGATGCCGGCAGCGGGCCATTCGAGATCGATCCGACATATAACTCCGCTACGGGCACGGCCAGCTTCGTGCAGGCGATATACAACAGCCCGAGCCCGGGCGTCTGGCAGTTCGATCACTCGGTACCGCTGGCGGTGACGGGCACCTTCGACCCGCCGTTCGACTACCGGTTCCCGCTGACCAGCTTCACGCTCAACAAGGTGAACGCCGACGGCTCGGTCGGCAGCGTCGTTGCCGTCAGCCCGAAGACCGATTTCTGCATCACCGGGGACACCTACGTCGGCGGCGTCCCGAACACCCCCAGCCAGACCTTCATCCCGCAGGGCAACTGCGAAAGCCCCACCAAGCCGCTGGGCTGGTCGGTGGGCTGGGGCGATGAATATGACCAGACCGACAACGGGCAGCCGATCGACCTGACCGGAGTGCCGAACGGCACCTACTTCCTGCAGGGCATCGCCGACCCCGATCACGTGCTGACCGAGAGCGATCCCGGCAACAATGTCGTGGACACCAAACTGACGATCAGCGGCAGCTCGGTGACGGTGCTCTCGCAGACGAGCCCCACCGTCACGCCCCCGACAGTGACGCTCACCAGCCCGGCGAACGGCTCCAGCGTGTCAGGCACGGTCACGCTGCAGGCCGCGGCGTCGGCGACAGCGCCAGCAGCCGTGGCATCAGTGCAGTACCTGCTCGACGGCCAGCCGCTCGGCGCACCGGTCGCCACAGCCCCCTACACCTTCTCGTGGGCAGTGGGCAGCACGCCGCTGGGAGCCCATCAGCTGAGCGCCAGGGTGACAGATACCGACGGCAGCGTGGGCACCGCGCCCGTGGACACCGTCACCGTGGTCAGCGGCGGGGGCTCCGGCGCGCTGAAGGTCGACCACTCGGTGACCAAGACCGGGGTGGGCGCCGTCACCACAGCGGCCTTCTCCACCGCGAGCGCCGGCGAGACCCTGCTGGCCTTCGTCGGAAGTGATGGCCCGGCCGGGCCCGGCAACCAGATGACTACGGTCAGCGGGGCTGGCCTGACCTGGAAGCTGGTGCGGCGGTCCAACGGCCGCTCGGGTGATACTGAGATCTGGACGGCAACGGCTTCCGGCAAGCTGACCGGCGCCACCGTGACCTCAACGCCCGCAGCCGGCGGCTACGATCAGCAGCTCACCCTACTGACGTTCGAGAATGCCGCCGGCGTCGGCGCCTCGGCGGCCGCGTCAGCGGCCTCCGGGCCGCCGAGCGTTGGCCTGACAACGACCGCCGCGGGATCGCTGGCGTATGCCGTCGGCAACGACTACGACAATGCCATCAGCCGCACCCTGAGTCCCGGCCAGGCGCTCATCAGCCAGTGGGTCGACACGAACACCGGCGACACCTACTGGGTCCAGGGAACCGACGCGCCGAGTTCGGCTTTCGGGCAGAGCGTCACCCTCAGCGACACCGCACCCACTACCGACCAGTGGAACCTGGCGGCCGTCGAAGTCACGCCCGCTGCTACGCCGCCGCCCGGCAAGACCCCGCCGAAGGTCAGCATCACCAACCCGGCCGACGGCCAGATCGTGTCCGGGAAGGTGCCGGTGGCGGCAGACGCCACCGACAACGTGGCCGTCGCCTCGGTGCAGTTCTATCTCGACGGCACGCCGCTGGGCAGTCCGGTGACCACGCCGCCCTACGCCATCCAGTGGGATACCACCCTCGCGGCAGCCGGCTCCCACGTACTGACCGCGCGGGCCACGGACGCCAGCGGCAACGTCGGCACATCGGCCCCCGTCACCGTGACGGTGCAGAACCCGGCGCCGCCGATGACGTGCTTCGTCATGCAGGCGCACGAGAGCGTCCACGGCAACGGCACCATCAGCACGCCCCCCTTCCACACCGCGGCCGCCGACGAGACGCTGCTGGCATTCGCCGGCAGCGACGGCCCGGACGCACCGAAGGCGCAGAGCCTCACGGTCAGCGGCGCCAGCCTGACCTGGACCCTGGTCCAGCGGGCCAACGGCCAGGCGGGTGACGCGGAGATCTGGCAGGCCACCGCTCCCACCGTGCTGACCAGCGCCACCGTCACCTCGACACCCGCCGAAGCAGGCTACGACCAGGATCTGACCGTCATCGCGATGGAGGGCACTGACGGCGTGGGCTCGTCGGCCGCCGCCTCGGCACCCTCGGGTGCGCCGAGCGTGAACCTCACAACGACCGGCACCAACTCGCTGATCTTCGCGGTGGGCGAGGACTGGGACACCGCGACCGCGCGGACGATGCCGCCCGGCTGGGTACCGCTCGACCAGTGGCTCGACACCCGTACCGGGGATACCTACTGGTCCCAGTACACCAACGTGCCTGTCCCCGCAGCCGGCACGCTCGTCACAGCGGGCGACACCGCGCCCGCCACAGACCGGTGGAACATGGCGGCTGTCGAGGTGACCAGCGACGGCAGCTAGGACAGAGCCCGGTGATCTGGCTTTTGGCGCCAGGACATAGGGGCTGCCCGCTTGCCCTTTGCGGCGATCGACCATTACCGCGTGTTACCTGGTCGACAAATCGCTTGCACTCGGGCAGGCCCACTGCCCTCGCTGCCCAGCAACCCGCAACACCGCTCCGGACTCGGAGAGGAGAGATTGTGAGCGTCGGCAGCCCCGACCTGGTCTGGATGGCCGCAGTTCCGTGGCACGGGATCCGCGGCACCGACCGGCACCTGGCGATGGCCATGTCGCAGCACGCCAGGGTGCTGTGGGTGGATCCGCCGGCGTCGCCGCTGACGCCGGCCGCGCGCAGGGGAGCATACGGCCGGCGTATCTGGCCGCTGATCTCTGTCATCGATGACCGGCTGATCCGGCTGACGCCAATTGCCCTGCCGGGCCTTACCCGGCCGGGGGTGCGAGCCACGACCGCGCCGCTGCTGCGCGGTCAGCTCCGGTGGGCGCTGCGACGTCTCGCGATCCGGCCGTCGGCCGTGGTCGCGACGCATATTGAGGACGTCCTCGGCTGCTGGGGCAGCGATGTGGTAAGCGTCCTGTACGGAACCGACGACTACGTCGCGGGCGCGCAGTTACTGGGACAGTCGGCCCGGTGGCTCCGGAGACAGGAGCGGGACGCGCTGGCATGCGCCGATATCGTCGCGGTGGTCTCGCAGCAGCTGGCGGACCGGTGGAGTGGCCTGGGCGCCCGTCCGGTGCTCATCCCCAACGGCTGCTCCCGCCCCGCCGCTGCCATTCAGCCGCTGCCGCCGGGCGCGCGCGGTCTGCGCTGGCCGGTGGTGGGGCTAATCGGTCAGCTATCTGAGCGGATTGACATCGGCCTGCTCGAAGCGACTGCTGACGCCGGGTTCTCGCTGCTCCTGGTCGGCCCGCACAGTCCGCGCTGGGAACCCAGGCGGTTCGCGGCCCTGGCTGCTCGGGACGGGGTGCACTACGCGGGCCCGGTCCCAGCCGCTGCGGTGCCGTCCTACCTCGCCGCCATCGACATAGGCATCACACCATACCGGGACACCGAGTTCAACCGTGCCTCGTTTCCGCTGAAGACCCTGGAGTACCTCGCCGCCGGCCGGCCGGTCGTGGCCACGGCTCTCCCGGCGGCCCGCTGGCTGCTGGGAGATCCAGGCCTGCCGCGGCAGCCCGCTCTGGCTGGCGAGGTCCTCGCCTTGGCGAGCGGCCAGTCCGCGTTCGTCGCGGCGCTGCGCCGGATGGCCGGCGATCAGTGCACGCCCATCCGGGTCAGCGACGGTCTCGCGGTGGGTGAGCGCGAGCTGGCCAGCTCCGGCCGGTGCAGGGAATTCGCTGACCGGCACTCGTGGTCACGTCGCGCCGCGGCGTTCGCCGCCCTGATCGGCCTGCCGCCAGCCAGTCACGCGCAAGCCGGCGCCGACGGCGGGACGGCCAGGATGCGGATGTGAAACGGAGAAAAAAAATGAGCGTGATCCCGCTTGTGGACCTGGCCGCGCAGCACGCGGCGGTAGCCGAGGAAGTAGCACAGGGCTGGCAGGAGGTGCTGACCCAGATGGCGTTCATCGGCGGTCCCCAGATCGCGGCCTTCGAGCGCGAGTACGCCGCGTTCACCAGGACGCGGCACTGCGTCGGCGTGGCTAACGGTACCGATGCGATCGAAATCGCGCTGCGCTCGCTCGGCGTGGGTCCCGGCGACG
>DATIYI010000302.1:0-5353 GCA_035517695.1 Streptosporangiaceae bacterium
CCCGATGCTGGTGATCTCGGCGGGTACCCGCAACCATTTCGCCCTCGATCTCGGGCTGGACCGTGACGATCCTGCCAGCTGCCTCGATGCCCTCACCGACGGCGTCGAACTGCGCATCGACCTGGGCATGATCGGCGACCGCGCGTTCGTCAACAACGCGTCCTTCGGCGTCTACGCCGAGGTCGTGCAGAGCCCCGCCTACCGCGACGACAAGGCCGGCACCGTCCTGCAGATGCTCCCAGGCATGCTGGGCGGTCACCAGGGAGCGCATCTGGTGGTCCGCGCTGACGGGCGGGTGATACTCGACGGGCCGCAAGCGGTGCTGGTCAGCAACAACCCCTACGGGACCGGGGACATCGCCGGGCTGGACCGGCGCGCGCGGCTCGACCGGGGCGTGCTCGGCGTCGGCGGCGTCAAGGTCGACAACGCCGCCCAGGCGGCCGGCCTGCTGAGCAGGGCAGGACGCTCGCGCGAACTCACCGTTCTCACCGCGCACGAGGTCGTCATCGACTCCGACGAACCCCAGATCCCGATCGGGATCGACGGCGAATCGGTGCTGATGCCCACCCCGGTGCGCTGCACGATCCGCCCGCTGGCGCTGCGGGTGCAGGTACCGCGCAACCGGCCCGGGGTTCCCCAGCCACGGCCGCAACTGGACTGGGCACGGCTGCGCCGCCTGGCGTTCACGTTCGGGCGGGCCACGGGCGGCGCCCTCACCGCCCAACCAGGCACGTCAAAATCGCGATGATCCCGCTGTCGGCACCGCGGATGGTCGCGCAACTCGCCCGCCGGTCCTGGCCAGCCGGGGGTCACAGGTCGCGCGCGGCGGTTATTCGTCCTGCCCTGGCCGGCCTGTGGGCAGCTCCGGTCAGCGGCGTGTCGATGAACCCGGCTCGTTCCTTCGGTCCCGCCCTGGCCAGCGGTGACTGGACGAGTTACTGGGTGTACATCGTCGGGCCGGTCGCCGGTGCGCTGATCGCCGTCGGCTGTGCGCTGGTGCTGCGCGGCCGCGGCGGCGACGTCATCTCCCGCGCGGCGGGGTCGGGTGTGCTGGACAAGGGGGCCCTGACGGCCAAGGCGGAACTGTCGCAGGACATCGAGCACGGCAAGGTCGTCCCCCCGGGCATCGCCGGCACCGATACGCAACGCAGCGGGCAGTGACCGCCGCCACGATCAAGAGCGGGGACGATGACCGCGCCGTGCGCGCCGCGCCGTCGCCGGATACGCGCGAGTGGCCTCGTTCGTGTCATCCCGGCAGGCTCCGCCCATGTCAGGGAGAGGCGCCGATGGGCGCCGAGGCCGATCCTCTTCGGGTCCGCACCGGGGGGAACGCCGGGCACCTCATCGTAGTCACGCTGCGACGCAACAATAACGTTTGCCACCCGGGCCGATGGCCGACGGGCAAGCCGATCAGGCGCAGTCGTGACGGCACTGAGCCGGGAGACATCATCCGCGGCGGCCCGGACGGCGCCGACGAGCTCGCCGATACGCAGCTCTGTCCTGTACCGCGGGGGCCACCCGGGGCAGCTTCCCAGGTCCTGCTGTAATCGCCGGTGACCGACACCACGTGTCTATGGCGCCTCTGCCAGGCATCGAATCCTGGCGCGAGCCGTCTGGCCCCTGAGGGAGGGAACCAGCATAGAGAGGTGACCTGCGCCACAGTGATGGTTTGCGGGTCCTCGCCTCCCGCTATGGCGTCGCCACCATGTTCCGGGTGATGATCCCCTGGAACTCGCCGTATGAGCCCAGCCGACGCACCTAACGACCGCAGGCACCGAACTCGCCGCCCGAGAGGACGGCACCTCCGGTGCAGATTCCCGTTCGGGAGGCGACCTGCCGGACTGCCGTGTCGCGGGCCGTGCCGGTTCCGTCGGCTGGGCTGGGCTGGGCGGTCGCGTCGTGGGTTGGATCTGTCCGGCTCGCTGTGATTGGCCGGTGCGGCAGCTCGGCACCGGGCGGTGGGCCGCCGCCGTCGTGTGGCGCATGGCTGGGTGTTCGCGGCCTCTCGCCCTTGCGGCGCTCCGCACGCCATACCACCCCTGGGCTGGTCCTGGCGGGGGCTGCCGTGTCGTGGGCCGTGGCCGTGCCGGCTCCGTCGGCTGGGCTGGGCTGGGCGGTCGCGTCGCGGGTTGGATCTGTCCGGCTCGCCGTGATTGGCCGGTGCGGCAGCTCGGCGCCGGGCGGTGGGCCGCCGCCGTCGTGTGGCGCATAACTGGGTGTTCGCGGCCTCTCGCCCTTGCGGCGCTCCGCACGCCACACCACCCGGTCGGCGTACTGGTCGATCATGACCATCTGGCTGCGCAGCGTATCTAGCGCATCGCTCGCGAAACCACTGGTTGACTTCGCGATGATGCCGCCAAGATCCGTCTGCCCGATGAGCGCGTCGACGTCGACGCGATCGACGACCGCGTTGACATCCACGCGGCCCATCAGTGCGTTGACGTCGACCCGCTGCACGATCGCGTCCACGTCCGCACGCTCGATAATCCCGTTCACATCTACCCGGTCCAGCAGCCTGTCCACATCGACGCGGTCGAGCACGTGGTTGATAGCGACCTGGTCGAGCACGCCGTTCACGTCTATCCGGCTAATGATCTCGTTCAGGTCCAGTACCTGGATGACACCCTCGATAACGCGCTCCGCGACAGCCTGAGCGAGCGCTTCCGCCGGGTCGGTCACTCGCCGCCCCGCGGAGTGCAGTCGCTCGAACGGATCCACAGGTTCAAGATATGGCTGCCCCGGCCGGTTCGGAATCGCCCGTTGCCGACGATTCCCGTCTGCCGGACTGTTGTCTTCTCCGAGGCGGCGGTGCCGGTGGCGGAGGAACTGACCCAGGGAGCGTTCCTGGGGCCATGGCGGCTGATGACGATCGACGGCTTCGAATGGGATGCCCCCGACACGAAGGAGAACGCCAGCCGCGGCGGGGCGATCAGCAGGCCCCCGCTGGCGGCCACCGCGACCTTCCACCGCGACACCCCGGGCGTGCCGGCGCGCGCCACCGCCGCCGTCAGCGCGGCGGCCGCCGCGACCGCCTCAGCCAGCACCGGCCGGCCCGCCACGCCCGCCACCGCGGCCGCGGCCGGTGCCATCGCTTCGGCCAGCGAGGTGAAACCCGCCGCCATGCCCCGCCAGCTTCCGTGAGGGCCGCCAGCCAGCCGCGGACCGTCCCCTCTGGCCGGCCCAGCTCATCGGCGATATCGCGCGGCCGCCGGCCGCGCCTCGACCGCTGACACGATCACCTCGGCGGCATCTACCCGCCGGGGCAGCAGCGACACCGGCAGCAGCACACACGTTTTGTGAGTAGGAAAGCCGTGAAGAAGTGGCCTGAGCTGCACCGATGTTTGTTGCACAGTTGTGTGCCACAGCGGCGGCCTGGGGGTGCGCAGCATGCCAGGCTCCTGATCATGGCCGCGGCATTCTTCGGTTGAGCTCTGCCATCAGGTCGCGATTGGCCTGCCGGGCACCGTCCAGGTCCTCGTCCTTGCGGCGGAGGGCGTCGGTGAGCTCGCCGACCTGGGCGTGGAGGGCTCCGATCTGCTCCTGTAGCGCCTTCTCGCCAGCCAGCAAGCCCTGCCCGGTGACCTCGGCGGCGACCTCGGCGCCGAGTACCTCGCTCAGGCGAGTTTCGAGGAGACGGACGCGCTCACGGAGCCGGCGGTTCTCGGCTTCTGGTGTTCTCCCGATCGGCTCGCAGCGAGGCGGCGCTGACCCGGGCGGAGGCCGCGAGGCGTCCGGAGAACTGCGCCACGTTTGTGTTGGTCGCAAAAGCCCAAAAAAGCCCTTGCTGCGCGAGCGGTGCACCGTGCCCTGCCGCGTAGTCGCTGCCGGAGTTCAGCTCCTCGGCGTAGCGGTCGAGGACGTCGGCTGCTACTCGGTGGTCTAGGGCAACGGCGGCGTCTCCCCGCAGGCTGTCCCAGGCGCTTGCCCTGGCCCGGCGGATCAGTTCGTAGAACTCCCCCCGTGTCATCGCAGAAGGCAGCGGTGGTTCGCAGGCTTATCGCTTGCCGCTCGATCTGATCGAGCGTGAGGCCTAGCCAGGTCAGCATCTGTGCCGGATCGAACTCCTGAAGAGCTGCCCGCCAGACCTCAAGGCCGTAGCGGACCATCTGCCGCATCCGTGGCCAGTAGTAGGTGTCTAGCGCCGACAGAGTGATGGCCAGAGCACGCCATGACGCGAGAGCCTGCCGTGTCGGCTCGTTCGGCAGCGACGCCTTCTCTAGGTGCCGGGTGACTGTCTTCCCTGTACGCCGTGGCGTCAGCTCGGAGACGAAGGACATCGCCACGTCAAGACCGAGAATCTGGTGGTATGAGTACAGAAACCCCGCTCTCCACCGATGGCCACAGCGCACGCGCACGGAACGGCGTATGGGTCGGCAGCAGTTCACGCACGAGGCCCAGGCCCTCGGCCTCGTGCGTGAACTGGGAAGGTGTCACCTCAGTCCAGCGCTGGACCTGCTGCGCCACGGTGTCTTCTCCCCTTACACGCCATCAGGGAGAACTCGCCACCGCGGTCGATCCCCCAAACCCTTATCTTGCCAGCATTCGCATCGCCCGGAAGCAAAGACCACGGCTCGTGGCCGGAGAATCCACGAATTGTGCCCATCCCGAAACATACGTGGCCAAGTCTGTCGAAGACACGAGGCCTCACCTCTGCCTGCAGCTACCAATGATCTCCGCCGGTCGAGACCGGCTCGAGACCTCAGGGCGAGCCAACACGGGCCACTAACGGCAGTTCACAGCTGCAAAACCGAGTGCTTGAAGGAGGTCGGTGACCAGGACATAGCCGTATTGCGCAAGGCCTTGAACTAGCTGATCTTGAGCAGCCCGTTGGGTCTTCGGACGGGTAGCCATGACCTGGAGATAGACCGTCTCCAATGTCTGCATGAAGGCGGTAACGTCGTCGCCCATTTCATTGATCACGAAAGGTATTCTTGCAGTTCAGTGTGTGTTGCGCGTGCCTGTCGGGTCCTCCGGCGTGTCATGCCACAACGGATGTAACACGACACAATGCTGCCTCTGCAACTTGACCCGAGCGGACCAAGCTCGACGGTCAGGGCAAGAATCACCTGCGGTGCGGCCATTGTCGGATGTGGCCGGGTCGGTCATGCACTAACAGACGGCCCGCCCTCCTGCTGCGCAGCGGTGAGCGGCGCAACCCGCGGTCTGGCCGCAGGCCAAGAACCACTCACGCGTAAGCTGCGTCGTTAACACCCATATGAAACCACCTCGGTGTGCGTCGCGAGCGTGCGCACAGGCCACTGCCGCGCCCGCCACCGTGCTTGGCGACAGCACGGCACCCGCAAGTCGTCCACCATTGTGGTGAGCGCCTGCGCCTTTGGTCCGCAGCAACCCC
>DATIYI010000303.1:0-17410 GCA_035517695.1 Streptosporangiaceae bacterium
GCCCGCGCCCTGGAACTGCTACTCGAGGAGATCAACGCCGCGCCGCCCTGCCTCCCCGGCGACACCAGGCCGATCACCTACCGGCTCACCACCCGGGGCCCGATTTAACAACGATCAAGGTCCAACTGCCGGAGATCTGGGACTAGGGCCAAGGGCCGCGCAGCGGACGTGCCGACCATGGCGACGGACATAGCCGCGGATGCGAGGTAACGGACAGGCGGCTGAAATGCGCCCGGAAGAGATCATCGACATCTCGCGCGGTCGACCTGTTCGCTCACTACGTTATCCCCTCGACGCTCGGGTGAATGGTGTCGCGATCGGATGTATGTATCAGAATCAGCCCGCGGGCCTCCGCCTTAGATAGACAACCGATCCACATGTCGGGGTCATCCGTCCGGGGGGCTCCGGTGATCGCGTTCGCGGACGATGGCGCCGCACGTCTCGCTCCTGCGGTGCTCTCCGGTTAGGAGCGCAAAACGGCCAAAGATAAGGAAAGGAAAAGCAGATGGCAGAAATCTTCGACCTTGACAGCTACATCAGTAACTACTGGAACGGAGCCGGGTACGCGACACCACCTTACATTGTCGACAACTCAGGCGTGAGTGTTAGCCTGCTTGATTTCAGCTACCTCCCCCCTCCGCCAGCCCCCGCCGTTCCGGTCGTGCTCCTCAGCACAGATTACTTCAACCAGACGAGTGTTACCGACACAGAGACATTTCAGACCAGCAAGAGCACAACGGCTACTTTCCAGTGGGCGCTCACCGAAGGGATAAAGATAGGAGCGAAAGCGGCATTTGAGGTCGACGTACCCGTTATCGGCGGGGCGAAAGTCGAAGTCAGCACCGAACTTAACTTTAGCGCCACCGAAACCCAGACAGCGAGTGAGACGCAAACGTGGACCTGGAATGTTACAGTTCCGGTCCCTGCTTCTAGCCATATCCATCTGGACGCAATCGTCAGCACCCTCATCTATAAGCCCAATTTCACCGCCCATATCAGTCTGAGCGGAAACTCCGAGGCATACCTCCCGGATCGATCGCGCGCTGGTGGCGCCTCTATCGGCTACATCGTGCAAGGACAAACAGGCTTCCAGGTGAGCCCAGACTTGTCATCGGCCGTGTACACCGCTACCGGAACGTTCAAAGGCGTCCTGGGCATAGAATCAACAGTAAAAACGCAAGAACTCTAAGAGGGCACAGATCTCCGGCAGTAGGAAAGCCGCAGGCCACGTCACCTGCGGTTGTCCTACTGCCGGAGATCTGGGTGCCGTCCCGTTCGAGGACGTAACGCTCTGTCGCGAGAAGGAGAGCCATGACACGGTGCAGCGCGGCTATGACCACGCAACGGTGTCGTCAGGATCGGCCGCGTCTACATCACAGACGACGTAAAATGCTTCATGCGGCCCTCCGGGCTGGGGGCACGAGCTGCGCCAGGCGATGGATTGGATCGAGGTTTCGGGAATCCACCCCGCGACGTGACATGAGAGAAGCAGCCAGCCCGCGCCGGATATCAGTCTCATCGGCTCCCTGGCGAACGACTTCCGCCGGGCGAGCAGTGGCCGCACGGGGATGAGATGCTCGCAGCGGCGTGCGGCATCGGCCGCGAGCACAGCCGGGTGCCCGATCTGACGTGTTCATGCGGCATCTACGGAGCCGCGGACATCAAGACGGTCGCAGGCTACCTCGGGGCCGGATCACCCGTCCTCGGCCTCACTTACGGCAGCGGGCGGGTGATCCCCAGACAGCACACCTTCCGGGCAGAGCACGCCAGGATCGTCGCCATCCTCGCGGTGGCCGAGGCGTTCACTTTGCCACGCGACGAGCTGCGGCGCATCCCGGACGCCTACAGCGTGCCGCTGCTTCTAGACGAGCACGGGACCCAGCCCGAGGACCGCCGGAAGGCGGTCATCGCGGGCCGGGTCGTCGGCCTGCCGGACAAAATCGACCGCGAGTACCGGGCGCTTGTCGAGAACGAGTGGCCCCCGCCCCAACTGACCAGGGCGAACGGCCCTCGCGGGCAAGAGCCTAACTAAGAGCTTAGTAACCTGGAAGGCTGCGGACGGCAGCGAAAGGCTGCGGACGTTTTTTGGCGTCCTCGCAGGTCAGCGGCCTAGAACTCCTACAAGGCAGGCGGTCTGGAATGCATGGTTTTGATGGGCCATCGCGTGCCAGTGTCATCCGGAGCCCGGCTCGCGCTAGGGGCCGGTTTCTCCCGGCCGCGACCGGGGCATGGCACCCGTCATGAAGATCACGTTTGCCGCCGTCGGCTGCGTGGCGGCGACGGCGGCAATCGGCAGCGTCGCGGCGGACCCAGGCTCGCAGTGGTACCGCGGCCTGAACAAGCCGTCATGGCAGCCTCCCCCTCCGGCTTACGCGCTGGTGTGGACGCCGCTGTACGTGGCCATCGCCTACGCGGGCGCACGGGCGCTCGGCCGCACCGAGGGCCACGCCCGCCGGCGGCTCGCGCGTACTTTCTTCCTCGACCTGGCCCTGAACGCGGCCTGGACGCCGCTGTTCTTCCGCCTCTGCCGGCCGCGCATCGCACTGGCCGAGATCGTCTGCCTCGACATCGCCAACGTGCTGCTGATCCGCCGCACCTGGCAGGGCGACCGGGCCGCGGCCGCGCTGCTGTCGCCTTACGCCGCGTGGACCGTGTTCGCCACCGCGCTGAACGGCGAGATCGTCCGGCTAAACCCTGATTCCTGAGCTAACCGGTGATGAGCAAGCGGGCGGCAATGTCACGGCGCTGCGGACAGGCGCGTACCGGGTCCTGTTAGGTGCTCGTGCGGGTCCGGCGGGCCTGTGTGTCGATGGTCACGGCTACGATCAGCACGATCGCGGTGACGATGTCGGTAGCGGCGGCACTCAGCCCGATGAGAGCCAGGCCGTTGGCAATCGTCGCGACAACCAGCCCGCCCAGCACCGCGTGCAGCATCCTGCCGCGGCCGCCGAACAGGTTGGTGCCGCCAATGACGGCGGCTGCCACCGCGAAGAGCACGTACTGGCCGCCATTGAGGTTCGAGCCGATCGAATTCAGCTGTGAGGCGAGCAGGATCCCCGCGATCCCGCCGGTAAAGCCGCACAGCGTGAACGCAAGCGTCCTGATGGCGCTCAGGTTGACGCCCGCCCTCCTTGCCGCCTCCGCGTTACCGCCAATCGCGTAGATGTAGCGCCCGAAGCGGGTCCGCCCGGTCAGGACTATGTACACCACGAGAATGGCGAGCACGATGAGGACGACCCACGGAACGCCCTCCAGCGTCACCAGCCCAGACCCACGGTTAGTGTTGCAGACGAGAACGACGACGACACCTGCGACTGCCATGAACGCGACCTTCAGCAGGGTGACGCCGAGTGGAGGTGCCACCAGGCCGTTTGCCCGCCTCCGCCGGTCCCGCGTGACCATGAACAGGCCAGCGAGCCCGACCAGGGCCACCATCACGACCCAGCCGGCCGCCGGGCTCAGGTTGCCGGCAGTGAGGTCGTCGAGAATGTTGCTCGGGTTCGAGATCGACCCCCCGGCGCCATGGCCGGTGCGGGCGATCAGGAGGATCAGCAGGCCTTCCAGGGCGAGCAGCCCGGCGAGAGTCACCACGAAAGACGGCAGGCTCAGCCGCGTGATCAGGACGCCAAGCAGCGCGCCGATCAATGCGGTGCAGGCAAGCCCGATCAGGATGGCCACCCACCAGGGGAGCGTGTAAGCCGCCCAGAAGACCACTACCGCGCCGATTCCCGCGTTGTAGCCGACCGACAGGTCGATCTCGCCAAGCAGCAGTACAAATATCTCCGCCATGCCGAGCAGGATGATCGGAGCGGCCAGCACCATCAGGTTGACGAGGTTGCCAGCGGAGAGGAACAGCGAGTCCTTCACCTGGAAGAAGACCACGACCGCGACCAGGCCAAGCAGGACGGGCAGCGCGCCGCTCTCGCCATTCCTGACCCGCTGGAGCCAGATACGCGCGTAATCGCCGATCGAGTCCGCGATCAGCTCCGGTGCTCCGGCAATCGGAGCATCCTCGGCCGCCGCCTCCGCGGCGGCAGGCCCCTCCGCGACAATCACGGGCGCGTCGGCAGCTGCCCGATCCTGCTGCCCGCCGTGCTCTGTCGGTGACATCGTTCAGCCTTCCGCGCCGCTGCCGCGACCGCCCGGCGGCACGACCTCGCTTGGGGCACCGTTCCCGCCGCCCACCCGGGCCGAGGCGCCAGTGGTCATCAGTTCCACGACGGACTGGGTATCAAAATCCGACGCAGGACCCGTCGCGGCGAGCCGGCCGAGGTAGAGCACCGCGATGCGGTCGGCGACCTGGAACACCTCGGCGAGGTTGTGGGAGATAACGATGACGGCATGCCCTCGGCTCGAAAGCCGTCCGATGAGGTCGAGGACGAGCTCCGTCTGGGTGACACCCAGTGCTGCGGTGGGCTCGTCCATAATGACGAGCCTGGCGTCGAGCATCACGGCCTTGGCCACGGCGACCGACTGGCGCTGCCCGCCGGACAGCGAGCCGACCGGCTGCCGGATCGAGCGGACCGTCACTACCCTCAGGTCCGAAAGCGTCCGCTTCGCCGTCAACTCCATACTGACCTCGTCGAGCAGCCCGCGCCGCCGCACCTCGTGGCCGAGCAGCATGTTCTGCACGATGTCCAGATTGTCGCACAAGGCCAGGTCCTGGTACACGGTCGCGATGCCCAGGTCCGTCGCGGCCTTGGGATTGTGCAGGTGGACCGGCTTGCCTTTCCACAGCATCTCGCCGCTGCTCGGCTGCCAGATGCCTGAGATGGTCTTGATCAGTGTCGACTTGCCCGCGCCGTTGTCGCCCACCAGCGCCGTTACCTGGCCCTCGGGAATGTCGAGGTTGATGTCCTCCAGCGCACGCACCGGGCCGAAGGTCTTCCCGATCCCGTGCAGCTGAAGCAGCGGCGCGTCGGTCTGGTCCGCGGGGGGTTCCGCGGGGGGCATGCGGGATGGTGCCCGGCCCGCTGCTGCGGGCCGGGCACCGTCACCGGCACCAGCTGTCATCACTGCGGCAAGCCAGCGATGGACCGAACGCTCATGATCACCCCGTGATCCCTGCCGCCGTGCAGGCCGCCTTGTACGCCGCCGTGCACAGCTGCGAAGCCGGCACGAACTTGTCCGCGATAACTGTCGAGTTCATGTTCGATGGCGTTACCCATATCGGCTTCAAAAGCACCGACGGAACGCTGACGTGGGACACGGTGTCGGTCACGCTGCCGTTCACCAGGCCAGCAGGAGGCGTCACACCGGCCCGGACGTACATCGCAAGCGCCGCTGCAGCCTGCGCCTCGAGGTAGATCGGCTTGTAGACGGTTCCGCACTGGTAACCGGCGAGGACGTTCTGCAACCCGATCAGGGTCGCGTCCTGCCCGGTCACCGGGAACGTCTTCGCCTTTACTCCCTGAGTCTGGAGATAGTGAATGATCGGGGCCGCGTTCTCATCGTTGGGAGTCAGCGCGGCATTGATGTTGCTGTGCGCGGTCAACTGCCCCTGGAACTCGGTCAGCGCGGTGGGCGGATCCCAGGTTCCTGCGGCAGTGCCGACCTTGGCCCACTTGCCCGAGCTGAAGAAGGGCGCCATCACGGCGTTATAGCCCTGGGCAAACAGGGTCGCGTTGTTGTCGGTCGGCGCGCCATACATGACGAGCACGTTCGGCTTCGCCACCTTCCACGCGGTGACGCAGCTGACCAGGCCTGTCCCGAGCAGCTTGCCGACCTGCACGTTGTCGAAGCTCACGTAGTACTTGCGGCTGCCGCCCAGGGTCAGCCGGTCGTAGTTGATGACGGCCACGCCGTGGGACTTGGCGTATTTCTCGATCGACGCGCCGACGCCGGAGTCGAGCGGGTCAACCAGGAGCACGGTCGCGCCCTTGGTGATGGCAGCCTCAGCATCGCTCAACTGCGTTGCGTCACTGCCCTGCGCGTTCTGCACCGTGAACTGCGAACTCGTCAGGCCGGCCGTTTGGAGGGCCTTCGTCAAGTACGGCGCGTCGAACTCGGTGTAACGCGCGGACGAAACGGTGTCAGGCAGGATCACGCCGACGTTGCCCTTGCCCTTTGCAGCAAGCGGCTTCAGCGCGGCCATCTGGGAGAAATCATTCGTGAACGACGTCGCGGCGACCGCAGGCACGGCGCTGCTCGAACTGCTCGGGCTGCTTGACGACGAGCTGCTCGTGCCGCTGCTACCGCAAGCGGCAAGGAGAAGAGCCGCGCTGCCGGCCACCGCCGTCAACGCGACCCTCTTGGACACTGAGTACAACCAAACCACCTCGCTGATAGGTGGGACACGTCAGGACGCGGTGGCGCCATGGGCATGTCCGCATGGGGCACCGCGGGCTGGAACTATCCCGGAACAATCTTGGGAAAACACTAGGCCGACGGGAATTAACGTGGCCGTTAACATCTTCGTCACCGTGTAAAAAATCTATCAACAAGTGTCCGCCCAGGTCAGCTGCTGGTCGCGGGCGCGCCGGCTAGGCGAAAGCGGTTCGCGGGGGCGCCGGCTGAGGCGAAGCGGTTCGCGGGCGCGCCGACTGACGCGGGCGCGCTACCTCGGCGGCGCCAGCCAGGGCAGTGGCAGGCCTGGAGCCCGCAAGCGGTGCGGGCGGCTCACTCCGCCGCGTTCACACCGCCGCGTTCACACCGCCGCGTTCACACCGCCGCATTCACACCGCCGCGTTCACACCGCCGCATTAACTCCGCCGCGCTCACTCCGCCGCATTCACTCCGCCGCAATCCGGTAGCCCGCCCTCGGCTGGGTGAGGATCAGCGGGGCACTCCCCTCGGGTTCCAGCTTTGCCCGCAGGCGCCGGATGTAGACGCGCACGTACTCGGTCTCCGTCTCGTACCCGCGGCCCCATACGCGCCGGAGCAGGTGGGCGTGCGTCAGCAGCTTTCCCCTGTTGATGGCGAGCTCGCGGAGCAGCGCGAACTCCGTCGGGGTGAGATGCACGGCGAGCCCGTCCCTGGTCACCTGCTGGCTGGCGAGATCAATCTCAACTTCGCCGAGGGTGATGAGCGGCGGCGCACTTTCCGGGGCAGCGTCGGCGGGACGGGTGCGCCGGAGTGTGGCGGTGATCCGGGCGAGCAGTTCCTCGATGCTGAACGGCTTGGTCATGTAGTCGTCCGCGCCCACGTTCAGCGCGGCCACCTTGTCGCGCTCGCCACCGCGGGCGGAGACCACGATGATGGCGACAGATGAACGCTCGCGGATCAGGCGGCACAGCTCGAAACCGTCCACCTCGGGCAGCATGAGATCGAGGAGGACAATGTCCGGAGCCTCGGTCTCCAGGAGATTGAGCGCGCGCAGGCCGTTGGTGGACACGACCGTGTCGAAGCCGCGCACGGCCAGGTTGGATCGGATCAGGTCCACGATGTTCGGGTCGTCTTCGACCACGAGCGCCCGTGTCTGGACTGCCTGTTCAGGCACTGGTGCTGGCTCCCATTGTCGGCCTCGGCTCCCCGCCGTTGATGGCCACGGCCGCGCCGCCGATGGCGAGCTCATGGTGGGCGCCTGGCTGGGTCGCGTTCGACCGGGCAGCCGGTACCTCCACCGCCAGGTGGATCCGGAAGCACGTGCCCTGCGCCGGCTGCTCGAGGTCGATGCGGCCACCGTGAGCCGTCACGATCCCCCTGGCTATCGAGAGCCCGAGCCCGGCACCGGCGCTTGCTGCGCGCCGGTGCCGCATTGGCTCAAAGGGCGCGAGCGCGACGTCGGCGGGCATCCCCGCACCGTCATCGGCGACGCTCACCGTCACTGCCGCAGGCCCGTCCACGCTCGCGCTGACCCGCACGCTGGTGCCGGGTGGATTATGGCAGAACGCGTTGCTCAGCAAGTTGACAAAAACCTGCTCGAGGCGATCGTGGTCGGCCCAGATGACCGGCAGGCCAGCGTCACAGGCCACCTCCACCATGACCGCGTCCGCCGGGGGTAGGCACGCGATAGCCGCCTCGAGCACCAGGGGCAGGTCGCACCAGTCGGGCTGCAGGCGGAGGATCCCCGACTCGATCGCGGAGAAGTCAAGCAGATCATCGACGAGGCGCCCCAGCCGCGCCGACTCAGCCGCGATGCGCGCGATGAACCGCTGCTGCGAATCTGTGTCCCAGGTGACATCCGGCTGCAGCAAGCTGGTGGCGTAGCCACGGATCGCGGTGAGCGGCGTGCGCAGCTCGTGGCTCAGCCGGGTCAGGAAGCCTCGCTGCAGTTCCTGGGACCTGCGCAAGGTCATGGCCTCCTGGTGGGCGAACAACGCCTCCTCGCGCTCGAGAGCCAGCCGCAGTGAAAGGGCGGCGTCCTCAAGCAGCGCCGTCGCGTCCGCTGGCGGCGGGCCGCCGTGCCAGCATGCCACCAGCGCCGCTGGCCCGCCCGGCGCGGCGAACGTCACAGCAAGGAACCGGTCATCGCCTGCCCCGCCCCGGTGCACGGCCGCGCCGTCGCGGCGGGCGAGCGCGAGCGCGGAGGCCGCGGCGTCAAGCGCACCCGGCGTCGCGGCCGCGGGCCTGCCCTCGCCGCCCGGGCCGGACAGGGCACGGCAGCTGGGCGCCCCGTCCCGCGACTGGGTGACCAGCGCTGCCTCGTCCGCCCGCAGCCCGCGGCGCAGTGACGCCAGCGCGATGCTGAGCCCGTCGGCAACCGGGATGGGACCCGCCAGGGTCTGCAGAATCTCCCTGATGGTCTCAAGCACCCGATTGCGCGCGGTGACTTCGTCGAGTAGCCGATCACGCTCGATCGCGCTGGCCGCATGGCCCGCATAGAGGGTGGCGAGGTCGAGGTCATCGCGATGAGGCTTGCCTGTCTTCGTGCGGAAGACCGTGATGACGGCGAGCAAGCCGCCTGGACCCATCACGGGCACTGACCACGAGCTCGCCACTTTGGCCGCCTTGGCCAGGTCGCTGAAGGGCGCCCAGGCGCCCCCTGCCCGCGCGTTCTCCTCGACGACGAGGTGCTCGGCGGCGGCGGCCAGCCCGACCGGCCCGCCCGCGGGGCCGCGGCGAAGCCGGGACCACGCGGAAAGCAGCGTCCGCGGCATGCCAAGCGAGGCGGCGCAGACGAGGGAGGAACCGTCAAGCAGATGGATGCACAGGCGATCACAGCCAAGCGCGGTGCCCAGCGCCGAAAGGATCAGCGACAGGCTGGATGAGGGGTCAGCCGACACGAGTCGGCCGGCGAGCCCGTGCAGGCGGGTCAGCTGCCGGCGCGCGGAGGAATCCACCTCCTGCCCCGACAGCAGCGCCACCACGTCGTCCGGGTGCGCCTCGCTTGGGTCTACGTCGGCGACGACCTGGCCGCGCCGCAGCACGACGACGCGGTCGGCGAGCCGGAACATCTGGCTGATGTCGTGGCATGCCAGCAGGATCGTGGTGCCCTGCTCCCGGAGCTGGCTGATCAGCTTCTCCACCAGAGCCGCTTCCCTTACCCCCAGCGAGGCGGTCGGCTCGTCGAGCAGCAGCACGCGTGGATGGTGGGCCATCGCCCTGGCGACCGCCACCAGCTGACGCTGGCCTCCTGACAAGGACTTGACGCTGCGCGTGGTGTCCCGCAGGGGGATGCCAAGCCGCTTGAGGTGGCGGGCCGCGTCACCGTGCAGCCGAATATCGGATAGCAGGTGGCGGCGGCTCTCGCGGCCGAGCAGGAGGTTGGAGGCGATGTCGAGGTTGTCGCAGAGCGCCAGATCCTGCCAGACGACCGAGATGCCACGGCGTTTGGCCGCGAGCGGGTCCGCGGGCACCGGCCTGCCGTCAACCACGATGGCACCCGCTGTCGGGGCGATGTCCCCGGCGATGCTGCGGACCAGGGTGGTCTTGCCTGCGCCGTTCTCTCCCGCCAGGGCAACAAGTTCGCCGGCCCGCACCCCGAGATCGACGCCGTCAAGTGCGGTCAGCGGGCCGAAGCGCACCGCCAGACCGGACACCGACAGCAGCGGCAGCGCTGCCTCTTGCTGGCACTGCGCGTCGGCGGTCATAGGCACATTGTTGTCCGAACTGCCCGTTGACCACCAGTTGGCTGGCATCCGGGCGGTTGCGGGCTCCCCCGCCCGGGGGGTACAGGGGGTGTTCACCCGGCTAGCGGAGCCGCCCGCGGAGCAGCCGTGGTTCGACCCCGGGCCCCCCGCAGACCGGCCGTGGCTCTCCCCCGCGCAGCCGTTAAGACTCTGCTAGCGCCTTCGGGACGACACCCCGGGCCCCCCGAAGGCCCCCCGGGACCCCCCGAAGACGTGCTTTGGCGCCGGCCTGGGATCATCGGCGTGAGCTGCTCCATGTCGTATCGGGCCCGCAGCTGTGCGATCGCGGCTTGATCGGGTGGCTGCGGGCGGGCGAGCAGCGCGCCGATTTCTTCGAGGTAGTGCTCGTGGCCGGGCGGGGCGACGAGGAAGACCATCCGGGCCGGCGCCGGTCCAGGGTTCGCGAAGGCGTGCGGGCACCCGGGCGGCACGAACATGACGCTTCCCTGGCCGCCTCGGACCACCTTCGCGCCGGTGCCTGATTCCCAGCTGGACCAGTCGCCCGCGGTCCTGACGCGCGGTTCGAATGCGAGCAGGTCGAGCTCCCCTTCGAGGATGTAGAACAGTTCCTCGGCGGCGCCGTGCAGGTGCACCCCAACGTCGAACCCCGGTGGGACGTCGACCTCGAACATCGACCAGTTCCGCGACCGCTCGGCGCCGACCTTGAGGGTCATGCCCGCGCTTTGGATCCGGCGGCCGCCACCGGGCGGTAGCACCACGCCATCGGTCATGTTTCCTCGCTCTCGGTCTGTCCCTGCCAGCTGTCCCTGCCAGCCGTCCCTGCCAGCCGTCCCTGCCAGCCGTCCCTGCCCGGCTGTCGCCATTAGCCGCCATGCTTCCAGCCAGTTTCGCGCAGCCAGGCCCGCAAAGTCATCAAGCCGGGGTGCAGTTCCCGCAATGCGGGCACGTCGGGCGCATCACCGGAATGCGTGTCGAGCCACTCGAACATCTTGGCTACCTCCTGGTCGAAGGCGCGCAGTTGCTCGACAGGCACTTGCTGAAACCGCGCTGGCACGCCACACGTCCGGCCGAAGGTCTCGGCGATCTGCGGACCGGTGAGGTAATCTCCGGCGATCTCGAATTTCTGGCCGAGAAATTGTCCGGGCCGGTCGAACGCAATCACGGCGAACGCACCGATGTCGCGCATCGCGATAATAGGCAGCCGCTTCTTGAGCCCTAGCGCGATGCTCACCACGAGCTCACCTTCAGCCAGGACCGGTCGGCTGTACGTGGCGAAATTCTCCATGAGGAAAACGGGACGCAAAATGGTCGCCGGCAGCTCGAGCGCCCGGATGTGTTCTTCGATCCGGCCCTTGCTTTCCAGGTGCGGGATCTCGGTATGAAGATCCGCGCCGTAGACCGAGCTGTACACGAGATGCCCGATGCCGGTTTCGCTGGCAATATCGGCGACCGTTTTGCCGTGCCGCTCCTCGGCTGCCACTCCCTCCAGGCTCACGTGGGGTCCTGTCATCATGGTCAGGACGATAAAAACGCCGTGGACGCCGCTCATCGCCGCCCGAAGTGACCCCGGGTCATCCAGGTCGCCGGTGACGAGCCTGGCCCCTTCCCGGCGTAACGACCGGGCGGCCGCCTTGTCGGTGTCGCGCACCAGGGCATGCATCGTCCAGCCATGCGCGAGCAGTTCGCGAGCGGTCGCGCTACCCTGCTGGCCGGTGGCGCCGATGACCAAAACCGGTCCCTGTCGATTGGCCATGTGGCACTCCTCGTGGCGTGACCGCCGCCCGTCGACAATGTCGTGAGGGTAACGCGAATGCTGATTTCGATCCTGGTACTGATGCTGCTAGGCAGCGGATGGGTCGCCGTCGCCGTCCAGCAGGTCGCCGTCCAGCAGGTCGCCGTCCAGCGGGTCGCCGTCCACATGGAGGGCAGGCCGGATTGAGAGACGAAAGCGAGGCGGGACGGCCAGCACGGCGCGCGGAGCTAGCCGCCTTTCTGCGCGCACGGCGGGCCCTGACTGCGGCCGGGCGACGTCGGGCTGCCTGAGGACAGCGCTCCCAGCCGGCGTCGCACTCCGGGCCTTCGCCGCGAAGAAGTCTCCCAGCTGTCAGGTGTCGGCGTGACCTGGTACACGTGGCTGGAGCAAGGCCGGAACATACCGGCGTCTGCCCAGGTCGTCGATGCGCTGGCCCGTGCGCTGCTGCTTAACCCAGACCAGCACCGGCACCTTCGCGACCTCGCCGGACCCACCCCGCAGGAACGCGAAACGCCCATCGATGACGTGCTCGCCAGGCTGCAGCGGCTGGTCGACGCGGTCACCCCGAATATCGCCTGCATATATGACATTCACTTCGACTATCTGGTGTGGAACACGCCCTACATGCGGGTCCGGCATGATCCTGGCAAGTTCCCACGTGCTCGGCGCAACCTGCTCTGGATGATGTTCACAGATTCAGAGAACCGCCATCGCATGGTTCGGTGGGAGCCGGCCGCTCGTGCCGTGCTCAGTCAATTCCGAGCGGCAGTTGGTCAACGACCTGATGACCCGCGTTTCGCCGAGATAGTGGCGGGGCTGACCGAGGTCAGTCCGGAATTTCGGGAATGGTGGGCGGAATACCCGATCCGCTACTTCAGGCCCGCGACGATCGGAATTGATCACCCTCAGATCGGGCGGACCGCATTTGAGATCTTCCAGCTTCACCCGGTCGAACACCCAGACCTTCTCCCGACCTTCTCCGGGTGATGCAAGTTCCTGCGAGCGAAAATGATCTCGAACGGGTCGCGGCACTGCTCGAACTCGGGTAACTGGCGCCTGATCGGCGTCCTTCTCGGAGACATGGAGTTATTCGTCGCGCCAGTCGCATTTCCGGCATCGCGTGAACCAGACGCGGTGGCGCACACGTGGTAGCTGGGTGACGGGCGCCGTCCCCGCTGGCCCCGGCATAATGCGTGCCTCGACGACGCGGCCACGACCACCCTCCCCCGCGCAGAAGGAAATCTCGCCATGCCCACTATCCTCAGCCTGCCGCGTGTCACCTCCCAGCCCAGTACCCGTCTGGCGGCCGACCCTGCGGTGCGCGCCGTCGCAGCGATCGGCCTCATCACGGTCGGGATCATCCACGCCCTGGAGATCCAGGGACAGTTAAGCGGTGCGGTCTGGCTCACCGCTGGGTTCTGCCTGCTGGCGGTGGTCGCGCCCATTGCAGGTCTGTGGCTGCTGGCCAGGCCCACGACGTCGGCGTGGCAGTTCGGCGGCTTGCTCTGCCTGCTCGCCGCGGCCGGTTACATCCTCACGCGCAGCGTGCCAGTGCCCGGCGACCCCGGCGACGTCGGGAACTGGCTGGAGCCGCTGGGCGTCGCGGCACTGATCACGGAATCCGTCGTCGTCATCTTGGCCGCGCTCGCGCTGTTCAGCCAGACACGAAGCGCGTTTGAGCCGGCCAGACACGCGGGCCGCGCCGCGGTCACCACGTACGAATAGGTCTGCATCAGCGCCCCCTTGCCGGGCAGCTGAGATGCCCTAGCTGGCGGGCCGCTAGTCTCCGGCGGGATCCCGGGGGCTTGTGCCCCCGGGGCAACACAGCCTTAACGGCTGCGCGGGGCGGCCCGCCGGGCCGTCACGCCTGGCCGGTCCAACGGTCACAGGCGGGCGGCCTCACGGACGTCTGGCAACCCCGCAGTAGAGCCACCGCGAACCATCGCTATCGGCAAGCGCAGGGTCGTCGGCGGCCCACTCGCCCGCATAGCAGAGGCGGCCCTTGGTGTCTGACATGCGCGGCGGCACCAGTTCCAGTCCCGCGAAGAAGCGCTCGATTTCGAGCTTGGAGCGGAAGTGGACCTGCTCGGTGGCGTGTTCGAAGACGCTGCAGAATCCCTGCACAGCGGACGGCGGCTTGTGGTCGTGGGTGAGGTGTGAAAGGGCAAGATAGCTACCCGGCGCGAGCGCGCCCAGGTAGCGCGCCAGCAGCCCCCACGGATTCCATTCGTCGGACACGAAGTGCATGACCGCGGTCATCAGCAGGCCGGTTGGCTGGCTGAAGTCAATCAGGGCGCGCACATCCGGGTCGTTCAGCACGTGATCGGGATCGCGCAGGTCGCCCAGGATGACCCGGACGCTGGCGCGGTCAGTCACAAGGTCCCCGGCTTGTTCAGGAACCATCGGGTCGTTATCCACGTAGACGACCCGGCACCGCTGATCGACTAATTGCACCACCTCGTGGGTGTTGCCGACGGTGGGCAGCCCGGACCCGACGTCGATGAACTGGCGGATCCCCTGCCGGGCGATCCAGCTGGCCGCTCGCTGATGGAAGCCGCGGTTGGCCCAGGCACAGTCCCTGATCTCGGGCACCAAAGCCATGATGCGCTGTGCGGCATCGCGGTCGGACTGGAAGTTGCTCTCGCCTCTGAGCAGGTAATCGTAAATCCGCGCAGGCGCGGGCTTACCCGGGTCTACTCCGGCCGGCACCTGACGAACCTCGCTCATCTCACTCCACCGAGTCATCAATTCACAGTCTTACATGCTCCGTGTGATTCGCGAACCCCAATGTCCACCCTTGTCGGGCGCCGTACATAGGAAGCCGCCTGATCGACCCGCCTGCCGTCCTATTTGTCGCGTTCGTCTGGCACGCGAGAAGGGACGGACAGCCACGTGCCCTGAATGTAGCTCCTGCCAGGCTCCGCCGCGTTGGCTGAGCTGGTTAGTTGCCATGGGTGCCGGTTAGGACGGTGCCGCTCGGTCACGTCCCGCACCAAGTCGCCGTCCACCTCGGCTGGGCCGGCCACCAGCAGGCGGCGCCCGGATGCGGCGAGGGCCGCCTCGGCATACTCGGCGCCGAACCGGGCGACCCGGATCCCGGCGCAAATACATTGGATCGTTACCAAACCGGGGCGTCAGCCGACCCCGGCATCCAGCACATCAACGTACCGGACCGCTGTCCTCGCAGGGTCGCAATGGTCACTCACCTGGACATCCCCGCGCCACCGATCGTGACCACAACGGACGTAGCGGCGCCCTTGTGCACGCCCGCGACACCATCGTGGACGTGCATCTTGGCGAAGCCGTTACCGTGGCCCAAGGGCGGCCGGTCATCGCCACTATCAGTGACCGGCGTGGAACGCTGCGGTCAGGGCAAATGCACGCGGAACGATTGCGAGCGGCTAGGAGATACCTTCGGTGCGTTCATGAAGGCGTCCTCCCTGTCCGGTTATGGCCACCCGCCGGGGCTGCCGCCGTTATCCTGGCTCGCACGCTTGGGCTGTTACGCTGAAAGTCATGACAGTGACGCTGCACTTGGATGACGCCGTCGCGGAGGCGCTGGCCGCTGAGGCAGCCCGTCGTGGCCAGACCGCAGATGAGCTGGCGGCGGCCCTCCTGGCGGCGCAGCTGCCCAAGGCGCCACGTCGCCGGCTGACCTTCGCTGCCATGGGTGCTTCGACCTCCGGGCGCGGCGCGGCCGAGGCTGATGAGATGCTGGCCGAGGGGTTCGGGCGCGATTGGGTGCTGATCGTCGATACCGGCCCGCTGGTCGCGACGGCCGATCGCGCCGATAAGGACCACGAGGCCTGTCGGCAGTTGCTGGAGAGCGACGAGGGTCCCCTGGCCACCACGACCATGGTCATCGCGGAGGCCGCCTACCTGATCGACCGGCAGCTTGGCTCGAAGGCGGAAGCCAGCCTGTACGCGTCCATCATCGATGGCCAGCTGGAGGTCGCCGATCTCGGCAAAACCGACTGGCAGCGCATCCAGGACCTGGTCAGCACCTACGCTGACTTGCGGCTCGGCGGGACGGATGCGTCCGTGGTCGCCCTGGCCGAGCGGCATGGCGCGGTCAGGATCGCCACCCTCAACCGGCGCCACTTCGCGGTTTGTACGGCCACGTCATGCTGAGGCGTTCGTATCAAAAGCGGCTGAACCACACAGTCCGCCGCCTTGGATTCTCCGCGAAGTAGTGGCACCTATCGGTCCGCGCCAAGGGCAGGCAAACGTGATCATCATGCTGAACCCGGCTGGGCGCGAGGAAGCCCTTAGTCTGGACGCTCCTGTGGGAAGCCTGGCCCTCCGTCTGCCGCTCGACCCCCACAAGATCCTCCGTGCAGTACTCCCGTCCGCCCGTGGTTCAGCATCTCAGCCGACAAGCGCACAGGCGAGGGCAGCTTAAAGCCGCTAGGACGATGAGGTCCGACTCCGGCCGTGCCGTCAGTTTCCCGCACCGGTGGAGACCCGAAGGCGTCACGGTTGAAGCCGATTTCACTGGCGGCCATCTTCTTCACCTTGCCGCGGCTGGCTGCGGTGCTCAATGACGTTTACCGGGAGGCCGCCCGCTGGGCATCGAGGTGAAAGGAGTCCGCGTGTGCGCGGCGGGCGCGCTGGTGGATGCTGAGCGGCCGCTGGTGTTCGTCCTCGACCGCGAGCGGGATGCCGCCGAGGTCGTCCGTCAGGCGCTAAACAGCCCGCGCCTGAGCCCGCTTTCCCGCTCAGCCGCCTTGTGCCAGCCCCGTACCGCGATGTTAGAGGGCAGACCGCGCCACCAGAAAGGTCCCCCCGCAGCCGAATCCCCCGACCAGTCCATCACTGCGCCAACACTAGCCGCGCTGCCCGCGAGGAACACAGTACGTAGGATCCCTTCGCGTGAAGGATCAAGTGAAATTAGGTTCGCTGGGACCGTGCGTTGGCCATTCGGATTCGAGGATGGCGTAGAGCATGCTGTCGCGCCAGACACCATTCGTGAACACGTGGTCGGGCAAGCGTCCCTCAAGTTGGAACCCTAGCCTTGCTACGAGAGCGATTGACGATTTGTTTTTCGGGCCTATTGCTGCGCTTATCCGGTGGAGGTCAAGCTCGGCGAAACCGAACGTGATGAGGGTTCGGGCGGCATCCGTGGCGTAAGCGTGACCCCACTCGTCCGCGGCGGGACCTTTTGCCCTCTGATCTGTGCCGAGTTGCTCGGACTTCTTCCTCTGGTGCCCGCTGACAGCCCGGAGGAGGCTCGAAGCGAGCCAGGCTCATCCGGTTCATGGTCAACAGGTGTCAATCGGTGGCCGTGATCCCCTCCGGGGGATCGCGGGGAACGAGTCCGGTGCCGGGAGGTGTGATCCTGATGCAGTTCCAGCAGGCCCTCAAGCGCAGCCGTATGCGTCCCGAGCCTGAGGTTGAGGATCTACCGGCGCGACTAAATGACACCTCGGCCGAGGTGGTTGCCAAGGCCGAAGCACTCCTCGCGCGACTTGACGAGGTGGTGGACTGAATCACGCCACCGTCTTCATGACCCGATCTTCAGAGCGCTGGTATAGGGACCTCTGGGCCAGGGCGGTGGTCAAAGTAGGTTCTGATGTGATGTGAGCTGGGCTTATTCGGCCGGGTGGACATATTTTCCAGTTGGTGGTATGCGTACCGGGTGACTGATGAGAGCTTTGAGGTGAAGGTCCGGCTGATCGGCGCGGCG
>DATIYI010000304.1:0-7325 GCA_035517695.1 Streptosporangiaceae bacterium
GCACTCACCCCGGCAGCGACCTTGCAGTTCACAACAGCCCGCGCAGGTCAAAATTGCTGGTCGTTACTTCCCGTTGCCGTCTTCTGCCCTGTAGGTGCGTTCAGCGAAGCCGTTTAGGCCTCACGGCACCCGGCCAGGGCCGAGCTGGCCGGCTCAGACTCACTCGCGCAGAAAGCATCCACCGCGCGTACCTGCTCATAGCGCCCGGCCAGCTTCGCCAGGACTGCGGCCTTCTCCTCCAGCTTCGCGTAGGTAAAGTGACCGGCTGTCGCCGCGGACTCGATCTCGGTGAGCAGGTCACGGCACCGTGCGGCGATATCGATGTACTGTCCGTCCCGCGCGGCATTGAAGGCCGCAATTACATCCGGCTGTCCGGCCAGCGCCTCTGCGCGCAGCAGCTGAGCTGATCCGCCCATGTCGCAGACGTCGTGCCGCAGCCGACGCAGGGAACGCTCGGCGGCTGGGGAAGCCGGCAGCGCAGCAACCGAACCCGCCAGATACACCGCGCCGGCGGCCTTCAGCCGCCGCCACACCGCCGCTCTCAGCCGGCTGGGCTCGCTCGGTATCCGGTAGAGAAGAACCAGCCATGAGATGCGATCCGCCATTGCCAAAGTCTCCTCCGCGCGCGGCCAAATGACACAGGCCACCAGGTGCTCAACTGCCAGCCAAGTCCCGGCGCGGAACTCAGCATCGCCTGAGGTGAGTTGGCTTTTCGACCTAACGGTCCGGCTGGTATATCCTGAAAGCGTCGCGCGATGAGGCTCGCGTAGCACCCGGGGCATCCGCGTCCCGGGCTGATGGCCTCTACCTGTTTGGCGTCATGGACGCCGAGCCCGCAGGTGGAGGCCTTTATGCTGATCCGGGTTCTTGCCGCCGAGCGGCGTCATCCGGCCGTCCTTCCGCTCGATGTGACGGTACCCAGGCCCCCGTACGCGCTCCAGCCGGGCTGCACCCGGGCCATGGTGCCAGGTAAGCCCGAGCAGGCATCGCCGGTGTCCTTCGTCACGCTTCTACCCGCCAGCGCCGCTGCAAGGCGATGGGCGGTGCGGTGATGAGCCTCAGCGAATGGGAGCAGCAGGATCTGGACTCGATCAAGGACAGGCTCGCCGGTTCCGACCCCGGGCTGACCGCGCTGCTGGCCACATTCACCCGGCTGGCATCGGGCGAGGACATGCCGGTACGCGAGAAGATCCCGCCGGCTACCCGCCGTTCGCGCCGCAAACGGCGGCACCCTCGCCGGGGCACAATGAGCTGGCATACACGCCGGGTGCACCAGCAGCTGGGCTTCCAGGCCATCGCGATGCTGCTGTGGCTCCTGATAACTGTCACGCTGATCGCGTCCGCGCTACTCCTGGGCCGCGGCGGCAGTCAAACTGCATGCACGGTGCCGTGGGCAGCGGTCTGCGCGGGTTCAAGCCCCGCACCCAGCCCGGGCGCCGCTACGGATAAGACCGCCAGCCTGGCGCCTAGCCCTGGCAATCCACACAACACACCCATCGAACCTAACGGGTGAACACGGACCACAGGCCGCTGAGTCTCTGCGTGCCGGGCGCGCGACCGGCCTGGTTCGATGCCATGGGCGGCGGTCATTCAGTGCTGAGGAGGGTCCGGCTGAATGGAGGCTGCGGAGGCTCTGCCTGCCGTCCTTTGCTTGGAAGTGGTGGCGTTCGCGGTGATGCGGCCCCCGTGGCTGGCCGCCATCAGTTGATAGTGAGTGGCGGTCAGGTCCGCCCGCTCACTCCTGAGCTGGGCTCCGATATCGCACCTCGGCCGCCGGATGCAGGCCGCCAGAAGTGTTCAACGCTCTGACCCGGTGATCTTGATCGCGGTGTCATCTCGGGCCAGCCCGTGTGCCCGAGTGCCGCCGATCGACGTTCAAACCGACGGTCAGACGACGGCCGGATGATCTTTCAGGCTCTGTCAGCTATCTGAGCATCAGGGCCTGACCTGCGACTTTGTGGAGCCCCCTTACGGAATCGAACCGTAGACCTTCTCCTTACCATCGAGTCACTAACCGGAGCCGCTACCAGGCACAATGCGCCTGACCAGGTCAGACGCAAGCAGGCACTGGCCCTCACAAACTGGCAAACGGCACCCGCGAGCATGGTTTGCCACTCGATCTGCCACTCGTCTTGATCTTGGGTAGGTCCATGTTCCAGTTGCACCTCTTCCAGTTCGAGCAGCGCGCTCCCGGACGCGACCTCAGCGAGGCGTTCTGCCGTCAGCGTCAAGAAGCCACCGGCAAGCAGCGGCCTGAGCGATGGCACCACAGCCAAGGAACAAGCGCCCGGCGGCCCACCACAATTCTGAGCCGCACGTTACGAATGGCCTCAGCCTGGTGCCGCGCACAGGCTCCAGACCCTGGAAGCGGGCGGCGGCGGCTGGCAACCCCCTCCCCCGGGCATCAGTGGGCGTTGGGCGATGTCCTTCGCCGTCCGGCGTGCGAGCATGGCGGGGTGATGCAGCCAGATGTTCGTGGGCAGTGGAACGCCAACGCTGCGGCGTGGACGGAATTGTCGCGCGCTGGGTTTGACTTCTACCGGGACCTGGTGAATACCCCTGCGTTTTTCGCGCTGCTGCCGCCGGTCGACGGGCTGGTATGCCTGGACGTGGGCTGTGGTGAGGGGCACAACACCCGCATGCTGGCCGGTCGCGGTGCCCGCGTTGCCGCCCTGGATGTCGCCGAGTCGTTCATCGCCGCGGCCGCCGAAGCCGACCGTAATGGGATTAGTTATCTGGTCGGCGACGGGGCCGCGCTGCCTTTCCGCGCATCGGCGTTCGACGCGGTGACCGCGTTCATGAGCTTGATGGATGTCGCGGATCCCGAGCGCACGCTGGGTGAGGTGGCGCGGGTGCTGCGGGCCGGCGGGTTCGTGCAGTTCTCGGTGTTGCACCCGGTGATATCGGCACCGGGTGGGCGGTGGGTGAACGACGAATCGGGGGTGCGCCAGGCGCGGGTCGTCGGCGACTACTTCTACCAGGGCCCACTCACCGAGACATGGGCCTTCAGCGCCGCCCCGGCGCAGATGCGGGACCGGTACCCGCCGTTCACGATCACCTACGCGCGTCGGACCCTGGCCGGGTGGCTGAGTGCCGTCCTGGGCGCGGGCCTGGTTATCGAGGCGATCGCGGAGCCCTGCGCGGACGAGGAGACCGCTGCCGCTCAGCCGCAGGTCGCTGACACCCGGATCGCCCCGTACTTCCTCATCGTGCGCGCCCGCAAACCATAAGGAACCGGCCACCGCGACCAAACGCGCGAACCGCGGCATGAGCGGCTGTCAGCAATGATGATGAGCGTTCGGTCGGAAGGGGGTGATGATGAGGCAACCAACTCTGTTCCTGACTGTGGGACTCCCATGCACCGGGAAGACCACTGCTGCCCGGCGCATCGAGATCGAGCAGAAAGCACTTCGTCTCACGAAAGACGAATGGGTGAAGGCTCTCTACGGGCACGAGAATCCGCCATCGGCTCAGGACGTGATCGAAGGACGGCTCATCCAGATCGGGCTGCGCGCCCTCGAACTCGGCAACAACGTCGTGATCGACTACGGCCTCTGGAGCCGAGACGAGCGCTCCGCTCTACGGCAGGCAGCAGCAGGCCTAGGCGCGATGGTGGAGATGCGTTACTTCGAACTCACCCCAGCCGAGCAGCGGAGACGACTTGATCAGCGCCAAGCCGAAGCGCCACACACGACTTGGCCCATGTCCGGCGAGGAACTCGCCGAGTGGGCTGTCAGCATCGACATCCCAACCCCAGGCGAACTCGACGGCAGTGAACCCATTGATGACCCACCGGCTGGATTCGCGACATGGGACGAGTGGCGCAGACACCGCTGGCCGCCGTCGGTCTCCTGACGCCTGCTCCTCGCAGCGCTGCCACGACCGCTCACCGGCAATGCCGGGCGTGTCTGGGGAGAGGTAGGCAGGCGATATCAGGGGTGAAGAATCTACCGGGAGGCCTTGGCGAGGGCGGCGCGCACGGTGGCTTCGCTGGCCGGGGTGCCGGCTGGGTCGCTGAAGGGCCCGTAGGGAGCGCCATACACCGGCGTGCCGGGCTCTTGGCGCCAGCTTTGCGCGAGTGGCCCGGCGTCCACCGTGCCGTAGCCGATGGCATCCAGGAAGGCGCTCACCCGCGCTTTGGCGCCAGCGTCGTCGCCCGCGATCGGCAGGAAGCTGCGGTCGGCGGCACCGGCGGGGCGGGCGAGCGCGAGCAGGTGCCGGTAGTAGATGTTGTTGAACGCCTTGACCACCTGGGCGCCCGGCAGGTGCCGCTGGATCAGCTCGCTGCTGGTCAGTGACCCGCTGTCCAGCTCGGCGATCTGCCCGTCCCGCTGCGGATAGTAGTTGCAGGTATCGATGACCAGCTGGCCGTCCAGCCAGGCGGCGGGAACGCTGTGATAGGCCCGCAGCGGAATCGTCAGCACCACCAGATCGCCCGCGGCGGCCGCCTGCTCACCGCTGCCCGCCTGCGCGAGCGGGCCCAGCTCGCTCACCAGGCCGGTCAGCGTCTGCGGCCCGCGCGAGTTGCTCATGATGACCTGATACCCGGCCGCCACGGCCAGCCGTGCCACCGTGCCGCCGATGCGCCCACTGCCGATGAAGCCCACTACTGCCATGCACACGCCAACCCACGGCCGCTGCCAACGATTCCAGGCACCACCACCCCGCCCCCACCTCATGCCACCTGCGGCATGGGAGGGCGTGCGTGGCGGCCGGATGTGTAGCCCGCGGGGCCCGGTCGTTCGCAGCCCAGAACGCTGGGCACAACTACTGAGGTGAGCGTGCAGCTGAACCACACCATCGTCTCGTGCCGTGACCAGCAGCGGTCCGCGGCGTTCCTGACGGGGATCCTCGGGTTGCCGCCAGCAACCCGGTTCGCGCATTTCCTGGTGGTCGAAGCCGACAACGGCGTCTCGCTGGACTTCGCCGAGACCACCGGGAAGATCAACCCCCAGCATTACGCCTTCCTGGTCGGCGAGGAGGACTTCGACGCGGCCTTTGGCCGCATCCGTGGCCAGGACCTGCTGTACTGGGCAGATCCTGGCCAGACCCAGCCCGGGGTGATCAACCACCGGGACGGCGGCCGCGGCCTGTACTTCGAAGACCCTGACGGTCACCTGCTGGAGATCATCACCCGGCCTTACGGCAGCGGCAGCTGACCTCCGCCTGCCTGGTGCTACCCGCAGGCACAACCTCCACCGACAGCCAGCCGACCGATTCGCGGCAGCTGAGTGCGAGCCCATGACTGGTATCACTGCTGATACCATCATAGGCATGGCGATGACTTTGCGGCTGACTGATGCCGAGGCCAGGGCGCTGCGCCGACGTGCCGAGCATGAGGGGCGACCGATGCAGGAGGTGGCCCGCCAGGCGATCCGTGAGTACGTAGAGAGCCACAGCCGCGCCGAGTTGCTTGACCGCGTCCTTGACGAGGAACTGCCCCGCTATGCCGAGGCACTGGAGCGCCTCGGGCAGTGATCTACCTGACGCTGCCGGAGTTGCTGCATATCGCTGAGCGAGCCATCGGCGATGAGCCGCAAATTCGTGACTATGGCCTGCTCGAGTCAGCCGCCGCCCGCCCCCAGGCCACCGCATTAGGTGACGACGCCTACCCCAGCCTGGATGCCAAGGCAGCGGCGCTGCTTCACTCGCTTGCCCGCAACCACGCCCTCGTCGATGGCAACAAGAGGCTCGCTCTGGCGGCGGTCATCGCCTTCAACGGAGTCAACGGGCGTCGGCTCACCCTGACCAACGACGAGGCTTACGACCTCGTCATCGGCGTTGCAGCAGGCCACCTCGACTCGGTCAGCGACATCGCGGCCAGGCTGAGAACGGCAACCGAATCACGTTCCTGACCGAACGGCCCTGGTGCGCGGAACGCGGCATGACCGGACGTTCACTGCATCCAGTACCAGTGAATACTCATGCGGATTTGCCGGAGCGCGGACTGCGGAAGACCGATCCACAGATGCATGCGAGGAGCGCTGGATTCGCACGCGTAGCCGCTGATATGCGCGACCGGTGGTCTTTTGGCAATGATCCGTGAGGGCGGGCAGATGCGCTGCTATTGATAAACACCACCGCGTCGCATAGGCGTAGCTCGCGAAGCAGTGTCTTCTGCCATGTCGCTCCGGGAGCGATACCATCCTCCCAGTCCGAGTCAAGGAAGATCCGATGACCGGCTTGGCGAACTCCCTCGGCGATGCGGCGAGCCTGCGCGGCGTCCGGTGACGCATGGCTGACGAAGATCTCTCCCAAGGCACCCTCCCCTACATGCACATCCCCGGCAGGCAACGCCGGAAACGACCTAAATCGGACCAGCGATATTTTGCGGGCGCTGTGGCCGACCTTGGCGCGGCAGATGCTGAATGGCGCCGCCTCGGTGACGGCGAAGCCGAGGAGATCGTGGATGGAGGTCGCCGAACGGTGGGCCGCGACGCGTGATTATGAGCAAGAAGGGCACGCTGGCCGGGCCGATCGGCGGCGTGACGCAAGCGTTCTGATGTCCGCCGTAGACAACGAAGCGTCATTAGCGAGCCATGAAGTTCGCAGCTCACTGACCAGCCCAGACGGCGCCGTCAGCGGCAGATCAGGACGTGTCCACGCGCTGCGGTGATGGACGTTTATGCGAGCCGGCCAAACCTGTCCGGGCGCTGCCGCCGGCCCGCCTGCTACGGCAGGTAGAGGTGCAGCCCGGCGGGCATGTGGTCAGTGGCGGCGATGGTGCCGCGGAACACCCCGTTGATATAGGCGGCGACGTTCGCTGGATAGGCACCACCGGGGCTGTGCTCTGCGGTGAGGCGCAAGATGGTGGACGGCTGGCTCTTGTGCCCGTCGGCCAGCTCAGCGAGGGACATCTTGCCTGCAGTGGTGTGCTCGATCATCGTGGCTCCTGCCTTGACCGCTCCCGGGCTCGTCCGGAGTGAACGGCTATCCCGCTGGGCGGATGGCCTGTCGCGTCGTGGCCGGTTCGCGGTCCTCGCCGGTTCACCCAGCACCCACTGTGACACGAGCGGGGTCAGCTACGAAAACCAGTCCGCCGGCACATCAGGAGCGGCACGAGCGGATGCTCGTTCTGTTCGCGGCTGACGGCCATCCACGCAGGCCCCGGCGATGCTTGGGCGGCGTCCATCCGAGCCGGCATGGGACAGTTCGTTGCTAGCATGCGGCGCGAGATGGATGTACCTGAGCAGGTCGAGGCGTACCTCGCCAGTCAACCCGAGCCCAAGCAGGCCGACCTCCGACGGCTGCACGCACACATCCTTGCGGAATTTCCCGGATGCAGGCTGTGGTTCACCGATGGCACGAACGCGGACGGCAAGGTT
>DATIYI010000305.1:0-3849 GCA_035517695.1 Streptosporangiaceae bacterium
TTTCCCGGTCGGCGGGACGGTGTGCGACCGCCTGGAGATCGCGACGATACGGCACGTCCGCGCCGAGCTGGTCGCCGCCCGGCTGACCGATGACGCCGAGATCGACGCGCACCTGGCCGCCGTCGCCGCCGGCGAGCTCGATCTCACCCTCGCACCGCTGATCTCGGCGTGGGGACGCCGCCCGGACCGGTAGGCGCTTGAGGGACCATCGTCACGTGCCCCCAGCGAGCCGTCCGCTCCCTTCCGGGAGGGCGCCACGGGGCGGGCTGCCTGCCGGAACACCGGTCATCGCCGCCCTCGCGCTACTACCCGTGGACGCCTGAGCCAGCCCGACGATTGCCCCTGGTGACAGCTACCCAAGCGCGGGGCCAGCTACTGCGTCCTGCTGTCAGCGAGCTGGTACGGGTGGCTACGCAGGCTCCTCAGCGAGTGGTTCGAAGGCCAGCCGCCCACCAACTAGGCGCCATCTATCGGCGAAGATTCAGCGCCGCAGACCTCTGAAGGTCACACCTTGGCCGCGGTCAGCCTGTGAGGTTCCAGAACTCGGCCATCGCTCTTGACCTGGACCTGGTCTTCTACGCAGCCCGGGGCCTGGGCGTGGTGCTTGCTCGCCAAAGCCCTGGTCGGACGTCCCCGGCCGCCCGCCGCGGACTGGCTGGGCGCATTCGGCGGGTGGTCCTTTCCCTATCAGCACGCGGCACAGGCCCTCGCCACCTGGGGCATGCTGGCACTCATGATGATGGCAGGCCGCTCCCCGCGGACGCGAACACTGCTCATGACCGGCGCCGCCCTGATCGCATTCGTGGTCGGGCTGACGCGCCTTTACCTGGCCGCCCACTGGATGACCGACGTGCTGGCGGGCTGGGCGCTCGCAGGAGCGTGGGGCTGCCTGCTGATCATCCCCTACCTGTTCGCGCAACAGATGACGACGGCCACCGCCGAACGGGAAGCGCGCCCGGCAACCCGCAAGGGAACCGCGTAGGCCACGCCAGTTCACGGGTGCGGGCGGGCGCGACCTCTGCTGACTTCTGCCCGGTCAGCCCGTACCTTGCGATCCGGGCCGTCGGCGCGGCGGCAACGACAGCACAACCGACACCCGGGCAGACCTCCCCGGATAAGAACGATCAATGACAGCGACCAGGCAGCGTTTCAGTCCGACGGCTTGACAAACCGCCGGGTGGGGCCCGCATGTCCGGTGGTGTGGGAGGGGGCGGGCGACCCCGTCCTCTACCCGATTCATCAGAACGGAACTAAATGACCATGGCCAGGAACTCGCGTTTGGCGATGCTGGCCAGCGTCGCGGCATAGCGCGTGGGGAGCTGGGCGCGCTGGCCGCTGAGGGCCTGGACTTTCTCGGTGACGGCGAAGTACTCGTCAGCGACGGTGCGGATGGCGATCTTCGCGTAGCGCAGGATCATGTTTCCACGCCCGGAAGAAGCTGGCTGCCTACCGGCTCGTGGCTGACGACGCCTGTGGGCAGCCGGGCAGGGGCCATGTCTCCGGGTCGATCGAGGCGCTTCTCCTGCTGCTCACCGGTCGTCCGACCGCACTGCCGCAGCTATCGGGTTCCGGCGTCGCGGATCTGCGCGAGCTCCTGACGCCTTCGTCCGCGGCGCGACCTGGGCGACCGCCGTCATCGGCGCTCCCCGCGCCTCGCAGAGTGCCTCGGCCCAGCCGACGTTGCCGACGACAAGCCGCCATCACCACCGCTGCACGCTACCTCGTCACCGGCTCTGCCCGGACCGACACCGGCGAGGTCCGTGCGTTCTCCTTCTTCGTCAAGGTCATCCATGCCTACCAGCGCTCGCCGCTGCGGTTCACGGTGCCCGAGCACTTGCCTACTGAGGCCGCGGCCTCGTCCCTTGGCACACCGAGGCAGGCCCTCTACCGCTCAGACCTGGGGATCGGCTGCCAGGCGGCCTCACGGTCCTGCGCGCCGTAGCAGTCCGGGACCTGTACAAGGATTCGGCCCGCTCTGGTTGGAGCAGGTGCCGGGTCGTCTGGGACGTCGAACGGCATGCCCGGACGGCGTACTGCTGGGTCGGCTCGCCGCCTGCCGCGCCATGGGGTGGCTGGCCACCGCGGTCCACGGCGCGCGGACCCCGGCAACCTACGCCGACGCCTGGCTCAGGCACATCGTGCTGCCCGTTCTGACCGGGGACGACGTATGGGCGCACCCCCTCGTCCACGACGCGTTCGACATACGGCTCCGCGATCGCCTGCTCACCGCGGCCGACGCGCTCCCGGCCCTGCTCGACAGGCTCGACGACGCCCAGCCGCGACCGGGATACCGGAGCTAGTCACGGGCACCTTTGCGAACGGGATGGGCTACGCGCGGCTCGGCACGGGAGCGAAGTCGTTCTTGTGGATCGGCGGCCCCAGCGTCGGCGCACTCAAGGGCCTGTACCCGACGATGATGACGAGGATGCTTCGCCCATTCGTCCGGGACGGGTAAACCGTCTTGATCGTTGCCCAGAAGCCGAACCTGCTCAACGGCTGCACCGCCGCCGTCATGGCCGAGGACTACGCCGGGCTGATCGTCGAGGAGTTCGGCGGGAAAGTCGACCTCGTGGGTGCTGCCGCCTTAGCCAGCTGGCCTCAGCGCAGGAGGAGCAGTGTGAGGCCCCGGTCGAGGCGGATCACGGCCGGCTGAAGGCGCGATTGAGGCCGATGCGCGGGCTGAAGCGGCGCCGGTCAGCGCGGATCCTGGCCGCCGGTCATGCCTTCATCCAGAACATGCGCCGCGCCCACTACGAGATCGCCGCCGACGTCCCTGCCCGCCACCGGCTCCGGGTCGCCTTTCACGACCTCGCCGCCACCATCTGGCCCGCAGAGCATGCGGATCATTCTCCGACGCTGCCCAGGAATGGCACAACGCAACAGTGCCCGGCCAGGCGGTTGCGTGCCTGCCCGGCACCGAAGATCTGCCTGGCATCTTCGATTGCCACTTCGATTTGCCAGCGGGCGGCATAGCGCTCGATCACCGCTGCCGGGCACGCGGCCAGGTCGGTGGTGGCGAGGGCCAGGTCGTAACCCGCCTGCGCGCGGTCGCGGATCAGCGCGACCTGCACCTGGCGGGCGCCGAAGACGCCGTGCCACAGGCAGGTGATGGCGGCGGCCTGCACGGTGGCCGTCTTGCCGTAGCGGCGCACGGTGACCGGGGCGAAGCACGCGCCGGCTGCGAGGGCGGCCAGGGACGGCAGCCGCTTGCCCTTGGCGCGGGGCCGGCCGCGCTGGCCGGTGCGCGGGCCGGGCAGCTCATACAGCGCGGCGTCTTTGCGCAGCCGGGTGGTCCAGGTCACCGTGGCGGGCAGGCGGCGCAGGTCCTTGCCCGCGCGGGCGGCATCGGCCACGACGTGGATGTCCCGGCCAGCCAGCGCGCGGGCCAGCGCGGCGGTCATCTGCCGGGCCAGGACCAGCCGGGACGCGGGAGCAGGCTTGATGTCCTTGTGCACCAGCCGGGCCAGCACCGGCAGCGCCACCGGGCGGGATAAGAACGGCAGCGTGACGACGATCGCGGCGATCACCCAGTTGCTGCCCAGCCCCGCCTGATGCGGTCCCCTGGCGGAGCCATCATGAAACCAGCCGATGGCATGCACCCTGCGCCCGGTCCGCTTGACCAGCGTGTCGCCGGCCGCGACCAGCACCGGCTCGCCCCGGGGGGTACCAGCAGCGCAACGATCAGCTTCGCCAGTGCCTGGCCGGGGTCCTGGCTGCTCCAGCGGGCGCGGGAGAAGAAGCGGGAGAAGAACCGGTGCGCCCGGTCATGACGCCGCGCCCGGGACAGCCCGGCTCCGGTCAGCATGCCGCACACGGTCCGTTTCCCGGTCTGGGCGAGGAACCCGGCGG
>DATIYI010000306.1:0-7223 GCA_035517695.1 Streptosporangiaceae bacterium
GGTTCGCCGTGCCGTACACGCCGGGGGCCGCTTCCACGCCGTCCAGGTGCGCGACGAAACTCACGCGGGTGTGCTCGGGCCAGTAGGTCCTGGTCCGGAACGCGACGGTTTCGTCGCCATCCCAGTACCATGCGCCGGTAATGGGCTTGGAGGTCGTCAGCTGCAAAGATCGCTCCACCGCCACCTTGTTCGTGACCGGACGGCTGAACGTGATGATGATCGGCATGCCGACGCCGTAGTCCTGGCCATCGCCGAGGACGGTCTGGGCCTGGACGGTCGCGGACGGGGTGAGGGTGCGGAACGAACTCGTCTCGGTCACGGTCTTGCCGGATGAGTCCACCGCGGTCGCGGTCACGGCGTAGTCGCGCGACGGCTGCAGCGCCCACGTGCTGTGCCAGATTGTGTCAGCGGAATTGACGTAGCCGCTGATGGGATCGGATCCCCGAGTCACGGTGACGTTCTTCACCTTGCCGTGCGACACCGCGACCGTCACGCCCTGGTTCGGCGCGACGTTGCTGCTGCCATTCGCGGGCGTGATGGCCAACCGCGCCGCGGAGCCGGGAGGTGCCGCCCCTTTGAGCTTTGCCATAACGCCGGAGCACGCCGCGATGAACAGGGCCGCAGCCCCCAGCGACGCCGTGATCACCAACAGCCGTTGACATCGGCCGGCAGGGGCCTCCCGCCAGCCCCCATTGGTTCCGCCACTGTCCCGCACTGTCGTCCTCCCCCAGCCGCGGCCCGCAGGCCTGCGAGCCCGCGAAAACCCCGCTCAAGATCACCGAGCCCATCGCGGCGTGGGGGGTGTGTCCACGTCACTTGCGGGTGATGTGGACGACCAGCCGTTAAACAGGGCGATACCCGTGGTCAGCGGGGTGATAACCGTGGCAGTCAGGAAATTCAGCCGCTAGCCGGGTGCCGGCGCGCTGCCGAAGGGCGAGGTCGGCTAGCGCAGGCGAAATTGGCCGCGCCGGCGCATTCTGCCCGCTGCCGCTCGCACTGTGAATTGGGACAACAACGTCATCCAGCGAGCGATACGGCTGTGCTGATTGTGGTGAGTTTTGCGCTGGCGCAGGATCCGCCGCAGCTGGCTGTGATTCCAGCCGAGGGTGCGGTCCAGGAGCTCGCGTCGGCATCCCCCGGTCCAGCGGCACGACAGATCAGCGGGAGCGTAGGAAAGACCGCCAGTACGGCCCGAAGCGCATTGATGGTCGCGAGACATCATGCGGGGCCGCGTCGGCAGGCAAGCGCGGGCCGCTATCGGCTTCCCTTACGCGCTGGGACAGTTGTCGCCCCCGGATGATCAGCAACTCCGCGCCGGCGCCGACCAGCGGCAGGACCACCCGGGGGTCACCGTGCTCGACGCGCAGGCGTACCGGGGTGCCCACGCCGCAGGGGCATTGCCGCCGGGTGAACTCTCCGAGCATCACCTTCGCCATAGTTGCGGTCCTAGCGTCGGCGTCCTCCGGTAGGACGTAGACGACATCAAGGGTGGCGTTGCGCTGCCGCGCCTGGGAGACTGCCCGCTGAAACGCTGAGGCCGAATTCGGGGAGCCGTCCACGCCGACGACGACGCGCCGGTCGCGGTGGTGGTCCGAACGCGGGTGTGGCTGACCCTGATACCCAGTTCTGGCGCTGCGCTCTTGCGCGCTGGCGCCGCCAGACGGGCCCCGCGGCCGCTCGCCGGCCGCCTTGTTGATCACGCCCATTTTTGGTTCCCCCTTCCCTTTCTGTTCCAGGCTGGCGCGTATACCGCTTCGCCGTTAGGGGCCGGACGGCCCGCCCGCATAGGACCTCGGTGCCGCATCCGGCCCCTGCGTTCCTTGGCCGCCGCCTCGCGCCCACCGTCCAAGCAGGCGTGGTGCGGGGCATGAAACGAGCGGCCGGAGATCTACCATGTCCTGTGAGAGGACTACGTCGGCCGAGGCCTTCATGGTTCCCCGCGCAGGCGCCAGGCGATGAGGAGGCAGCGATGGCAGTGATCAGGTTTGAGCCCTTCCGTGACCCTTTTGAGCGCCTTATGGCCATGGCCGCGAGCGGTACGCGTGCCCCGCTCGGCATGCCCATGGACGTCTACCGCGCCGAGGACGGGAGCTATCATGTCGAGGCCGACCTGCCCGGCGTCGACCCTGACAGCGTCGAGGTGACTGTCGAGCACGGCACATTGACGATCCGGGCCGAACGCACGCCGAACTACGGCGGCAGCGAGCAGCTCATCGTCGTCGAGCGGCCCCAGGGATCGTTCACCCGGCAGCTGTCCCTTGGCGAGGGCGTGGACTCGGAGAATCTCACCGCGGGCTACGCCGACGGTGTCTTGCACCTGACCATCCCCGTCTCACCCAAGACCCAGCCTCGCCGGATCGAGATCACCCGTGCGTCGGGTGGCAGCCGCACGATCTCGGGGAGCACCGCCGAGCAGGGTGAGGCGCCCACCGGCGGCACGGGCGGCGCCGGCTGAACATCCCTGCCCCAGCCGCGGCCGCTGGCACCGCCCTGTCGCCGACGTGATCGATACGACGTCGGCCGAGGTGGTCCCGCATGACGACGTCTGCTGGCTGCCGGGGCTGCCGGGTTTCACCCTCGGCCGGGTGGCCCTGCAGCGACCTGGGCACCGGCGGGGACCCCGCCGGTGCCCAGGTCGGGCCTCTGGCAAGGTCGCGCGCACATCGGCGCCCAGGTCGTGAACGAGCCCGGATCGATGGTCCGCAACTTGGTTGCCCCCACCCCGGAATCAGCGCTGACGCCGACGCCGCGGCGCGCCACCACGGCAGGGGGCCGGTCGGGCACCCCCCGAAAACTACCCGTCCGGATCCTCCCGGCAGAGCCTTGTCGTCGCCAGCCAGCGGAGTTGACCGAGTGCTCGTGACGTGCGGCGACGACAACATTGCCTCGATAGCCGTCATCGAAGCGTGCGGCGGGCGGCTCGACTCTGTCATTGAGACTGCGCAGTCGATGGGCGGGCTAAACGTGTTCGTGCGGCGCATCCCCGGCGGCACCGACGCACTGACGGCGGCGCGCCACCACGCCCGAGCCGTTCATGATCATTATTCCGAACGGCTGCCGCGGGGGGTCGCGCTGGGTCACGCGAACACCGCCGCGCGGGGAACACCGCTGGGCCGCTTGGCCGGTAGCCTTCGCTCGCACAGGAGTGCCTACCGACCCCGGGTGCCTGCTCAAGCCCGAGGACGGCTGTCATCGCCGGCAAGCGGGCGCGGATGTGAAGTTGAGCAGATGCGGATTGAACAAGCCTGCCTCGGCTCTGACCTGCTGAGCGGCTTCAACGTGCGGCATGCGCGCCCAAATCTGCGCCGAGGGGTGCCTGCGCGGCGACCAGCGTGAGGAACGCCGCCGCCCGCCCAAAGATCTCCCCGACGGTGTGACCCGCTAGCTGAGCTTCGTACGCCCGGTAGCGCGTCATCTCCCATGCCTGCCCGCGCGGCGGAAGCGACGCGAGCGCCGGCTCCGGCACCGGCTTCCATATCCAGGTCGTGATCCGGCCATCGCCGTAGCCGGAAGGGCTTGCTTCCGGGTGGATGAAGTCAACGTGATCGACGTCATGACCCATCCGGTTCCGCACGAAGCGCAACCCTGCGAAGGTTCCCTCGATCAGCCGGCGCTCTGCCAGCGCGTGGCGGCCCAAAACGCCGTCGTACGCCTCCGGGTCATAGCGCAGCAGCGTTCCGTCGACGATTGTGACCCACCACACCGCCTCACTGATCGCCGCGAACGCACGCGGCCGGTCCCATGCCCGAACCCTGAGAAGCCGTCCTGTCGCGTCCCGCATCGCGGTGATGGACCAGTCGAGCGCGCTCACCTCAGCCGTCCGATTGCTTGTGTTCTCACGGTTCCACGCGACTCGGCAGCGAGCAGAACAGAACCGGGCGTGCTCACGACGGGGTGCGAACCCGGCGCCACACCGCTCACAGTTCCTGCTATCAGCCACAGTCCCATGTTACGCGTAACGCGGCCCGTCCGTGGTGCATCAACCTAGGCCGTCGGCCGAGGGGCCAGCAACGCCGGCCTGCGGGCGCCTGGAGGCCACCCCGGATCACAGATGCAAACGGGCCCGCTCGTGCGTGACGGCCTCAACCTCACCCGCAGCGGTCTCGAGAAGCTTGTGCGCGAGGTCCGAAAGGGCGCGCGCCAGCGCGATGTGCTCGCCGATCTCTGTCACGTTCGGATCGGCCGGGTTGCGGCGTGCGGTGCCTCGGCCGAACAGGTGATCATCGTCTTGCACGATCAGGCGCGCCTCCGCGTGTGTCTCGCCATCGATTTCGTCAACGGACAGTTTCACCGACCAGCTGTCAGCCATGCCCATACCAGGACACCTCCTTCGTGCGCGGCACAGTCCCTCGTTCACGCTCGCTGCCGCTGCGGACCGGGCACAGGGCCTTCCGGACCCCGGGTACGGGACCTTGGTCATGCGGACGGGCGCCGGTTGAGCGTCCATCCCGCGATCTTGTAAGCCGTGAGCAGGAGATCACCTCACCGGCCGTTTCTTCGCGCCAGCCGGTGCGGCGGCGATGGTAAGGCTCTGTTCACCGGCGGCTCTGTTCACCGGCGGCTCTGTTCACCGGCGGCCAGCGGGAACCGCAGACGTGCGGCGACGCCACCCGGAGGATCTGACACCGCTGCTACCTGTCCGCCGTCGCTGAGGGTCTTGACCGCCATTTCCTCAATGAGATCGGGAACCGCGCACAGCGCCGCGCCGCAGCCGGGGCAGTCACCGGCGGAGACGGCGAGCGTGCCACACCGTACGCAAGAGAATCCGGGGACCAGCCCGTCATCGGGCACGATCAGCAGCTGGACGGCGTGCTGGCTGGCCGCGGCGGCGCATTCATGCAGGCCTGCCACGGACAGCCCGCCCGGTGTCAGGTCACCGGCCTGGGCCGCCAGGCGTTGCTCGCGCGCTGCTACCCAGTGCCCGATGACAGGAGCCGCTAGCTCGCGCACCCGGGCGGGCGTCAGCGTATGCGCATCGGCGACGAAGCTGCCGACGAACCGGTCCCGCAGCCCGGCCGGAAGAACAGCCACGAACTGGGGGATGCTCTCCTCACGCCCGCCTACAACCAGCGGCTGCGGCTCGCCGCCACCCATCGCCTGTTCAAGCAAGGCGGCCGTCTCGCGGTAGTGACGGCGGGCGAGCTCGATCACACGCTCGTGGATCCGGTGGGCCTCCAGGCCATACCAGCCGCCGAAGCCGGAACTGCGCACACTCTCGGCGGCCGCCTGGGCTATGGTGTCGATCCGCTCTCCGGTCACCTTGAACATCCAGGCGTTGCGCCGGTCGACGACGGCCACGTGGTAGGCGGGGCACCGCTGCATGGCCACGAGCAGCGGCCGCACATGCGGCCGGGTCCAAACAACGGCTCGTTCCGGTACCTGGCAGGGCAGCGCGATCGCATCGGCCAGACCCAGCTCGCCACAGACGAAGATGGCGGCCGTGTGGCCCAGCCAGCCGCGGGCATTCTGGTCCAGCAAATCGCGCACCGCCCGCCGGTCAGCGTCACCCGCCCCGATCGCGCCGGGGCCGTCCGGGTGCCGGCCTGCCGCCGCCAGCAGCTCACCTGCCCTGACCGGCAGGCCGCGCAGCGCGGCAGGGTCCACCGGCACATGCACATAAAGCGACAGCACCGCCGGTTCGCTGGCGCTTGCGCTTAGCAGCTTGTCAACTTCCGCGCAACTAATCATCGCGGGCCCCCGGCCACCAACCGGGTCGGCCAGCCCGGCGCTGCGCGGTATGCCAGATCTCAACGACATGACAACCACCTTCTCCAATTCCATTACCCGGCGCCAGGCGAACCTCGCCCAGGGCCGAAAGTCCCCAGGCGACCACCGGGTAACTTCGCCCGCCGCCCGCCGAGGTCTTCGGCGAGATTCCTGGCGCGGACGGGCTCAGGCGCGGTGGTGCGCACGATCCGGACTGGGCCGCGGCCGAAGGCCATCGGCTGCCCGAGCCGAACACGACCGCGTCCTGCGAGGCGGCAGTCGGGCCGTCGAATACAGCCGCAGGTACCTGGCCGTTATTTGCCCCTGCGGTGCGCAGGCGGTTGGCATCCGCCGCAGCGGCCTGGGCTATATAGCGGCATGGGCTATATAGGGACGTTTGCCCCTACGAGCTCACACCGAGCAACGCGGTCTGATGAAGTTGGGTGCTTGTGGCAGGAGGTTCGCAGCAGAAGCGGGCCGAGCCTAACGCCGCTGGGGCAGGTGGCATGTGTCTGGCGATGCGGATGGCAGCGGCGGAGGATGGGAGCGGCGGAGGATGGGAGCGGCGGAGTGGAGGAACGATGACCAAGCCAGACGCGCCGCCGCTCACCGTGCATCCGTTCGTGCGTGGCATGGCGGAAGAACACATCGCCCGGCTGAGCGAGGTCACGCGCTATATAGCGATTCCGGCCCGGTACCGGCTCTTCGAGGAAGGCGGTACGGCCGACCGTTTCTGGCTGATCGAAGCTGGCCAGGTAGCCCTCGACCTGCACGTGCCCGGGCATGGCCCGATCATCATCGAAACCGTTGGCCGAGGTGACGTGATTGGCTGGTCGTGGCTGTTCCCGCCGTACCAGTGGCAGCTCGGGGCGGCCACTATGCAGCCGACGCAGGCGTTTGAGCTGGATGGCCGTGCCGTTCGTGGATTGCTTGCCGCCGATCCGGCCCTCGGTCACGAGCTCACCAGCAGGTTCATCGCCGTAGTGGTGCACCGGCTGCAGGCGACCCGGATCCGGTTGTTGGAGGCATACGGCCGTCCGGAGCCTGGGTCATGATGCCTCGTGGCGTCTTGCGTGCCAAGGGCGACGAGCACCCCCCTACGCGCCCGGGTGCGGTAGAGATGTGCCACCATGTTCACCCGTTGCGGATGAGGTGAGGGCGCGCGCCGACCGTGACTCTGGGTGGCGTTCGTCACACTTTCGGCGACTGGCAGCATAGCCGTCACGTCACAGATCGGGGTACGGGATGGCGCGTCAGAGCAAGGACAACGCGCTCGACCATGTGGTCGTGGTCATGTTCGAGAACCGTTCCTTCGATAACGTGCTCGACCGCCTGTACCAGCAGGGGGAGGTGGAGTCGTTCGAGGGCGTGATCGGCAAGGGGGAAAGCGCCGGGATGAACCGGGCTGGAGGAGGAGATGGAAGAGCTCTACGCCGAAGGGCTAGCGAACCCACGGCGGCCCCGAGCTATGGTGCGCCGGGATAAACCGGCATTGAGGTGGGAATGAGAGAGTCCTA
>DATIYI010000307.1:0-35453 GCA_035517695.1 Streptosporangiaceae bacterium
CCTCCCGACCGGGCCTCACCGATCCGCCGGCCCGCAAGCTCCGCGACCGCCGCGTGCTCCATCGCCGCCGCCCACGACCCCAGCCGCCGCCAGCCCCGAACCACCCCGGTCAGCGCATCATCCCCCAGCAGGCCCAGCCCCCCGGCGCCCCCGCCGACAGCCCCGTCAACGGCCGCGCCGTCCCCGCCGCCGCCGACGCGGAGGTCATTGCCGGATCCGGTCGCCTCTTCGCGCCAACCGGCGTCACCGGCGTCGCTGTCCGGGACACCCGGGCCGGCGCATGCCGAGTCGCGTAAGAACACGGCAAGCTCGGGACCCGGGAGCAGGCCCTCCAGCACGCCGCCCTGCCGGAAGCCCATCCGCGCCGACGCGCCGGCAAGCCCGTCGGACAGGTCGCCGCCGCCGCACAGCCAGATCCCCTGCTCCGCAAGCCCACCGGCGGGCGGCCGGCCGCGCCCGCTGCCGCGGCCACCGGCACCGGCACCGGCACCGGCACCGGCACCACAGCCGCCATCACGAGGCGAGACAGCCGACCCGCCAGTTGCGGGCAACGGGCTCACCTCCAACCAAGACAGGTGCCTGGAACAGCTTCCTAGAACAGTTTATCGCAAGATCCACGTTTTCGTACATGTGTTCGCACGTCAATTGCCGTCGCTCATACCCCAGCCGCAGACCGCAACGGCCCCGTGGTTCCCGGTTCCCGGCTGTCATGCCCGGCCGGGCGGATCACTTCGACCCCGGCCCGGCGGGCCTCGCGGCACCCGGGAAACCGGCCGCACCCAAAGCGCGGCGCACCGGCCCCGGATCCACGACCCGGCCCGGCCCGCGCCCGGCCGCCGTGACCGGGGCTAGCCCAGGGCTAGCCCAGGCCGGCGTACACGGTCCAGCGCACTCGGCGTGCGTGGCCCGGCCGGTTTATCCCGGCGCTTTCCACCCAGCTGACACCGCCCTCCACAGCCTCCTCAACCAGCCCAATCAGAACAAGATGCCACGCCGCTCACCCCGGCCGCTCACTTCCCGGACCCGGCTGCGTCCCCCGCCTCCCACCGCGCCGCGGCCACCACCTGTGCATTCGTCAACGTCACCGGCGGCATGTCCTGGGTTAGCCGGAGGAGCCGGCTCATCGGCGGGCCCGTGACGCGTTCACCTCTGCGGGCCTTCACCTCCGCGGGCCTTCATTTCTGCGGGCCTTCATTTCTGTGGGCCCCGAGAGCGCCATTGTCGGCGTACCATTGAGTGGTTGCGCACGTCCCTTAAGAGCGTGCTCGCGCTCGCCGCGGCAGGCACCTTCGCCATCGGAGCCGCCGCCGCGTCGGCACTCGCTGTGCCTGCGACGCGGGCCGCCAAGCAGCAGGTCACGCCACGTGCGGCGACACCCATCAAGCACGTTGTCGTCATATTCCAGGAGAACGTCAGCTTCGACCATTACTTCGGGACCTATCCCAACGCCGCGAACACAGACGGTCAACCCTTCCACGCCAAGCCTGGCACGCCGGCCGTGAACGGTCTGAGCGGCGCGTTGCTGACGCACAACCCCAACGAGGACAACCCACGGCGGCTCAGCCCTTCGCAGGCGCTCACCTGTGACCAGGACCACGCCTACACCGCCGAGCAGAAGGCCTTCGATGACGGGCGGATGGACAAGTTCGTGCAGTTCACTGGCAACAGCAGCTGCACGGCCCCCGCCGCGCACCCGGCGGGCCTTGTCATGGACTACTTCGACGGCAACTCCGTCACCGGCTTGTGGAACTACGCGCAAAGGTTCTCGTTGACCGACGACTCCTTTGACGCCCAGTTCGGGCCGTCCACCCCCGGCGCCCTCAACCTGGTCTCAGGCCAGACCCACGGAGCGGTCGGCCTGAATGCCGCGGGCCATGTGGTCCCGGATCCCGGCGTGATCGGCACCCCCGACGCGAGCGGGGTCGGCACCCTCTACAACGACCAGGATCCCTACTTCGACGACTGTTCCAACCACACCGGTGTGCCAACCACCGGGCCGATGATCAAGATGACCGGCCAGAACATCGGCGACCTGCTCAACGCGAAGCGAATCACCTGGGGCTGGTTCGAGGGTGGCTTCGCGCCGACGGGCACGACGGCCAGCGGCACAGCCGTCTGCGGCGCGACGCACACGAACATCGGCGGCGCGGCGGTCGCGGACTACATCCCGCACCACGAGCCATTCGAGTACTATGCCTCCACCGCCAACCCGCACCACGTGGCGCCGAAGAACGTCGCGGAGGTCGGCCACAACGGGCCGGCCAATCACCAGTACGACCTGTCGTGGTTCGGCAAGGCGCTGGACAGCGGCAACCTGCCTACGGTCAGCTTCCTCAAGGCCCCCGCGTACCAGGACGGGCACGCGGGATACTCCGATCCGATCGACGAGCAGCATTTCCTGGTCGCCACGATCAACTCGATCGAGCGCTCGGCCTACTGGCATAACTCCGCGATCGTGATCAACTATGACGACTCTGACGGCTGGTACGACCATGTGATGCCGCCGATCATCAACCCCTCGGCCGACCCGGCGACTGACGCGCTGAACGGGCCAGGCGTGTGCGCGAACGGTGCCCGGCTCGGTGGCTACCAGGACCGCTGCGGCCATGGCCAGCGGCTGCCGATGCTGGTGATCTCGCCGTACGCGAAGGTCAACTACGTCGACAGTACGCGCACCGACCAGACCTCGATCATCGGTTTCATCGAGGACAACTGGCTGGGCGGGCGGCGGATCGGCGGCGGCTCGTACGACGCGCTGGCCGGCTCGCTCAACGGCATGCTGAGCTTCCGCCACCCCGACTTCCGCCCGCTGATCCTCAATCCCGAGACCGGCGAGCCCGGGACGTAACATTCATGATCCCGGAGCTGCCGGTGGATCTCCCGGCAACGCTCCGGGATCACGGTCAGGACGGCTGCCGCGTGACATGTCAGCGTTTCGTGATGCGCGCCTACCTGCGCAGTTGGGCGCCAACGGCGAGCGCGTTCAGCTTGTCCGGGTTGTTCACCAGGTAAAGTGCCTGCACTTGGCCAGCCACGACGTCAAAGCTCAGCACGACGATCGGTACCGGGCCATCGAAGCCGACGATCCCTGGCGCGCCGTTGACGTTGGCGATCTCGATCCGGAGGCCGACCACGTTCCCAGCGACCGCGAGCAGGAACCGCGCGACCTTGTCCGCGCCCGTGATGATCCGCCGCGGCGCCTTCGCCTTGCCGCCGGAGTCGGACACGAGCCGCACACCGGGCGCCAGCAACGACATCAGCTGCCCCAGATCGCCGCCGACACACGCGGCAAGGAACTGCTCGGTCACCCGGCGCTGCTCCTGCCTGTCCGCGGCGAACCGCGGCCGCCGCGCCTGCACGTGCTCGCGTGCCCGGTGCGCGAGCTGGCGCACGCCGGCCTCGCTGCGCCCGAGTGACGCGGCGATCTCACCATGGCTGTAACCGAACACTTCGTGGAGAACGAACACCGCCCGCTCCAGCGGCGTCAGCGTCTCGAGGACCACCAATACCGCCATCGACACCGACTCGGCGGTTTCGACATTCTCGGCGATGTCCGGGGCGACAAGCAGCGGTTCTGGCAGCCAAGGGCCGACATACGACTCGCGCTGCACCTGCGCGGAGCGGAGCCGGTTCAGCGACGTATTCGTGACGATCCGGACCAGGTAGGCGCGGGGTTGCTCGATCGAGGAGCGATCAGCGGCGGTCCACCGGAGCCAGGCATCCTGCACGACGTCCTCGGCGTCCGTAACGCTGCCCAGCATCCGGTAGGCGACGCCGAAGAGCACCATTCTATGTTCTTCGAAGACCATCGCTTCCGGCGTTCCTGCGGTCGCGCCGGTCATGGGTGCCGCCCCCCGGTAGGCACGCCGCGACGGTCGGCGAACCCCTGCCCGCTCAGCCCGAACGCCGCGTTGATCCGGGATCTGACGTTCTCCAGGGCGATCATCGCGGTCAGCTCGACTAGCTGTGCCTCCGTGAGACCCGTGCGCGGGCGCGCCACCAGTTCGTCGGTCACCTCGGGCGGTGTCGCTGTCATCGCTTCGGCGTACTCCAGCGTCAGCCGTTCGGTATCTGTGAACAAATTGCGGTCGCGCCAATGAGCCACGGCGCCGATCTTCTCCGCCGGGATACCGTTCGTCCTCAGCTCCCACTGGCCGAAGTCGATGCACCAGGCGCAGCCAATCCGGATCGCCGCGGCCATCATGGCCAGATCCTTCAGCTGGCGGCCGGCCCGGTCCCAGCGCCGCGCCGCCAGCTCGTACCGTGCCTGCGCGCGCAGCACGCCTGGGTGATGCCCGAGGACTGCGCCCGGGTCGAGCAGCACACCGTACTTCCGCCGCGAGTACCAGCTGGCGGGCCAATATGTCACACTGCGCGGCGGGCGCAGCGAAATCCGTGTCATCTCCTGAACTCCTCCGGGTTCTGCGGCACCTGCCGGTGCCCCCTACCCGTGCAGACACGCCACGCTCGCCGGTCGTGACATCGCGGCCGCATTGGCCTTGTGCGCCGCGGTAAAGCCGGCCCGGTGGATCAGGTCAGGTCCCTCGCGAGTCTCGACGCGGTCGCCCCGACCTGCCGTAGCTCGCCAGCGCCGATGCGGTCGAGGAAGCATTCGCGGATGCACTGGTGATAAGTCGGCGTCGCCCCCGCCAGACGGCGGCTGCCAGCAGCGGTAAGCACCGCGTACAGGCCGCGAGCGTCGCTTGTACAGGCATGCCTTTCGACCAGGCCCTCCCGTTCCAGCCTGTCCACCAGGCGGGTGAGGCCACTGCGTGAGAGCAGGACCCGGTCGGCCAGGTCATTCATCCGCAGCCGGCGCTGTGGTGCGTTCGCGAGCTGCTGCAATACCTCGAAAGACGCCAGCGGCAGGTCGTGCCGGTCGAGAAGCTCGGCCTCAATCCGGCGCATGATCGTGACCTGGGCCCGCTGCAGACTCCGCCATACGGCGAGTTCCTCGGGTGAGATCACGTCGGCAAGCACATTCACCAGGCCATGCTAATGGCGCTCGCACCTGGCGAACCGATTGACCCGGTCGACGCCCGCCCTGCCTCTCCGCTCCGCCGTGCCTCTCCGCTCCGCCGTGCCTGGCCGCCGCGAGCGTGTGGCGCCGAACGCGGCGAGGGACGCAGGGGTGCGGACGGTCGGCAGCGCCGCTCGGGCCGTCGGAGCGCGCTTACGGCGCACCGTAACATGGGGGTATGACGACTGTGCCCACCCCCGAGCAGGTGACTCAGGCTCTCAGCCGAGTGCTCGATCCTGACATACGCCGCCCCATTACCGAGCTCGGCATGGTCAAGGACGTCACGATCGCACCGGACGGGGCCGTCCGCGTGGACGTCTATCTGACCGTCGCGGGCTGCCCGATGAGGGACAAGATCACGAACGACGTCACCGCCGTGGTGAGCAGGTTGACCGGCGTGTCGAACGTCGAGGTCGGGCTCGACGTGATGAGCGATGAGCAGCGACGCGGACTGCAGGACCAGTTGCGCGGCGGCCAGCCGGAACGCGAGATCCCGTTCGCCAAGCCCTCCTCGCTGACCCGCGTGTACGCCGTCGCAAGCGGCAAGGGCGGCGTCGGCAAGTCGTCGGTTACGGTGAATCTTGCTGCCGCGCTCGCCGACAGCGGGCAGAACGTCGGGGTGGTGGACGCGGACATCTACGGCCATTCGGTGCCACGGATGCTTGGCGTCACGACCCGACCCACCCAGGTCGAGCAGATGATCATGCCGCCCACGGCGCATGACATCAAGGTCATCTCGATCGGCATGTTCACCAAGGGCAACACGCCGGTGGTCTGGCGCGGGCCGATGCTGCACCGGGCCCTCGAGCAGTTCCTCGCCGATGTCTATTGGGGCGACTTGGACGTTCTCCTCATGGACTTGCCACCGGGCACTGGTGACATCGCGATCTCCGTCGCCCAGTTGCTGCCGACGGCCGAACTGCTCCTGGTGACAACCCCGCAGATCGCCGCCGCCGAGGTCGCAGAACGCGCAGGGGCTATCTCGATACAGACCCACCAGCGCATCGCAGGAGTGATCGAGAACATGTCCTACCTGCCCTGCCAGCACTGCGGTGAGCGGGTGGACGTGTTCGGCAGCGGCGGGGGCGAGGCAGTTGCCGACGCCCTGACCCGCATCACGGGGACCCGGGTCCCGCTGCTCGGGAAGATTCCGATCGACCCCACGCTCCGTGAGGGTGGGGACGCCGGCGTGCCGCTCACTCTCAGCGACCCTGCGTCAGCGGCCGGCTCGATCCTCCGTGAGATCGCGGACGGACTCGGGAGCCGGACACGCGGGCTGGCCGGCCGCCCGCTTGGCCTCACACCTGTGCAACCGCGACGCGGTGACCGAAGCCCTGTAACCGCAACCCCGGATTAGCCTTAACGGCTGCGCGGGCCGGCCCTGCGGGCCGTCACGCCTGGCAGGGGTTCCGGTGTTCGCCTGCCGACCTGTACGATCTTGACCACCGCGGGCCCAGCGGGGTTGCCACGCCTTGCGGGGTGTGGGGTTTCGTTCCCCGCGGCAGCACAGTTCGGAGCTGAATGCTCAGGTTGCCTCTGGGTCGTAGGGAGGGCGCTCGCCAGCCGGGAGTGACCGCCCCGCGGCGGCGCCCCCCGCGGCGGCGCCCCCCGCTGCCCCGTCCCCCGCGTAATGCGCCGGCCCGGATTCGCTGAGGTCATCAAGGTCATCGAACAGATGCTTGCGCACGAAATTCTTCGGATTCAGATCAGCGATGTCGAAGTCGGAGAACTCGGGCCCGAGCCCTTCCTGCAGGTCAGCCTTGGCGCTATCGGCCAGTCGGCGGAGATCCCGCAGGGCGCGCCCCGCCTGCGCGGCGATCTTGGGCAGCTGATCGGGCCCGAACAGGACGAGCGCGATCACGCCTAGCACCAGGATCTTGCCGATGGACAGGTCGAACACACGGATCTCCACCAAAACGACGGGATCCGCCGGGGCAGGTGCCCGGCGACATCTCTAATGTAAACCGTCGATCGCCAGCTCAGGCACGCGTGCATCCTGCTTGTCGGGTTCAGGACGAACTGGCGAACCCCAGAGTGAGCGTGACGGTGTGCTCCGAGGCGCCTCGCTTGTAGGTGATTCGCACCTTGTCGCCCGGCTGGTGGCTGCGGATGTCCACGATCAGTTCATCGGCGCTGGTGACCGGGTTTCCGTTGAAGGCCACGATCACGTCGCCGGGCCGCAGGCCGGCCTTGGCGCTCGGCCCGCCGGGCAGGATCGGCGTCTGTCCCCCGGTGGCCGACCTCGCTATCCGCGCGCCAACGCCTGTGTAGGACATGTCGATGACCGCGCCGATGACCGAGTGGACCGCCTGGCCGGTCTGCACGAGTTCCTGCGCGACGCGACTGACCTGGTTGATCGGGATAGCGAACCCAAGGCCGATGCTGCCGCTCTGCCCGCTGCCGCCGATCGAGGTTCCGCCCAGCGTGGCTATGGCTGAGTTAACGCCCACGACCTGGCCCACCGCGTTCACCAGCGGGCCGCCGGAATTCCCCGGGTTGATCGGCGCATCGGTCTGGATCGCGTCGATGTACGCCTCCGACGCGCTGCCCGTCTGATCCCCGGCCTGGACGGGGCGGTTGAGCGCGCTCACGATGCCGCTGGTCACCGTACCCGCGAGCCCGAGTGGTGAGCCGACGGCGATCACCGGGTCGCCCACCACCACGCCATCGGAGTTGCCCAGCTGGACGGGGAGCAGATGAGAAATACCTTGCGGCTGGAGCACGGCAATGTCCGAGTAGGGGTCGGTACCGACCAGTCTGGCGGGCGCGGTCTGGGCACTATTGAAGACAACCTGGAGTTTGGCGCCCTTGACCTGGCCGTCGAGGGTGACCACGTGGTTGTTGGTGATGATGTAGCCGCCGTTGATGATGAAGCCGGAGCCGGTTCCGGTCCCGCCGTTCACCTTGATCATGACGACGCTGGGCAGGATTTTCGCGGCAATTCCCGCGATGGAATTCGGCGGCCTGTTCGTCACCGCCGACGGTATCGGCCCGGGATTGTAGGCCTGGCCGGTCACCGTGCCCGACGCACCGCGCGAGCCGTAGTAGCCTCCGATGAGCCCGCCCAGAAGCGCCGCGACCACCGCGATGGACAGACCGAGCGTGACTAGGGTGCCGGTCCTCGGTCCGCTCCGCTCCACCGGTCGGCCGAGTGTGTCCGCAGGCCAGGCGGGCGCAGGTGGCAGGCTGCCGAACCGCGCTGGCCCGACTGGCGCCGGCCCACCCGGCCCGCCTGGCGCTGACCCGACTGGCCCGACCGGCCCCGGCCCGACCGGCCCTGGCCCGACCGGCCCCGGCCCTGACCCACCTGACCCGACTGGCGCTGACCCGACTGGCGCTGGCCCGCCTGGCCCGACTGGCGCTGACCCGACTGGCGCTGGCCCGCCTGGCGCTGGCCCGCCTGGCCCGACTGGCGCTGACCCGACTGGCGCTGGCCCGCCTGGCGCTGGCCCGCCTGGCCCGACTGGCGCTGACCCGCCTGACGCCGGCTGTTGCCCGCCCGGCCCGACTGACGCGGGCCCGCCTGACGCCGGCCCGCCCGGCCCGACTGGCGCTGACCCGCCTGACGCCGGCTGTTGCCCGCCCGGCCCGACTGACGCGGGCCCGACTGGCGCTGACCCGACTGGCGCTGGCCCGACTGGCCCCCCTGACGCGCTGTCGGCTGGGCCTCGCTCATAGCTGCCAAGCCACGGCTGGTAAGCCACAGAGTCTGGCTGGTAGCCCTCGGAAAGCTGCTGATGGGGCGCTGGGCCTGCCTGGTGACGAAACCCAGGCCCCTGCGGCCCGGCGGTGGGCTCGAGTGGATCCGCGGCTGCGCCCGGTGGCAGAGCCGCGGGCCAGAGTGGTTGTGGCGTTGCACTGGGCGGAGGCGGCCACCCGACTCCGGGAGACGGCGAACCGGCAGCGGGGGACGGCGAACCGGCGCCGGGCGGCGAGGCGCCAGGCCACAACGCATGCCCGCCTGCGCTCGGAGGCGGCGCGTCAGGCCTCAGCGGCTGCCACCCGTCGCAGGGCCCCAGTGCCGTCGGCGAGCCCGTTCCCCCGCCCTGGCGACGATTCCCGCCCTGAGCGAGCCCCCAGCCCGGGCCGGATTCATCCTGCCCGGGCACACCATGCCCCTGCTCCGGACGCTCAAACTCGGCACGCCCTGCCCCGGCATCCGGAACGTCGGCACGCTCAACCTCGGCAAGCTCGGACACCTGGTGCTCGGGATCGGCAGGCTCCGCGCGCCCAGGCCCCGCGCGCCCAGGCCCCGCGCGCCCAGGCTCTGGTGCCGGCGGCCACGCCTCCGGCTCCACACGCCCGGGTTCGTCGCTCGTCATGTCCCTACTCCCTGCACTCCAGCGCCGCGTGAGCACAGCGTGCCCCGCGTTGTCCACCCGCGGCGCCGCCCGCTTGTGCACGCCAGTGGCCTTAAGGGGAGTCTTTTGCGCATACGGTGCCCAGATGGCTGCAACGCCGCGAGGTGCCTGCCTGGGTGCCGTCGTGGACCGTCGTGGACCGTCGTGGACCACACAGCCAAGAAGACTCCCCTTACAGAAAACCAGCGTAAACGCGCCCAAACTACCCGTGGCATAGATGCGCTTCCGGGTGTTGCGTGCCCGCGCAATGACCCTTTCATGCATGTCGGCCCGACATTACCGGGCCAATCATGATCCGCACCCCACAAGTCGGCCGCAGGTGGTGCACTCTCAGCGGAATGGGTTAACCCAGGAAATGACGCGCCCGAATCCATGGCCGATGCGCGACCAGAACCCACGCTGGGCGTCGTATGGCAAGGCCCTGACGGCCGCCCCAATCGTCGCGGCGGGGGCGTCGGCGATGACAGTGAGGACGTGCCCATGACTGGACCAGGTGATCCCTTGCCCGGCCGGGTCCCGCGCGTAGACGGTCCGCCCGGCAACATCGACCTGGCGCCAGCCGACGAGTCTGGATGGCAGATCACCGCGCTGCACGAACAGCGACACGCCAGCAAGCCCATCTGAGTAGCCAAGCTCGAACACCGGGCCCGAAGCCGTGACTGCCTGTCGCGCATCGAACAGCACCAGGCCGCCGGGCAACTCGGCCGGCAGCGGCCAGCCTTTTGCCCGCAGCCGGTCGCGGTCCGCGGCGGTTAGGACGTTCCATGGTCTGGCCGCGGCAGCGACGCCGACCCTGGACATCGCCTGCATCGAAGCTGCCGCGGGCAGCCCAGGTCGAAAGTCCACGAAGATGCTATCGTTGATGATCCGAGAGTTGTCATCGAAGAGCTCGCGCCGCAGCGGAATCTTCGTGGCGTCATCCAGCCAGAACTTGGCGGCAAGGGTGCCATCACGGCGACGCGCCTCCACGACCGTGGCGGCCCGGTCACACGCGGAGCCCGCCCCGCCAGCGACGACGTGGTAGTTCGCGGAAAGCAGGTCAAGGGTCTCCTCGGTAACACCGAGCACATCGCCCGGCTGCGCTCCAGGCCCGCCCGCCATAAGTGCCTGACCAGCGGCAGCGGTACCTGCGCCCACGGTCTGCAGCAACGTCCCCTGCCGCGGCTGGTGGGTGATATCCACAGCCACCGTCATCGTGCCGTCCGGGCTCCACCAGGAGATGATCTGGACGCCCGCGTACGATACCGTCCGGCCTGCCGAGGCCGCCTCGTGCAGCAGCACCAAGCCCGGATCGTCATGACCGGTAGTACGCACGGTATTTTGAGGCACGCTCGTTCGGGGCACCGTATTTTGAAGCACCGAGCTACGCGGTGCCCTAACGTCGTCGGCGGCGCGGCGAGCGGCGCCCGCAGCGGGCTCTGCGGACCGCTGGCCGGCCGCCGGGGTTCTGGCGTGGGCGCCCAGCTGCGCACCCGCCGCTCCGTATGGCAACGCCTCTGCGCCTGTGACGATGACGAGGACAGGCGCCAGGATCAGGAAGAGCACCGCCACCGAAGTCACGGCCAAGCCACCCTGCCTGGTCGCAAAGCGGGCGTCGTCGTGGACGGCGGTTCTCACGGTCCCCCGCGCTGTCCGGCCGGGGTCGGCAAGAACGTCGCAGCCGGACTGGCGAAAGGCACCTCGCCTGTTGTCACGGAATGCTCCACCGTGAACATCTCCACCGGCGGGGTAACGTGCGGACCTGGCACCCCCTGCCCGCCGCCGACGACGAAGGACAATCCAGCCACGCCGACGACAAGGAAGGAGACCACACTGGCGATCAGATACTGGGCCCGTCTGCCGCCCGGCAGCCGGCCGTTACGCGACGCTCCGCCGCCCCCGGCCGACCAATAATCAGGCCGCCGGTTCGCGGGTCTGCGCGAGCTCCGCGGCCGGCCGCTGGACACATGGGCGTCCGGGTACATGAGCAAGGCGGAACGCGGACCCTCGGATCTGCGCAACGCCCGCCGTCGGTCACGAACGGGCTCGCCCGGCTCGGCAAACGCCAACAACCGCCCGAACAGGGTCGTGTCCATGGCCGGATCCTCGAGTGCCCCCACGCGCCGTTTGAGCGCCCGCAACGCGGCGGCCTCAGCGCGGCACTCCTCGCACGCAGCCAAATGCACGTACAGACGGTCCCGTTCGTCGTGGCTGAGCTCACCGTCGACAAGCGCGGATAGGCGATCTCCCAGGTGGCTCATGGTTCTTTGACCTGCTCTGACGGTTCAGGTCGCAGCTCCAGCGTCCGCGGTCTGCGGTGGTCGAGAGCGAGCCGTAGATGTGCGCGCCCGCGGTGGATGCGGCTTCGCACCGTCCCCAGTTTCACCCCGAGTGTCGCCGCGATCTCCTCGTAGGACAGGCCCTCGATGTCACAAAGGATCACTGCTGCGCGGTATTCCGGCGGGAGCGACTCAAGCGCGGCGAAGACATCGGCGTCAAGGTGCCGTTCCTCGAATGCCTCAGCGGGGGTGGGGCCTGGGCCATGGAGCCGTTGCACGGCGTCGTCCCCAAGGCCCTCGAATCGTATCCGCTGGCGGCGCCGTGCCATGTCGAGGAAGAGGTTCGTGGTGATCCGGTGCAGCCAGCCCTCGAAGGTGCCCGGCGTGTAGCTCGACAGGGACCGGAAGACGCGGACGAACACCTCCTGTGTGAGGTCCTCCGCGTCGTGGCTGTTACCGGTCAGCCGGTAGGCAAGGCGGTAGACCCGTACGGAGTGGGTTCGGACGATCTCCTCCCAGCTAGGAGGCGTCCAGTTCGGAGTGGCGGCCGGTGGCGCCCCCGTCCCCTTCACGGCCGTCCCCCTCCTCCCGCCTGCCTCCGTCACTACCATCGTGCCCAGTCTTCTCCCATTCCGCCAACTTGCCCGGAGCCGTAGTCCAAGCCTGCAGGAACAACGCCGGATCTGGCTTGCCGGTTCCCTGCTCGGTACGCGCCGAGCGGTCTTGGCCGCGGGCGGCAGCAGTTGGCCGGTATGCTGCGGCAGCAGGCAGGGCATGTTGAAGGGAGGCAGCGATCAGCAGCTCAGAGGCCATACGGGCGTATGTCGAGGGTTTCCTCGCCGAGGACGACCCGCTACGCGCGGCCCGCATGAACGCGGAGGAGGTGGGCGGAGCATCTCCCGTCGGCCCCGGGGCCGGCGCGGTTCTTCGCTTCCTCGCCGCCGCGATCGGCGCGAGGGCGGTCGTGGAAGTGGGTACGGGCTGCGGCACCTCGGGTATCTGGCTGCTGCGCGGTATGCGTCCCGACGGCGTCCTCACCAGCGTCGATGTCGAACCCGAGCATCAGCGGCTCGCCCGCAAAGTGTTCACGGAGGCAGGCTTCGCCAGCAACCGCTACCGCCTTATCAGCGGCCGCGCACTCGATGTGCTGCCGCGCCTGACCGACGGTGGCTACGACATCGTCTTCTGCGACGCCGCCAAGCATGAATACCTCGACTACCTTGCTGAAGGCCTGCGGCTGCTGCGGCCGGGCGGAATCCTTGTGTTCGACAACGCGCTGTGGGGCGGCAGCGTGGCAGATCCCACCCAGCGCGACCCTGACACAGTGGCACTGCGCGAGCTTGCCGCGCAGGTCCGCGACGACGAAGGGCTGATACCCGTGCTGCTGGCCGTTAGCGACGGCCTGCTCGCCGCTATCAAAAAGCCGCTCGCATAGCCGGCCGGCGGCTGGCGGGCCGGCGGCTGGCGGGCCGGCGGCTGGCGGGCCGGCGGCTGGCGGGCCGGCGGCTGGCGGGCCGGCGGCTGGCGGGGCGGCGGCCGCCGCGCACCCGCGGCCAGTGGCACACGATGCGCCATCATGTGCCAGCCAGGCCCGGGCAGGGCCACCAATTTCCACGAAACATGCCCTACAGGCCAGCCAGCCAGTGCAGCAGCACCCGGGTGCCGAAACCGGTGCCTCCCCTTGTCGTCTCGCCGTCGTCTGTGGTCGAGCGGGCCGGTCCGGCGATGTCGAGATGCGCCCAAGGGCGCCCACCGCTGAACTCGCGCAGAAAGAGCGCTGCCGCGATCGCGCCGGGTCGCCCGTAGCGGCGCACGGGGATGTTGGCGAGATCGGCGACTCCAGAGTCAAGGAAATCGCGGTACTCATCGACGAGAGGCAGCCGCCACAGCCGCTCGCCGCCCGCTTCACCTGCGCGGGACAGCGCGGCGGCCAGGTCGTCATTGTCGGTGAACATGGCGCCGACCATCGTGCCAAGTGCGATACGGGCCGCCCCGGTCAGCGTCGCGAGGTCCACGATGACGTCCGGGTCAATGGCCAGGTCCGCGTACGCCAGCGCGTCGGCGAGCACCAGGCGTCCCTCAGCGTCGGTATTGAGAACCTCCACAGTCCGGCCACCGAATTGGGTGATCACGTCGCCGGGCCGCAGGGCCGACCCTGACGGCATGTTCTCCGCAGCGGCCACCAGAGCCGTGACCTTGACCCGCGCGCCGAGGGTACCGAGCACGGACAGGGCCGCCATGACAGCCGCGCCACCAGCCATGTCGGTCTTCATGGTCTTCATGCCTTCGACCGGCTTCAACGACAGCCCGCCGCTGTCGAAGGTGATGCCTTTTCCGACGAGCACGACGTGGGTGTCCCACCCAGCTGGCTCGTAGCTGAGCTCGATCAGCCGCGGCGGGTGCGACGAGCCAGATCCGACCGCGACGATGCCGCCGAAACCCGCCGCAGCGAGCTCGTCACAGTCGCGCACGCGCACGCGAAGGTCGCATCGCCGGGCCAGCTCCGTTGCCTGCTCCGCCAGCCACTGCGGGCTCTTCCGCACGGACGGCGTGTTGACCAGGTCGCGCGCGAACGCGACCGCCCCGGCGACGGCGACCGCGCGTTCCGCGGCATTGGAGCAGGCGGCCGCGTCATCCGGTTCGGTCACAAGCAGCCGAACGGTTCCGCGGGGCGGCTGTGACCGGTCTGGTGCGGTGACTCCTGTCGCCGCACCATGCTCGGACGGCGCGCAAGATCCGGCAGGCACAGCAGATCGGGCAGGCACAGCAGATTCAGGTGCGACGCCCGATCCGTCGTTATCCGCGAGCGCGTACCTGTACGAGCCGAGCAGCACGCCCTCGGCGAAGGCCTGCACGGCATCGGCTGAAGCATCAGGGGGGAGCGCCACCACCGCGGTTCGCCCGTTCGCAGCCCGGCGCCCAACGATCGCACCGGCGCGACGCACCGCCGCGACTGACCCATCACCTATGCCGAGGAACAGCAGCCGCACAAGCCCGTGGCCCAGGTCGGCTGGCGCCTCTGTTATCTCCCCGGCCGCACCGGACGCCTCGTACGCCGCCAGCAGGCCAGCTGAGCCACCGGGAAGAAACTGATCGAATTCCGCGGCGCCGGGTCCGACGGCCGCCCCGAGGGCGGGTTCGTAACCAGCCGGCCCGGTGGTACCTGTAGCACGTCGGTTGTATCGGCCATCACCGCGGTCGCCGCTGACAGCATTGCCACGTTCGCCGCGATCCGTGCCGGTGGCGCGCACCGGTACGACAGCGAAATCGACGAGTTCACCCGACTCGCGTGTTGCGGCGATATGGTCGCGCAACGGCGATGGCCCAGAGACCGCCGCCACGCTGATCGTGACGTGCAGCACCTGGGTTCAGCCAACGCTGACGACGGACTTGAGCGCGTCGCCCAGCATGTTCGCCTCATCCGCGGAAAGCTCCACTACAAGGCGCCCACCACCCTCAAGCGGGACACGCATGACGATGCCGCGGCCCTCCTTGGTGACTTCCAGCGGACCGTCGCCCGTCCGCGGCTTCATCGCCGCCATCCTGCATCCCCTTCCTGTCTGGGGCCGCATGGGACCTTCCGGGCCGATACGGCGCCAGAACCGGCGCCCGCGGCGGGACCGGCCAGCCTCAAACTCGTCGATCAGTGGTACCTATTATCCCGTCTCCGGGCCTGGAATGGTAACGATCAGCTTCCCATCCTGCGCACCGGGCCCACAGCCAGGCTGCAACACAGGTAGTCACACGGCCTCGTCAGGACGCCGGTTGGACGCGGCCGCCGCCGCCGGGACCTCATTGGAGATCCTGGCGCGCCGGGCGCGACACTTGATCTGTGGACGCACGCTCGGGACTTTCCGATCTTTATGCTGATCACCTGCGCTCGCGCGGCAGCCGCGCCCCGATCGCGGCGCTGGTCCGGCTCCTCGCGCCGCTCGGCATCAGCCCGCCTGCGGTCCGGACCGCAGTGTCGCGGATGGCACAGCAGGGCTGGCTTAAGCTGCTGGTGCGGATGCCCGAGGGAGCCAGTTATGCCCCTCACCCGTCGGGCCACCCAGCGGCTCGACGAGGCCGCCGACCAGTCCGCCTGGATCAGCTCGCTGCCGCCGCCCGAAGTCGACGCGCTGCTCGAGCCAGAACGCGCATGCGCACAGCAGTTTTCAATGCCGAGGAGGCCCGGCTCTTGCCTCCAGCGGCCGGGTTCGTGGAGCGTTGGCTGCGAACCGGCACAACCACCTAAGGAGATCATGTGTCCGACAGCACCGCGAATGACTCAGCCCCCTCTGGGGTTCCTGCCGATGTTCTGTTCGATGTCGATGGCGCGGTGGCCACTGTCACGTTGAACCGTCCGGCGGCAATGAACTCGCTGACCGCCGCGATGAAGGTCCAACTGCTCGACGTGCTTGACGCCGCGGCGGCTGACGCAGCCGTCAGGGCCGTCATTCTCACCGGCGCGGGCCGCGGCTTCTGCGGCGGGCAGGATCTACGCGAGCACGGTGCTGTGCTGGAGTCGGGGCAGGGGGCTAGTACCGTGCGACAGCACTACAACCCGATCGTCCGCGCGATCGTGTCGATGCCCAAGCCGATCGTCGCCGCAGTGAACGGGATGGCAGCCGGCGCGGGAGCGGCGCTCGCACTCGCGTGCGATCTGCGGGTGGCGGCGGCGGGCGCGAGCATGCTGATGGCGTTCGCCCGGGTCGGGTTCGGCCCGGACACTGGCGCATCGTGGACGCTGCAGCGGCTTGTCGGCCGTGGCCGCGCGACTGAGCTCCTGATGGTCGCGGAGCCTATTGACGCGCCGCGGATGCTCGAACTCGGGCTAGTCAGCTCCGTGGTGCCTGCCGGGGAACTCGCTGAGACCGCGCGTCAGATGGCCGGCGAGCTGGCCAAGGGCCCGACCGCCGCCTACTGGGCGATCAAGCAGGCACTGGACTTCGCGGCCAGCCACAGCTTGAGCGATTCCCTCGACAAAGAGGCGGACCTACAAGAGCACCTGGCCGGTACAGCCGACCACTTGGCCGCCACCAGGGCTTTCCTGCAGAGAGAACGTCCAGAATTCCACGGTCGTTAGGGTGTGTCCCAGTTTCTCGGTGGATGCGGGCGGTGATCCAGGCGGCAATCGGCCAAGCCTGCTTGTTCTCGAGGACAGAAGCGGCTTGCCCGCCACGGCGGTCACCGCGACCGCGCACCCAGCGTCTACCTGGCCCGACGACGGCGGTGGCGCCTCTTTCATGATCGCGGAACATGATTACGCGCGGGCCTATCTTCCATGATCATGAAACGTGGCGCCATGCAGGTGACCCGTGGGAAGTGGCGAGAGATTCAGGGATCCGCGGTCAATTGCGGTGTGCGCCCGCTGCCCGGCCGCGGTCAGATACTCCGCGGACACGCCGCCGTCGTAGGCGAACGACCTTTCGTTCGGCGCCGGTAGGTGGGGACAAATGCTGAATGGCCGTGCCAGCGGCGTAAATCCCCCCCACCGCCGCTGACACGGCCGCGCCGGGACAACCCTCACCAACCCCCCGGCTGCCGCCGGCCACAGGCGGCCCGGCCGCCCCCGCCCGCGTGGATGGTGGGCGGATCGATCCGGCTGCCTGGCACCCCGTTTCTCGCGATGGCTTCATCCTCGGCTTGCACCTATGAATCTGTGAAACACAGATTATGAGTCATGTACGCGTCTTCGCAACGGTATCTTCTTAATTGCTGTAATCCGGCCAAGATCGCATGAGCGTGAGCATGATCACTATTAGCCGGCCGTTCGTTTCGCGCCACGATGCCGGGACCGGTTCTGCACGTGCAATTTGGTCCTGACGGCGCCGCTTATCCTGCTGGAAGGCATCTAACTGCACATATGCAGCTAGCGAGTGGCGCGTGTACAGTCACAAGCGCGGCGGGAACTATCCGGTCGCCCGCCGGGCCTTCGAGACAGGCGCAGTAATAGAAGAGTCCCCCGGAGGGCAGTTCGGGGGACTCTTCTTAGTACGCTACGCAAGCACTAGATGTCGTAGCGTCCCGCCTTCGCATCCTCGCGGAATGCAGCGAAGACGGCGCGGCCCACCACGTGGGCGCCCTCGTCCGGACGCTTGCTATCCCGGACGGCGATCACATCTGGGAGGTTGGCAGCGACTTCAACACACCCCCCGTTGTGCCCGCTGCTGCGGGCCTTTCGCCAGACAGCTCGAGACAGGTCGGTCATTTTCTCACTCCAGTTTGTCAATGAGTTGGTCGAGGTAGGCCGTGGTCTCCTCGGGTTCGAGCGCGGCGTCGCGAGCCCGGCCGAATGCCTGGCTGTACGTCGTCGCTTCCTCCGTGCTACTCACCTCCTGAATGGTCAGCTCAGCCTCCACGTACACGGCGTTTGGCTCGTCACCGGGAAACTCGAAGATGTTGATCATTGACAGCATGCCCGGGGGCGGCCCGTCCACGAAGCGCTGAACGCGTAGTTCCACGTTCGGGCGGCGGCTCATTTCGACGAGATGGGCGACCTGCTCGCACCGCTCGATCCGTGTGCTCCAGCGGTACATCAGCGACGCCTCGGTGATCACCGCGATGAGCCCGGGCACGGTGCCGTCCTCACGCTCGAGAATCTGCTGGCGCCTGAGCCGCGCTTCAAGCGCACGCTTACGCCACGCCAAGGGCCTCGGTCCAACCCGCAGGAGCGCATCAATGTAGGCGGGCGTCTGCAGCAGCCCGGGCAGGACCAGTGGCATAAACACCCGGATCTCGGCGGCGTCGGCCTCGAAACCGGGGAATTCACTATCGAACACGTCACCGTAGTCACGCCACCAAGGCCTCGCACGCGCCCGCATCGCGAGATCCTCGACCTCCAAGCGTACGTCGCCGACGACGCCATAGATACGTAACAGGTCCCTGATATCGCTCATCTCAGGGCGCTTCCACTGATTTGCCTCGAAGCGCCCCACCTTGCCGCGACCCCAGTTCAAGATGTCGCAGACATGGTTGGCCGTGTAGCCGCTCTCGACGCGGAGATCGGCGAGGATGCGGGAAAGCCGGCGCTTCGCCACGGTCGCGCCGCGAGCGTCGTCACTCATCTGAAGCAGCCTCCTTGACAAAGCACCATGTTTAGCATAGCGCTACCCAAGTTGTGAATCACAAGTATTGCCACGGATATTTGTGCGAACACCGACTCCGATGATGCTCTGGTGCGGCCGACGGTCACGGTCGGTATGCGTTGCTGCCGTCGCTCCAGCCCGCAGCGATCGCGCCGCCGCCGCAGGGTATGAACCAGCCGAGCCGGCCAAACGGCACCGGACTCGCCACGCTGCGGCAGGCAGGCGCCGGACCACGCGAGGGAACGGGCCGACGACCGCGCGCGAGCCATGCGTCCAGGACTGGAGCGCGCAGCAGGTCAAGGGCTCGCGGAGCTCGATCGGGCCGACGCCCTGCGATGGCTGCTTCGCCATCGGGCGCCAGGGGCGGCAACCGGCGGTGTACCTGCCCTTAGCTGGCTGCGTCGTCAAATTCGCCCTTCTTGACGCCGTCCAGAAAGCATTCCCACTCGTGACGGTCGTACGTCAGCACCCGGCCGGCCGGATCCCCTGCCACGCGCATCAGCACCCACTCACCAGCCCACCCGCCCGCTGAGCCACCCACTCGCTCACGTGCTCGCTCACCTGTCCCAGCCGCCCGATCATGAACAAACGCGATCTCGATCGCGCCGTCCCCATCGCCAGAACGCTGCCAGGCCTGAGCGTCGATATCGATTCCCAGTTCCTCCGCAGTCGGCTTCATTGCCACAATGACCTCCCTTATCGCGCTCCCCAACGGTGCGTTCTCCCTAGCCGTCGATGGCCGAAGGTTCGCTGTGCGGGACCGACGGCCGACATGACAGCTCACGGACGGCGTGCGACTCCGCACCAAAGCCACCGCGATCCTTCACTATCGGCCAGCGCCGGGTCATCCGCACCCCACTCACCGGCGTAGCAGATGGCTGGCGCAGCGCCCTCGTAAGGCGGGACAAGCTCCAGCCCGTCAAAGAACCGTTCCACTTGCTCTTTCGTACGGAAACAGCCGCTTTGGGTGGCAGTCGCATAGACGTCGAGGAAAGCCTGCACTGCTCGAGGTGGGTTCTTGTCCGCGGTCATGTGCGACAGCGACAGGTAGCTGCCGCTCGGCAGCGCGGCCAGATAGCGCGCTAAGAGCCGCCACGGATCCAGGTCGTCGGTCACGACATGCAGGACCGCCGTGATGAGAAACCCGACGGGTTCGTCGAAATCGATCAGCCCGCGCAATTCCGGATTGTGCAGCACGTCATCGGGATCACGAACGTCGGCCGCAATGAACCGCGTGTTCCCGGCGAGGCTGATCAGCGAACTCGCATGTGCGAGGACCATCGGGTCGTTGTCGAGGTAGGCGACACGCGCGGCGGGGATCGTCTTCTGCACGACATCGTGCGTGTTGCCCGCCGTCGGCAGCCCGGCGCCGACATCGATGAACTGGCGCACGTCGCGTTCCGCGATCCAGCGGGCAGACCGCTGATGGAAAGACCGGTTCGCCCACGCAATGTCGCGGAGCTCCGGAACAACTCTCGTGATCATCGCAGCGGCATCGCGATCTACCTGAAAGTTGTTGATCCCGCCCAAGTAGTAGTCGTACATCCGCGCCGGGCTGGGCCTGCTCACGTCCAAGCCCGGCGGGGGTTGCCCGACCTCGGTCATTTCGCCTCCACGGGGCCATTAGATAACAGTCTGGCGAGTAGATGAACACACTCCGCCACGTTAAAGCGAATCACAAACCGTGAGCTTCATGACGAGATGCGTTCAAGTCTGCACTGGATCACTGGGGGGCTCTGCGGCCGGCGGATATTCGGCGCGGTAGGCACCACGGCGGAAGCAGCCTTGCAGATGATCGTCAACCACCCCGCACGCTTGAAGCGTCGCGTAGGCCGTCGTTGGTCCCACGAACCGGAACCCGTGGCGTTTCAGTTCACGTGCGAGAGCCGTGGAGCCTGGCGTTGTGGCAGGTACGTCGGCGAGCGTGCGGGGTCCTTGAGCACCGAGATCCGCGTACCGCCACACCACGGCTGCTAGCCCTGCGGGCAGGTCCAGGGCCGCGCGGGCGTTCGCGACCGCGGCCTGGATCTTGGCGCGATTACGCACGATGCCCGCGTCGGCGAGCAGTCTGCTTTCGTCACCCGGCCCGAATCCAGCCACTGTGTGGATATCAAAGTCGCCAAACGCGGCGCGGAAATTCTCCCGCTTCCGCAAGATCGTCAACCACGAGAGGCCCGACTGGAACGCCTCGAGGCAAAGACGCTCGAAAATGCCCTGATCGTCGGTGACCGGGCGGCCCCATTCCTCGTCGTGGTAGGCGACGTACTCGAGCGCCGACAGACCCCACGGGCAACGGGGAAGGCCGTCAGGACCCAGGGCGACCGCCAGTCCTCGCGCCTGCGGCGCTACGTCATTCACCACGCCTCTTCGTCGTCGGCTTGCTGGCTGCCGGACGCTTCCGGCGGCTCGCGGACCGAAGCTTCCGATGGCTGAGGCGCCGACGTTTCCGGCAGGTCGCGAGCCCACGGTTGCTGCCTGGGCGGCCGGTAAGGATGCGAGGTATCAGGCTTGGCGCCGGGGCGCGAGCTGTGCCCGACGGCCGAGGCGCCCGGCCAACCGGGCCAACCGGGCCAATCCGGCGGTCCAGCATCGGGCGACGCCGGAAGGGCACCAGGACCGTGTTCACACGGTTCGTCGGCGACTGCTAAGCGGTCCTCGCGTTCCGCTGAACCGATGCCTGGATGGGTGCTTGCGCCATCCACGTCCCGCACGGCCTGAACCTGGCCAGGAATCCAGCTGTCGGTCTCGTGTCCTGTGTTGTTTGTGGGACCAGTGAAATCTCCGCCACCTGCAGGTCTCGTGGTTTCTTGGGGCCCGGTGATTTCTTGGCGCCCGGTGGTGTCCCGCGTCCCGGTGGCGTCCCGCGTCCCGGTGGCGTCCCGCGGCACCGTGGTGTCCCGCGGTCCGGTGGTCTCCGCAGTGGGGCTAGCGCTGCCCGGCGAAGCTGTGCTGCTTGCTGGGCCGGTGGCTCTTGCTGGGCCGGCACCGCTTGCTGGGCCGGTGCCGGGTAGTTCGCCCGTGCTGGCTGCTCGACCGGTGCTGCCGGCTTGACCGGTATTCTCGGCAGGGCCGGCACCGCGTGCGGGTCCGGCTTGCGATGTGGTCGCTGCCATCTCAGCGCCCAGCGGATCCGCATCCCGGTCGGCGCCGCTGGACGCACGGGGCGTAAGTGGAGCCGCGACCGCCGCTGCTGCTGTCGGCGGAACTTCCATCGGCCGGGCTGCCGTGGACGGGTCTGCCGTTAGCGGGCCCGCTGTCGGCGGACCGGCCGTCGGCGGACCGGCCGTCGGCAGAACCGCTGTGGCGGGAACTGCCGAGGGCGGACCCGGCGCCGACAGACCCGGCGCCGACGGACCTGGCGAGGCCGGACCTGGCGTGGGCGGGCGCGTGGTCGTTGTGGTCATCGGCACGCCTGCCCGCGCGACGCGCGCGCCGCCCGCTTCACGCGGGTCGCGCGCGTCGGCAACTTGCCTCTCCAGCGAGGCGATGCGGACGTCGCGCTCGCTCACCGCCATCGCGATGCGGGTAAGCGCCTCGTCGGTGGCCTGCATGTGGTAACCCCACAGCGCCGTCGGGGGCCTGTACAAAGCCACGTCCGTAGCGGCAAGCGCGCCGAACTCGGGCGGCGCGTAGTCATTCGGGAAGCGCGCCATCTCGCCGCCCCTGCCAGTCGCGACAATCACGACGGCGACCAGGATCGCGAGTATGGCGGCGACCATCAATACGGGCACGTAATGCATCGTGCCATGCTCAGCGCGTGGACTTGCGACTGCGGGGCAGAGTGCTGCCGGACAAACCCGCGATCATGGCGAATATCGGCTGGCCGGACGTCGGCCCTGACGACGCCAGCCTTCCGCGCGCCGCGGACCGTACCGCCCAAGGACCCAGTGTGACGGCGGCCGCGCGCGGCGCGGCCCTCGCAGCGGTGCGCAGCGCCGTGACCGGCGGCGCCCGCCTGATCGACCTCGGCGCCGCGAGCAGCGAGGCCGTCGGCGCGGTCCGCGCCATCGACCCGGGTGTCATCGTCTGCGCGGACGCGCCAGGCGCAGACGTGACCCGCGATCCTTGTATCGCGCAGCGTACCGGCGCGACCCTGCTGCGCCCGGGACCGGCGGCCGGCCCGTCAGGCGCAGGCGGCGGCCGCGAACCCGTTCTGATTACCGGGACGCCTGCTGACGTGGGCAGGCTCAGCGCCGCCGGTTGGGCGGTCCTGGTCGACGTGGACACCGGTGAACTCGCGGGCACGCTGGCCGTCGCCGCCGTCTGTACCTGGCTCGGCGCGAGGATCGTGCGAACAAAGCACATCGCGGCTGTGCGTCAGGCCGTCGAGATGGTCGAATCGATTCGCGGTACCCGGGCTCCGTCCTGGACCCGCCGTGGGCTCGCCTGAGCGGATGCCGCTTCCTGCTCGATCGCCTGGCATGGTGAGGAAAGCGTCGGCCCGGCGCATCATCTCCGCTTTGCGCGTGGACATGTCGCCGGTCACGTGAGTTCGTCTGCCGCGGTATCGGCGATCTCAGCGCCCGCGAGCGCCGCCGGGATCACCCGATCGTCCGCCGGCCGGGGCTGGCTGGTCATGCGAGCCCTGAATTCTCGTGGGCTTCCTTGATGACGCGGACCACCTCATCGGGATCGTCGGTCACGTGGAACAGTTCAGGATCGCCCTGCGATACCTTGCCCTCGGGCAAGAGCGTGGTCTTGATCCATGAGACGAGCCCGCTCCAGTAAGAGGACCCCACCAACACGATCGGGAACTTCGTGATCTTCCCGGTTTGGACGAGCGTGACCGCCTCGAAGAGTTCGTCCAGCGTACCGAACCCGCCGGGCATCACCACGAATGCCTGCGAATACTTGATGAACATCGTCTTACGCACGAAGAAGTACCTGAACTCGATCCCGATCTCGACGAAATCGTTGAGTCCTTGCTCGAGCGGCAACTCGATGCCAAGGCCCACGGAGACGCCGCCCCCGCCGACCGCGCCCCTGTTCACCGCCTCCATGATCCCAGGTCCGCCCCCGGTGATCAGCGCATATCCGGCGTCCGCGAGCCTGGCGGCGATCTTCTCCGCTAGCTCGTACTCCGGCGACCCCGGCCGGACACGCGCGCTGCCGAACACGCTGACCGCCTTGCCGAGTTCCGCGAGCAGCCCGAAGCCCTCGACGAACTCGGCCTGGATCCGCAGCACCCGCCACGGATCGGTGTGCACCCAGTCACTAGGGCCGCGCCGGTCGAGCAGTCGCTGGTCCGTGGTGGTCTGCGGGATGGCCTTGCCCCGCAATGTGGCGGGTCCCTGACGGCGCACCCGGCGCCGTGCGTCTGAATTCAATGCCATGGCCACACGGTAAACGAGCGAGCCGCGATCCGGTCGGCACGCCCTCACCTGCGGCGGGTCCATTTGGTGAAGCAGCGGTTGCGGGCGTGGACCACGTTGATGGGGCCGCTGTCCGGATGACCGGCCAAGGCCAGTGACCACTTGGCGCAGCCCGGGCCAGCCAGGCTGGCAGACCTGACTAAGGCGCCTGACACTTGCAGGCACTCACGCGCCGCGGCAGCCGTTCGGGATCCTATGCGTTTACACCGTGCTCGCGGAGGATCTCGTTCAGCATCAGCTTGTCGTGCGTGCTGCCTGCCGGCAGCCGCTTGAGCACGAGCACGCAGGGCATGCCGAACTCCCCGCCGGAGAACCGCCTTGTCCGGGTGCCCCCCACGCAGACCGACCAGGCCGGCGCCTCGCCGCGGGGCAATTCCTCGCCCGTTTGCACGTCGATGACGTGCGTAGTCGCCGTGAGGATCGTGCCAGAACCGAGTTTGGCGCCCTCGCGCACCCTGGCCCCGTCCACCACCATGCAGCGGGAGCCGATGAACGCATCGTCTTCGACGACGACAGGGACCGCGTTCGGCGGTTCGAGCACGCCGCCGATGCCGACGCCGCCAGACAGGTGCACGTTCTTGCCGATCTGGGCGCACGAGCCAACGGTGGCCCAGGTGTCGACCATTGCCCCGGTGTCGACGTAGGCGCCCATGTTGACGAACGAGGGCATCAGCACCACGCCAGGCGCGATGTACGCGCCCCAGCGCGCGATGGCCCCAGGCACCACGCGCACCCCGTCGAACCGTGTCTTCAGCGGGATCCTGTCGTGGTGGTGGAAATCGCCCACCTGCGAGCGTGCCATCGGCAGGAGGCGGAAGCTCAGCAGGATCGCGCGCTTGGCGCGCCCGTCCACGACTACCTGTCCGGTCGACGCGTCAACAGCCGCCACCCGGGCTGCGCCGGAGTCAAGACTGTCGACCGCGCCCGTCACGACGGCCCTCGCCGCGGTGTCGTCGAGGCCGAGGTCGCCGCGCCGCTCCCACAGCTCGTCGATAAGCGCTGGCAGCGGGCTTGCAGGCGCTGCGGAAGGCGGGACAGCATGCCCTGTCACCCCTGGTGCTTGGCTCATAACGAGCGAGCCTAGCGTGCGTCAGGGCAACAGGAACTTGGCCTATCGGCGGGTGCCGTCTTTGGTGCGCCCCGGCCTGCCGATGACCCAGCTGCGGGTACGGTCTGATGCTGTGGCGAGCGGGCACGCCAAGCGGTGGAGAGCAGTTGTGATCACCATGGTCACGGCTCTGGTCCTCGGCATCGGCGGGTACGCGGTCTTCCAGCACGCCAAGCCGTTCCTGCTCGGTAACGGCTGCCAGGCGACCGTCTCCGGCCAGGTCATCCCGCTCGACTCGCAGCAGGCTGCGATCGCCGCGACCATCGCGGGAGTGGGCTACCGCAGACGGGTGCCCACGGCGGCCGTGACGGTCGCGTACGCCGCCGCGCTGCAGGAGTCCCACCTGCACAACGTGGACTATGGCGACCGCGACTCCGTGGGCATCTTCCAGCAGCGCCCGTCACAGGGATGGGGCACGCCAAGCCAGCTCATGGACCCGGTGTACGCCACCACCAAGTTCTTCGCCGCGCTGGTCAAGGTTCCCGGGTACCAGAGCATGCCCGTCTACCGTGCCGCCCAGGCGGTGCAGCGCAGCGCCGACGGCGCCGCGTACGGGCAGTACGACCAAGTCGCAGGGATGCTCTCCGCCGCGTTCACCGGAGACGCGTCCCGCGCCGTCTCGTGCTGGTACACCCCCGACGCCAACCGTCCGGCGCAGTTCGCCGCGGCGATGAGCCAGCTCACCCTTACGTTCGGGAAGCTGGGCAGCCGCCGCGCCACGGTGGACCCTGCGGGCGAGCCTGTCGCCACCGAGGCGGCAGCGCGCGACCTGACCGTGCGGGTTCCGCGCCCGCGGACGGGCTGGGCCGTCGCGACCTGGTCGGTGGCGCACGCCAGTACCTACGGCATCAGGCAGGTCCGTTACGCGGGATACGAGTGGCACGCTGCCAGCGGTGAGCAGGGCTGGCGGCGCGACGCCGACGCGCCAGTCAGCGGCGTCGAACTCGGCTAGGGCGTAGTCGTGGAACTATGGCCTGCAAGGGTCAGCAGCGCTCGGCCACGAAACACAACCGCATGTAATCCGCGTACCAGCCATCGGGCCGCCGAAGGCGCCTTGGGCGGCGATCTCCGCCGTGAGGGCTCCAGTGCCGCAGCCGAGATCGACAATCCGCTCACCCGGGACCGGGCCGAGCGGGTCGATCAGGTATTTGCCGTGCTCGGTCACATCGGCGAATGAGCTGTCGTACCTGCCCGCATCCCATCTCATGCGGCAAGTCTACCGAAAGAATATCTCACCAATCGAAATAATCCGTATCAGAATGCGAGACGGTGGTCGGCCGAGGCGCCGATCCTGGACAGATCTTGCCGGCCAATGCAGGAATGGGTATCCACCTCCCTGCGCAAACGCTCCCGCGCGTGGCGATACTAGGTACACACCCGCGGTTGGTCGTGGCGTGCCCTGGACCAGATGCCGTGGCAGGGTCCCGGACAAAAGAGGAGTGGGACGTGACCTACATCATCGCGCAGCCCTGCGTCGATGTTCTTGACAAGGCGTGCATCGAAGAGTGCCCGGTGGACTGCATCTACGAGGGCGAGCGCATGCTCTACATACACCCGGATGAGTGCGTGGACTGCGGCGCGTGCGAGCCTGTCTGCCCGGTCGAGGCGATCTTTTACGAGGACGACGTTCCGGATCAGTGGAAGGACTACTACAAGGCCAACGTGGAGTTCTTCGAGGATCTCGGGTCACCAGGCGGAGCGTCCAAGGTCGGGAAGATCGACAAGGATCACCCGATCGTGGCGGCCCTGCCTCCGCAAGGAGACGAACACTGACGCTCGCAGACCGGCTGCCCCGGTTCCCGTGGGACCTCCTCGCCCCGTACAAGGAAAAGGCCCGTGCGCACCCTGGCGGGATCGTGGACCTCTCGGTCGGCACCCCGGTGGACCCGGTGCCCGCCGCTGTGCGGGACGCGCTCGCCGCTGCATCCGATGCGCCCGGATATCCGGCCACCGCGGGCACCCGGCGTCTTCGCGAAGCGGCGGCGGGCTGGCTGGCCCGCAGGCACGGAGTGGTCACCGCGCCCGATGCCGTGCTGCCCGTGGTCGGGACCAAGGAATTCGTCGCCTGGCTGCCGACGCTGCTCGGCCTCGGCAACGGCGACGTGGTCGCCCATCCTTCGCTGGCCTATCCGACGTATGACATGGGGGCGCGGCTCGCGGGCGCACGGCCTGCCGCGGCCGACTCGCTCACCGCGCTCGGCCCGGCTCCGGTTCGCCTCATCTGGGTCAACTCACCGTCCAACCCGACCGGCCAGGTGCTGCCCGCCGAGCACCTGCGCAAGGTCGTTGGCTGGGCGCGTGAACGCGGCGCGGTCGTCGCATCGGACGAGTGCTACCTCGGGCTCGGCTGGGACGCGCAGCCGCTCTCGATCCTGCATCCCAGCGTTTGCGATGGCTCGCCGGACGGCCTGCTCGCCGTGCACTCGCTGTCCAAGCGGTCGAATATGGCCGGTTACCGCGCGGGTTTCGTCACCGGCGACCCCGGGCTGATCAGCGACCTGCTCGAGGTGCGCAAGCACGCGGGGATGATGGTGCCCGATCCGGTCCAAGCGGCGATGGCTGCGGCGCTCGACGACGACGAGCACGCGGACGAGCAACGCGGCAGGTACGCGGCCCGGCGCGCGGTGCTCCGCCCGGCACTTGAGGCGGCCGGCTGGAAGGTGGAGCACTCCGAGGCCGGCCTGTACCTGTGGGCGTCCCAGCCCGCACGTGACTGCTGGGAATCGGTTGGTACGCTCGCCGAGGCCGGCATCCTGGTGGCGCCAGGGCAGTTCTACGGACCGCAGGGCAGGCGCCACATCCGCGTCGCCCTCACCGCGACGGATGAGCGGATCAATACGGCAGCTAAACGGCTGCGCGGGCTGAAACCGTCGCATTAGTGATGGCTCGTAGGCTGGGGAGGTGCTGCAGCTATACGACACGCGGACCGGCCAAGCCAGACCCGTCGGCCAGGCACGCCGCGGTGAACTGCGGATGTACACCTGCGGGCCCACCGTCTACCGCTACGCCCATGTGGGCAACCTGCGCAGCTACCTGCTGTCTGACCTGATCCGCCGCGCCGCCGAGCTGCACGGCCTGCAGGTCATGGTGTGCCAGAACATCCACCTCATTGACGTCCACACGGGCGGCATCGACCTGCGGTTCCCGCACCATGCGGACGAGCGCGCGGGCCAGGCGTGGACCGTCCGCGCCACCTGAGGGACCACTAGCCGACGCCAAGCAGGAGCTAGCTCAGCGTGGGTGGCAGCACGTGCGGCATTACGCGGACGCCAAGACAGCGGCAGTTCAGCAGATCATGGACCGGGCGGCGGCAGCCGCCTACCGGGTAAGCCATCTACGTTGGTTCGCGCGACCCCGGCGGGACGCAACAAACTGCATGCCTTTGCCAGATCTGCGCAATGAATCTCTGGGTGCGCGCATGTCCGGTTGCTGCAAGGCACATCGTGGTTACCCCTAGCATGATCGCGAGAGGTCACTGGCGCAGGGGTGAGGTGGCAGATGCTCGAAACCGCAGGGACGCCGTATCCGGCGCCCACCGACGCTCCGGGCACGCGGCACGGTAGCCTGCACGGCCGCCCGGCGCGCACGTACCTGATGTGCCCGCCCACCTATTTCACGGTGGGCTACTCGATCAATCCCTGGATGGACCCGCGGATGCCCGTGGACACAGCACGCGCGGTCCGGCAGTGGGAACAGCTTCGGCAGACCTATCGCCTGCTTGGGCACACCATCCATCTCATCGACCCGGTGCCTGGCCTGCCCGACATGGTGTTCGCGGCCAATGGCGGCACGGTCATCGGCGGCAGAGTTCTTGGTGCCAGGTTCCTGCATGCGGAGCGCGCCGCCGAGGCCGATGCCTACCTAAGCTGGTTTCGCGCGAACCGCTATCGTAGCGTGCGCGAACCGCTGGTCATCAACGAGGGTGAGGGCGACCTGATGTGCGCGGGCCGCGCCGTGCTCGCCGGCCACGGGTTCCGCAGCGATCTCGCCGCCCGCGATGACATCGAGGAACTGTTCGGGCTGCCGGTGGTGAGCGTCCGGCTGGTGGATCCGCGCTTTTACCACCTCGACACGGCGCTGTGCGTCATCGACGCCAACACCGCCGCCTACTACCCGGGCGCGTTCGACGACGCGGGGCGGGCCGCGGTCGCCGCCCAGTTCAGTGACCTGATCGAGGCGACCGAGCAGGAGGCCGCGATGCTTGGCCTCAACGCCGTCAGCGACGGGCATCACGTCGTGCTCGCGGCCGAGGCGGCGGTCCTGGCGGCGGAGCTGGCTGTGCGGGGCTTCGAGCCGGTAGCCGTCGACATGTCCGAGTTTCGCAAGGCAGGAGGTGGACCCAAGTGCTGCACGCTGGAACTGCGACCATAGGTCGCCCATTTGGGGAGGACGACATGAGCCGGCCAGGCGACATGCGTGCAGGAAGCAGAACGAGCGAGCTGATAGCGCTGAGCGAGGCGCACAGCGCGCACAACTACCATCCGATCCCAGTTGTCATCGCAACGGCCGAGGGCGTCTGGGTCACCGATGTCGAGGGCCGCAGGTACCTCGACATGCTCGCCGGCTACTCGGCGCTCAACTTCGGTCATCGCCATCCGCGCCTGATCGGGGCCGCTCTCGCGCAGCTTGACCGGGTGACCCTGGTGAGCCGGGCATTCGACCACGATCAATTCGGGCTGTTCTGCGCCGAGCTCGCCGATCTGGCCGACATGGAGATGGTGCTGCCGATGAACACCGGCGCCGAGGCGGTGGAAACGGGCATCAAGACCGCACGGAAGTGGGCCTATGAAGTCAAGGGCGTGCCCGCGGATAAGGCGGTGATCATCGCCTTCGAAGGGAACTTCCACGGCCGGACCACGACCATCGTCAGCTTCTCAAGCGACGAGGACGCGCGGGCGTCGTACGGCCCTTATACGCCCGGCTTCCGGCTCGTACCGTTCGGGGACCTGGACGCGCTCGCCGCGGCCGTGGCGGACGCGGGCAGCGCCTGCGCCGCCGTGCTCGTGGAGCCCATTCAGGGTGAGGCGGGCGTTGTCGTACCGCCACCCGGTTTCCTTGCCGGAGTGCGGCAGATCTGCTCGGCACGTGACGTGCTCATGATCGCCGACGAGATCCAGTCCGGGCTCGGCCGCACCGGCACCACGTTCGCGTGCGAGCACGAGAACGTCAAACCCGACGTGTACCTGCTGGGCAAGGCGCTCGGCGGCGGGATCATGCCGGTGTCCGCTGTCGTATCGAGCTCGCCGGTGCTCGGCGTGTTCCAGCCGGGTCAGCATGGGTCCACGTTCGGCGGTAACCCGCTCGCCTGCGCGATCGCGCGTGAGGTGATCGCGATGCTGCGGACGGGCGAGTTCCAGCGTCGTTCCGCGGTCCTCGGCGCCCACATGCACGACCGGCTCGCTGGCCTGCCTGCGTCGACCGTCGCCCAGGTACGCGGGCGAGGCCTTTGGGCAGGTGTCGAGTTCACCAGCCTGACCGGGCGTGCCGTGTGTGAGCGGCTCGCCGAGCTTGGGGTCCTCGCCAAGGACACGCATGGCACAACCATCAGGCTCGCCCCGCCGCTTGTGATCAGCGAGCGCGACCTGGACTGGGCGCTCGACCGGATCGCGGAAGCGGTGCACTGACCGGCCCGGGCCTGGGGTGGCTCGGGGCCCGCAGTGGCGCAGCGCTCGCGGATGGCGCAGGACCCCGGGTGGCGCAGCTCGCGGATGGCACAGGACCCGGGGTGGCGCGGCGCTCGCGGATGGCGCAGGACCCGGGGTGGCGCGGCGCTCGCGGATGGCGCAGGACCCCGGGTGGCGCAGCGCTCGCGGATGGCACAGGACCCCGGGTGGCGCAGCGCTCGCGGATGGCGCAAGACCCCGGATGGCGCAGCGCTCGCGGATGGCGCAGGACCCCGGATGGCGCAGCGCTCGCGAGTGGCGCGCGCCGAAGGCGGCGCGTGACAGGGGGCATTATCTGCCGGACCTGCGCTTCAACGGCGCCGGGCCGTGCGGCGGCAGCGGCATCGCCTGCTTGCGCGACCAGCCGGAGAAGCCGACACCCGCACCGATCGCCGCGCCGAGCGCCCCGGCGAAGAGGTACACCTCCCCCGCGGCGGTGTTGGTGATCACGACGCTCCCGCTGGGCCTCGACATCGCAAGCACGAAGGATGCGAGCAACCATCCGATCGCGGGCGCCAGCGCGCCTCCCGCGCTCCGCATCCCCCTGCCGCACAGCACGCAGGTCAAGCCGATCGCCAGAGCGAAGCCGACCGCAGCAACGGGTACGGGCCCAACGCTCCTGCCGTATTGGAAGGAACCGGTCATCCCTTGCAGCAAGCCGAACAGGAACAGCAGGCCGTAGGCGCCCGCCGCCGCGGGTCCTTTACCGCGGGCCGCCGCCCGCTTGCGCTCGGCTGACCCAGGGACGCTTTCCACGGGAGAAGGCTAGCCGAGAGCGCGGGTGATCCCACCGACACCGTTGAGCGAGCGGATCAACCGCTGCGGGCAGGCGAGCGGGAGATGCTGAACTCATGGCTGGAGTTCCACCGCGCCACGCTGGCATGGAAGTGCGATGGGCTGACCGATGAGCAACTGCGGCTGCGGTCCGTGCCACCGTCCGCCCTGCTACGGCACTTCTTCCGGACAGCGCGGTTTCAGGACAGCGCGGCGAACAAATCATCCTCGCGCCCTTGTGGCCAGGCGATCTTCCCGAGCGGGCCCGCCAGCAAGGTGAAGTACTCGTGGCCAAGCGCCAACTGGCCGACGTTATTGGAGAGCGCGAAGAACTGGCCGTACACCGAGATCTGGGTAGCGTGCGCCCGCATCGCCGCGAGCTTCGTTTCGAGGTAAGGCGTCACGTCGATTTCGGTGGTCACGTTCTCGTCGGGCACGCCGGACGGCAGATCGGCCGGGGCCACGACCGAACCGAACTGGGAACCCGCGGCGCGGACCGTCTCCATCGCCTCGGCCAGGACCTGCTGGGGAACGGCGTGCGCGTAGAACTTCGCCACTCGCCACTGCTCGCCCGCCGACCGCTCGAAAGCGCGCCACGCAACCCGGTGCGCCTGGATGTGATCGGGATGACCGTACCCGCCGTGCTGGTCGTAGGTGACGATGACCTGCGGGCGAACCGTGCGGATCACACCCGTCAGCGCGGCGGCGGCCTCGTCCACCCCGGCGCGCCAGAAACAGCGGGGATCGTCGTTCGCGGTCGTCCCCATCATCCCCGAGTCACGCCATCTGCCCGGCCCGCCGAGAAATCGATGATCAGTGACGCCGAGAGCGGCGCAGGCTGCGGCGAGCTCACCGATCCGGTGCTCACCGAGCCGGTCCGCACGCTCCGCCCGCAAGTGATCGAGGTCGGCCGGGATAACCTCGCCAAGCTCGCCGAGAGTGCAGGTGACGAGCGTTACCTGGGCGCCCTCGGCGGCGTATTTTGCCATGATCCCGCCCGTCCCGATCGACTCGTCGTCCGGGTGTGCGTGCACCAGCAGCAGTCGCCGCCAGTCCCGATGCGGGCTCATGCCGGGCAGCGTAGCCCGCCGCGTGTGCCAGGCAACCCGCGGCGTGTGCCAGGCAAACCGCGGCGTAGGCAAACCGCGCCGTAGTCCCAGGTAAGGAGCGGTCGTATCGCCTGGTCATCGAATGACCATTTCCATGCGGCCATATGATTTCACACCGCAATGGCCGATGCCGGACCTCTCCGTGACCGTGCTGGCTGGCCTGATCGTCACGGCCGGGGCGCTCGTTCAGGATGGGGCTGGATTCGGCCTTGGTCTCATAGCCGCACCCACCTGACCCTCCTTGACCCTCCTTGGCCCCGCTGCACCGTTCCCGTTGTGCGCCTGCCTTTACCATCCGCTCTACAGCCCCGGCTCACCCGCGAACCTGGAATGATCGGCAGGCATGACCGAGAGTTTCCCGCGCCAATACGCCGCCACCCGCCGCTTCTCCCTCGGCGTGCCGCGCGCCTTCAACATCTCCCCGGACGGCTGCCGCGTGGCATTCCTGCGTAGCCGCGGCGGCACAGATCCAGTGAACTGCCTGTGGGTGCTCGATCCCGGCAGCGGCCCCGAGCGCCTTGCCGCGGACCCCCTCGAACTCGGCGCCGTTGATGAGGACCTGCCTGCGCAGGAGAGGGCGCGCAGGGAACGGGCCAGGGAACAGGCGGGCGGAATCGTCAGCTACGCCTGCGACCGTGAACTGCGTGTCGCCGTCTTCGCCCTGTCTGGACGCGTGTACGTGGCCGATCTGGCAGGCGAGGGCGGCCCACGGGTCCGCGAGGTACCCGTGCACCACCCGGCGCTCGATCCGCGCCCCGATCCGGACGGCAGGCGCGTCGCGTACGTCAGCGGCGGTGCCCTGCGGGTTGCCGACCTGCCCGCCGCTGCCGAGGACGGCACCGGGCCTGGCGCGGACCGCGTGCTCGCCGCGCCAGAAAGCAGCCAGGTCACCTATGGTCTCCCCGAGTTCGTGGCGGCGGAGGAGATGGGACGGCTGCGCGGCTACTGGTGGGCACCGGACGGATCCGCGCTGCTGACCGCGCGCGTCGACGAGAGCCCGGTGCAGCGGTGGTACATCGCCGACCCTGCCAACCCCGGCCGGCCTGCCACGGAGGTCGCTTACCCGGCAGCAGGCACCGCCAACGCGGACGTGACGCTCGTCCTGGTCGGCCTCGACGGCAGCCAGACCCCGGTCGACTGGGATCAGGTCGCATACCAGTACCTGGTGACGGTGTGCTGGGACGACGCGGGTGAGGACGGGCCGCTCTTCGTGGTTCAGGACCGCAGCCAGCGACAGATGCGCCTATTGCGGGCCGATCCGGCAACGGGCAGGTGCGAGCTTGTGCATGCCGCGAGCGATGAAGCATGGCTGGACATCGTGCCGGGTGTGCCCGCGTGGACTGCAGCCGGGGACCTGGTGTGGACCGCCGATGCGGATGGCGCGCGCAGGCTCTTCGTCTCACCGCCGGAGGGGCTGGCCAGTGCCCCGCCCGTCACCCCGCCCAGCCTTCAGGTGCGCTGGGTGGTCGACGTGGACGGCGATACTGTGCTGTTCGCCGGCTCTGAGGAACCAACCGAGATCCACCTGTGGACATACGGGCCTGGCGGGCTCAGCAGGCTAACCACCGAACCCGGCGTGTACAGCGGGCGCCGCGGGGGCGGCACCACCGTCATTGCCGAACGAACGCTCGGCGACGTCGGCGGGCGGATCCGGATTCTGCGCGACAGGCGCGGTGAGAGCGAGGAAACGGAGCCGAGCACGATATCTGAGGTCTCCTCGCTCGCCGCGCGTCCGAATATCGCCGACCCAAGGCCCGCGATCATTTCCGCAGGCCCGCGGGAGATCAGGACCGCGGTCTTGCTGCCGTCGTGGCACCAGCCCGGCTCGGCGAAGCTGCCCGTGCTGCTCGCTCCCTACGGCGGTCCAGGCCACCAGGAGGTGCTCGCCGCGCGAGGCGCCTACCTCACGGCACAGTGGTTCGCGGACCAGGGCTTCGCCGTGGTGGTCGCGGACGGCAGGGGCACGCCAGGTCGCGGCCCCCAGTGGGAACGGGCGATCCGCGGGGACATCACAGGCCCGGTGCTCGACGACCAGGTCGAGGCGCTGCACGCGGCCGCCGAGCGGTTCGGCGACCTGGACGTGCGCAGGGTGGGAATCCGCGGCTGGTCCTTCGGGGGCTGGCTGGCGGCGCTCGCGGTGCTGCACCGTCCTGACGTATTTCATGCCGCGGTGGCCGGCGCCCCGGTGACCGACTGGCGGCTGTACGACACCCATTACACCGAGCGCTACCTCGGCCACCCGGACGAGGACAATGAGGCCTACGAGCACTGCTCACTGCTGCCCGACGCGCCGCGGCTGTCACGTCCGCTGCTGCTCATTCACGGACTCGCCGACGACAACGTGGTGGTCGCGCACACACTTCGGCTGTCGTCGGCGCTGCTCGCGGGCGGCCGCCCGCACAACGTGCTGCCGTTGTCCGGGGTCACGCACATGGCCTCGCAGGAAAAGGTGGCGGAGAACCTGCTGCTGCTTCAGGTGGACTTCCTGCGCCGCTCCCTGGAGCAGATCGCTACGGGCCCGGTGCCAGCCAACCCGGTGCCAGCCAACCCGGTGCCAGCCGACCCGGTGCCAGCCAAGCGCTCGCGCAGAAACTAAAGGGAGTTGTCCGAATAATCCCCTGGTCGTTTGTGGTATGTCGAATGGATGCTGACTGACGCGGAGATAGCCGCCCGGTATGTCAAGATCCGTCCTTATCTCGATGAGCGCCAGCGGCGGCT
>DATIYI010000308.1:0-61921 GCA_035517695.1 Streptosporangiaceae bacterium
CATCGGGTCGACCGCGTAGGTGAGCGGGTCGATCCGGTTCAGGATCGACAGCCACAGGGGCAGCCCGACAACGGGGAACAGCGCGCCCGAGAGGAAGAACATCGGCATGATCGCCATCTGCATCAGCGCCATGAACGATTGGATCTGGGTCACGCGGGCGGCCACCATCACCCCGAAGGCCGTGATCGTGAAGGCCAGCATCACCATCAGGACGCAGATCTCCAGCAGCAGCACGGGGGAATACGGGATGCCGACGAGACCCGCGATCACGAGCACGATCAACCCCTGAAAGCCAGCCACGGTGGCCCCGCCCAGGCACTTGCCGAGCACCAGCGAGCTGCGCCGCACCGGCGCCACCATCATCTCGCGCAGGAAGCCGAACTCGCGGTCCCAGACGATCGACCCGGCCGAGAAGATCGCGGTGAACAGCACGCCCATCGCGACCACGCCGGGGTAGATGAACGTGCGGAAGCTGACCCCGTCCGGCAGCCCGTGCCCGGCCAGCGCGCCCAGCCCGGTGCCGAGGATGAACAGGAACAGTACCGGCTGGATCAGTGACGTGACCGCGCGCAGCCGGTCGGTGCGGAACCGGATCAGCTCGCGGCGCCAGACGATCCCGGCGGCGCGCAGATCCTGCCGGATCCCGCGCTCGGGGACGGCCACCCTGATCGTGTGGGTGAGGGCTGCCGCGGCGGGTGCGGCTTCCGCTTGGGTCCTGGTGGGGGTCGCCACCTGTTACCGCCTCCTGCCGAATCGCTGCGCCATGGCCCGCATCGCATCCGCCCCGGTTGCCTCGGTGTCGCGGATCGTCCGGCCGGTGTAGGACATGAACACGTCGTCGAGGCTGGGCCGGGCCACGCTCACCGAGCGGATGGCCACGTCCAGCTGGGCGAACAGCCGCGGCACGAACTCCTCCCCCGATTCGACCGAGAAGGTGACCAGCCCCTCGTGCATGGCGGCCTCCAGAGCGAACCGTTCACCCAGTTCGGCGATCGCCGCCGGGTCGTCCGCGGTGCTGATCTGCACCCGGTCCTTGCCGACGCTGGCCTTGAGCGCCTCTGGGGTGTCGATCGCCACGATCTTTCCATGGTCGATGATCGCGATCCTCTCGCAGTTCTCCGCCTCATCCATGTAGTGCGTGGTCAGGAAGATCGTGATGTCCTCGCGGCTCTTCAGGTCGTTGATGTACTTCCAGATCGACGCGCGGGTCTGCGGATCGAGGCCGACTGTCGGCTCGTCGAGGAATAGCACGTAGGGGGCGTGCAGCAAGCCGCGCGCGATCTCAAGACGGCGCTGCATCCCGCCAGAAAATGTGCTAACCAGGCTGTCCCGCCGGTCCCAAAGGCCGACCATGTCGAGCACCTGCCGCATCCGCGGCTCCACCGCGGCTTTGGGCACCGCATAAAGGTCGGCATGGAAACGCAGATTCTGCGCCGCGGTGAGATAGCTGTCCAGGGTGGTGTCCTGAAACACCAGTCCAATGTTGCGTCGCACCTCGTCGCGGTCCGCCACCACATCATGTCCGGCGACATGCGCGGATCCGGACGTCGGCTTGGCAAGGGTGCACAGAATCTTGATCGTCGTGGACTTGCCGGCCCCGTTCGGCCCGAGGAAGCCGAATGTCTCCCCCGCCGCGACCTCGAAGTCGATACCGCGTACGGCCTCGATGTCACCGTAACGTTTGCTCAGCCCGGAAACCGACACCGCCGCTGCATCATCCGGGAGGCGTGAGTCGCTGCATTCAGCCGAGGCGACCGCGGTCTGCTCATCCGTGTTAAGCCTCACCGTGAGTGCCTCCTGCCTGCTCGTCCCTTTCACTGATGCCAACCGTGGAACGTCGCGGCGTCATCCGGCGGTCAGCCGCGTGAAAGAACTGGCCACCGGATGCCGCGCCGGCACCATGGCCGGTCCGTTCTCATTCTTCGCCAGGGCTGTCGTCGCCAGGGCTGTATTTCCCGGCCGTGCGCTGTGCGGTCTTGTCGGCCGCCGGCTGGCCCGAAGCTTGGTCGTCGTCGCTGGCGAGGATGCCGTAAAGGTTCTTCCGCGCCAGGATCAGCACCTGCCGAGCGGATTGGATCTGCGCCTCGGTGCCCACGCTAAACACCTGCTCCGCTGCCATGGCCACCTGGCCGAACAACTGGCGCATGTCAATCATATCGTCGGGGACCATGCCAGCCACGGCGTCCCAGGGCGCCGCAAGCTCGTCGGCGTGGGCCGCCACGAACGCGCGGCCTTCATCGGTCAGTTCGAACGCCTTACGCCCGCCCTCGGCCTCCGTGGTGCGGACAAGGCCTTCGTCCTCGAGTTGCTGCAGCGCTGGATACACCGAGCCAGGGCTCGGCCGCCATACCCCGCCGCTACGGGATTCGATTTCCTGGATGATCTGGTAGCCGTTACGCGACTCCTCCGCAAGCAGCGTCAGCGCGGCCGCGCGGACGTCGCCCCGCTTTGCGCGCGGCCCGCGGTGCCTGCGTGGGTCAGCGAAAGTGAACCCAGGGTGCGGTGGCCAGCCTGGACCGCCGCGCCAGCCACCCATGCGCCGGCCGCGGAACCCGAACGGTCCAGGGCCACCTGGCGGTGGCGGCCCACCCCGCCAGCGGACCGGGCCCTCGCCCGCGACATCTGCCCCGCTTGGTCCTTCTTCTGGCGTCCGGTGCCATCCTTGGTGGTGGCCGCGGCGCCGTGCATCTTCGTAACGCATAGTGATACCTCCCGATTCGTGAGCCAGACTTCTGTCAGAAGCTCTCGATACGTAACGATATATCGTTAACATTCGGAGCGCAAGTACTGCCGCACGAAAGTCAACCTAAGTTGACAAGCAAAGGATGTCAACGTAGGTTGACCACATGAACGACGGAGTGCTGCTCACCGAGGCCGCGAACGGCCAGGATCCGGCCACCGGACTGCGGGCCGTGCGTGCCCTGCGTGACCTGACCGAGCGCCTGGAGGCGCTCCAGGTCGGCAACGCGCGTGAGCGCGGCTGGTCATGGCAGGAGATCGCGGTGTTTCTCGGCGTGAGCAAGCAGGCGGTCCACAAGAAGCACGCCCGTCGCAGGTACACCCCCTAGGAGAAATGACGATGTTCGAACGATTCAGCCAGGATGCGCGGGAGGCGCTCATTCGCAGCGCCGATGAGGCGCGCCTTCTTCGCCGGGACTACATCGGGCCCGAGCACCTGCTGCTCAGCCTGGCGGCCCAGCGAACCGGCGTGGCGGCAGGAGCGCTGGCCGGCATTGGGTTGGACATCACCGATCTGCGCGAACGCTTGGGCGCGGAGGCCGGCGCCACGCTCGACGCCGCTGCCCTGGCGTCACTCGGTATCGACCTGGAATCGGTGCGCGCGAGCGCCGAGGCCGCGTTCGGTCCAGGAGCGCTCGACCGCCCAAGCTCTAGCTTGCGGGGCCGGTTCCGCCTCGGCGGCTCGCCGTTGAACGAGCGCGCGAAGAAGTCAATTGAACTGGCGCTGCGCGCCGCCGTCGGGCACAAGCACAACTACATCTGCACCGGACACCTGCTCCTCGGCGTACTCGACAAAGACAACCAAACGGTCCTGCGATTGCTCGCCGGGGCCGGGGCCGATGTTGACACGCTGCGCGGCGAGGTGAGGCGTCGGCTGGCGGAAGCCGCTTAAGGCAGCCATCCCGCGGGTGACTCCCGGGCATGATCGCGAAAGTGGTCGCGCGAGACTACGCGTCAGGGCCCCAGTTCGCGGCGAGGACCCGCAGTCCCCGCGCCGCCTGGTCGATCTGCTGGCCACGGCCGACCGCCAACCCGAGCAGGAAGGCGGTCAGCGGTGCCGCGGGCCGGGCGACACTGTGCGCCACGTCTCGCGCAAGGTCGAGCACGGCAGTGATGTCCGCCTCCCGGCGATCGAGCCCGAGTTCCGCGCAAGCCGCCTCTGTCCACTGATCAAGGGTGTTCACGAGCCGAACCTTAACGGCTGCCGCGGCGAGCGTGTGCCGCGCCCCCGCGGAACCGCACGCGCGAACCCATTCCAGGTCCGGCCGCGGCCGCTTGAGGTCCGGCCGCGGCCTGCGGCCGGTCTAATTGGTCAGAGGGGTCCTTGAGTTTCCCACTCGCGTGTTTCCTACTCGGCCGTTTCCCACTCGCCTGTTTCCCACTCGCGGGCCCGCCGCAGGTCGGCGGGCGCATCGCAGTCGAGCCATGGTGGCGGCTCGCCAGTACCCACGTTCGCCGACAATTCCACCGGCCGCAGTGGCCCGAGCAGCCCGCCAAGTGACCCTCCCCGATAGGTCCGCAGCGCCTCGCGGAGCGGGCTTGCCCGCCAGCAGCCGATCAGCCACTGCGGCCTGCCAGCATCGTCCACCAGGACCGCTCCCGTGGTCGGCACGGCTTCATCTCGCCAGCAGCCTGCTTCCGCCAGCAGCATGCGAAGCACCCGCGCCCGAAGGAACGGCAGGTCGGCCGCGAGCACGGCCACCCACGGCGCGCCGCCCGCCGACAGCTCCGCCATGCCGCGCCGGAGCCCCGCCACCGGCCCGCCGTGGGGCGGATCCTCGCAGACGAAACGCAGCACGCCGCTGCGCGGCGGGCGGCGAAGCCCGGGCCGCCGTGGCCCGACGACGATCACGGCAGCCGCGTCCACCGCTGCCGCCACAACCGCCTCGGCGAGCGTGCGCCCGCGGACCACAGCCCCCGGTTTGTCGGCACCGCCGAGCCGCCGCGCCTGCCCGCCCGCCAGGATCACGGCGTCGAACCCGCCGACCGCACCGTCGGGCAAGCCGTCCCCGCCGTCGCCCACATCGGTCCCGCCGTGGCCCGAGCTGCCAGGCGCTGCCCCGGGAGGCACCGCCCCGGGAGGCACCGCCCCAGGAGGCACCGCCCCGCCGGGAATACGCCGGTCCGGGTGCACGGAAATCCCCGGCTCAGCCGCCGATCGCGGACATCGGGCGGTCGGGTTGCAGGAACGATGGATCGTCGATCCCGTGACCCGCTCGCTTGGCCGCGACCGCCCGCCGCCATCGGGCGGCGAGCTCATCGTCGCTCGCCCCGCCGCGCATGGGGGCGCGCAAATCGCTTTCCGCACGCGCGAAAAGGCAGTTACGGACCTGGCCATCGGCGGTCAGCCGCACCCGGTCGCATGCCCCGCAGAATGGCCGGGTCACCGAGCCGATCACGCCCACCCGCTGCGGCCCGCCGTCGACGAGGAAGGTTTCCGCTGGCGCGGAGCCGCGCCCGGCCGGATCATCAGGCTTCAGCACAAACTGCTCTGACAGCAGCGCGCAGATCTCGTCGGCGGTCACCATGTCGGCGCGGCGCCAGCCATGCTGCGCGTCGAGCGGCATCTGCTCGATGAAGCGAGCCTGGTAGCCGTTTGCCAGGCAGAACCGAAGCAGGGCGGGGGCCTCGTCGTCGTTGACGCCCCGCATCAGCACGGTGTTGACCTTGACCGGGGCCAGGCCGGTCGCCGCGGCCGCAGTCAGGCCGTCGAGCACGTCCTGCAGCCGCAGGCGCTTGGCGAGCAGGCCGAACGTCTCCGGGCGCAACGTGTCGAGCGACACGTTGACCCGGTCGAGACCGGCCTGATGCAGCGGCTCCGCCAGCCTGGCCAGCCCGATACCGTTCGTGGTGAGTGAGATCTCCGGGCGTGGGTTAAGCGCGGCCGTGCGCGCGATGATGCCGACGAGGCCGCGCCGCAGCAGTGGCTCGCCCCCGGTGAAGCGGACTTCACGGACGCCCAGCCTGGCCACGGCGATCCGGACCAGGCGGACGACCTCGTCATCGGTCAGCACAGACTCCCCTGGCAGCCACGCCAGCCCCGCCGCGGGCATGCAATACGTGCATCGGAGGTTGCACCGGTCGGTCAGCGATACCCTCAGGTCCGTCGCTATCCGGCCAAAGGAGTCCGTGAGCACGGGCATCACCTCACTGGTCCTCGGCTGTTCGTCCGCTAACCAACAGAATGCATGATCCGCCCAGCCTATGGCCTCGAGGCGCAACCCGACCCCCCGTTGCCGTCCTCCCAGGCAGGACGGCTAGCAGCGGGCTCGCGGCGCCCGCGGCGCGCGGGCGGGACGGCGCTTGCCGCAGCACCAGCGCTGCGGGCGGCGGCGACCACGGCAGCGTAAATGTCGTCGTCACGCTCCGGTGGCACGGCGCGAAGATCGAGCAGCAGCCGGCCGGACTCCACCCGGCCGACGACGGCGGGATCGCCGCCGCGCATTATGCTCCCGAACGGCTCCGGCAATGTCACGGCAGCGCTCGCAAGCACAAGGCCCGGGGCGCCCCCACCGCCGACCGCGGCGTGGCTCGCCACCGGCCGTGCGTCGAGTGCGCTGGCGCAAAGGCGCGCGGCCAGCCGTTTCGCGCGCCGCATGAGCGCATCGAGGTCGGCGGCGAGCGCCTGCGCGGTCGGCGTGGGCGGGCCCGCGAGCGTGGCTTCGAGTGCCGCGACGGTGAGCTTGTCGACCCGAAGCGCGCGGGCGAGCGGATGGCGGCGGAGCCGGCCGACGAGCGCTGCGCCGCCGAGCAGCAGCCCCGCCTGCGGGCCGCCGAGCAGCTTGTCGCCGCTCGCAAGGACCAGCCCTGCCCCCGCCCGCAGCATGGTGTCCGCGTCCGGCTCGCCGGGCAGGCGCGGGTCGGGACCCAGCAGCCCGGATCCGATATCGGCGAGCACCGGCACGTCGGTGCCCCGCAGAGCGACAACGAGGTCGTGCACGCTGGCGCTGGCGGTGAATCCCTCAACCCGGAAGTTCGACGGGTGCACCTTGAGCACGAATCCGGTCTCGGGGGTGACGGCCTGGACATAGTCCGTTACAGTCGTGCGATTGGTGGTGCCGACCTCGCGAAGCCGGGCTCCGGTGGAGGTCAGCAGATCAGGCAGCCGGAACCCATCGCCGATCTCGACCAGTTCACCGCGGCTGACCACGATCGCCTTGCCCGCGGCGAGCGCCGTGGCGGCGAGGACGAGCCCCGCCGCGTTGTTGTTGACCACGTGCACCGCCTCAGCGGCGGGAACAGCACGGCCGAGCGCCTCGGTCACGCCCCTGCCGCGCCGTGCGCGGGTGCCTGAGGCGAGGTCAAACTCCACGTCGGTGCAGCCGGCCGCCGCGAGAATCGCGTCACGCGCCGGGCGGGACAGCGGCGCACGGCCAAGGTTTGTGTGCAAGAGCACGCCGGTCGCGTTGATCACCGGCCGCAGGCTCGTCGCGCGTACGGGTAGTGCTTCCGCGGCGACATCGGGAACCCGTTCCGGCGCGATCCGCCCGGACCTGGCTTGCTCCTGCGCCACCGCGACCGCGGCCTTGACCAGGCGCCGCCCGAGCCGCTCCGCCGCCTCGGCCAGCCTCGGGTCGGCAAGCACCGCATCTGTGCGCGGCACCCGCCGCCGACTGTCCACGTTGTGAATCTACTCTGGCCACCACCCACCATCGCTGCCCGGCCGCAGCGCACGGCGCCCGTAAGGGTTCACATGTCGGCGCGGAAACCGTGCCAAGCTCCTCCGGGCCGCTCTGCCGGCGAGGGGCAGGCCGGCCCTCGCCACCAGCCGCAAATGGCGGTGTCTGTAACGGCCCGAGCCTGTACCGTAATCGCGTGTCAAGCACCGTGTACCTGGATATCAACCACCGGTACGCACTGGGTGACGCTACGGCGGGGCATCCAGGGCAGCCTCCGGACGTGGACGTGCTGCGGCAGTCGGCCAACACCGTCGAGCAGGGACAGCTCCTGTTGCCGCTGTCGGCGATGCGCTACATGGAGCTGAGCGAGTCCCCCCGCTCGGCGTTGCCCATCTCCATCGAAGATCACGCATTTCCCTCGGTACGTTGACGATCATGCCGAACGTACCTGGCATCATCGAGGCGGCAGAGACCTACCCGCCGCGCCGTCGCCGCCGCGGACCGGCTGTCGCCCGGGTCGGCCTTCTCGTCGTCGGCTGGTTGATCGTCGCTCTGCTCGGGCTCGTCGCGCTACTGCGGCTTGTGGCCTGGGACTCGGTCGAGCCGCTGATCGTGCTCGACTCCCTCGCTCTGATCGTCTACCTACCGGCCTGGGTCGTGGCCGTCGGGGCGCTCATTGCGCGGCGCTGGTGGCTGGCCGCGGCAGCTGCCGCCATCGTCGCCGCCCAACTGGCGTTCGTTGCGCCGGAGCTACTCGCTGCGGCTCCCGCACCCGCATGGGCTCGGCATGCCCCGGCGATGCGGGTGTTCGACGCGAACATTGACGACAGCCTCCACCTCGAGGCCGGTTACGTGCGAGCCATCGAGCAGGATCGCCCCGACCTCGTAACCCTCGAAGAGTTCACGCCACCGGCGCTGCAGAGCATGGTGGCCTCGGGCGTGCTGGCGAGCTTCCCCTACCGTTGCCTGGCGCCGGCCTACGGGGCAACCGGCTTCCTGATCGCCTCCAGGCTGCGCCTGACCGGTTGCCGGGTACGGACCGTGCTATGGGACGGCCTGTGGACGCCGTACATGGTCGAGGCCACCCTGTGGTCACCAGGTGGGCCGGTTGCCCTGCGCCTCGTGCATACCCTGGCGCCGTTTCCCGCGTACTGGCGGGAGTGGTCGGCGGCGCTGGCCGCTGTCGGCCGGTCCGTGCGCGCGAGCGGCGACAGTCGCATGCTGATGGTCGGGGACTTCAACGCCACGTGGGGCAACAGCGGGTTCGTCGCCCTCCTGCACGACGGGCTGACCGACGGGGCCGCGTCGCGGGGGAAGGCAACCGACATGACGTGGCCGAACGGCGCCGTTGTGCCACCCTTCGTCCGCATAGATCACGTGCTGGCGGGAGCGCGCCTGGCCGTCACCGAGATCGCCGCCAAGCCAGGGTTCGGCAGCGACCACCGCTATCTGGTCGCCATGGTCGCAATCCGGAACTGAGCTTGGCGGCGAGCGAGGTGGCTCGGATACCTACTGCGACGCGTTCAGGTGGTTGTCTCCATTCTGCGTGCGGCTGGCGCGCGCTTCGCCTCGGCCGCAGCCCCCGTTAGTAGCGGCCTCTGGCCCGGCTGGCCTGCACGAGCCTCCACCGGTCCCTTGCCCTGCCTTGGCACGTTGCCCAGCTATGTGAACAGCAAATCTCTACCTATATGGAGCCACCGCGTGGGGGCACGTTCTGAGTTCTCGGCGCAGACGCTATCGGTGCGCGCGGCATCTGTGACCGTGAGCTGGCGGCCAGCGTGAACGCCCGGCGGATATCTCCTCATCCTGCTGGTCTTCCCGGTTATCGGGCTCAGCCTGGGCTCCGCGGCCGGCGCCCGTCGCCGCCACCGCGTTCGCTTCCACCGGCTTCCCGGACACCAATAACCAGTTCGGCCTGGGTGATCCGGACGTCCTTCGGCACGGGCACCGCCGACCCGACGACGCTGATTCCCCACTCGGGCTTCACCTCCGCCAACTTCTGGGCAGACGTCCAGGTCTCCGACACCGCGCCGTCCAGCGGAGGCGGACGGGAATCGAACCCGCCGGCGGCGCAGCGCGCCGCCCACCGGTTTTGAAGACCGGGGGGCCCACCAGGTGCCCGGACGCCTCCGGCGCGAGCCTAGCAGCCAGCTAACGGCCTGCTACGGGCCAGTAAGCGTGCATGATGGGTTCGGCCAGGGCTGCAGAGCGTGATCTCCCCCTGAGCGTGCGATCGTCGCACGTGAGCCGCCGCGGCGCCACGGCCATGGCCGCCGTGTCACTTCGGGTACAGCGACTCGATGATGTCGGCGTACTTGGTGTGGATGACCCGGCGTTTGAGTTTCAGCGTGGGGGTGAGTTCCTCGGTTTCCGGGCTCCATTCGTCCGGCAGTAGTTCCCAGTACTTGACCTGCTGGACGCGGGCCAGGTGCTTGTTCGCCGCGGCGACGGCCTCACCGGCGGCCTCGATCACGGTGGGGTGTGCGGCTAGCTCGGCCAGCGAGCCGGCCTCGATGCCGCGTGCCTTGGCCCAGGCGGGCGCGACCTCGCCGTCCAGGGCCAGCAGCGCCACCACGAAGGGCTGGCGGTCGCCGAACGCGAGGGCCTGCCCGATCAGCGGGTGCGCCATCAGCAGGCCTTCGATGGCGGCCGGTGCGATGTTTTCTCCCCCGGCGGTGATGATGAGTTCCTTCTTGCGGTCCACGACGCGCAGGAACTGGTCGGCGTCGAGTGTGCCGATGTCGCCGGTGTGCACCCAGCCGTCCGCGTCGAGCAGCGCGGCCGACGCCTCCGCCAGGCCGAGGTAACCGGGCGTACTCACCGGGCCGCGGACCAAGATCTCGCCGTCGTCCGCGGTGGTGATTTCGATCCCGGGCAACGGCCGGCCCACCGTGCCGAGTTTGAACGCGTCCGGCATGTTCGCCGTGACCGCGCCGGTCGTCTCCGTCATCCCGTACACATCGAGGATCTTCATGCCTAGGCCGGCGAAGAACGTGCCGACCTCGGGGGGCAACGGAGCGGCCGCGGACAGCGTCGTGACTGCTTTGCCCAGGCCGAGCAGCGACCTGATGGGCGCGAGCACCTCCGCGTCGGCGCGCTCGAAGGCCGCGGCAACCTCAGGCGTTACCTGGTGGCCGAACTGGCACCCCTGCACATACGCTCGGCCCGCCTCCATGGCACGCGCCACGACGGCCTTCTTCGCCTCGTCTTGCTCGGCCGACATCAAGGCGAGGATCCCGGCCTGCATCTTCTGCCAGACCCGCGGCACACCGAACAACGACGTCGGCTGCACCTGCTGCAGCGTGCCGAGGAGGTCTTTCTGATCCTCGCAGAAGTAGATGTGCGCCGCCTCGTGGATCGGCAGGTAAATCGTCAGCACCCGCTCCGCTATATGCGCGAGCGGCAGGTAGGAGATCGACCGCAGCTCCTCGGGCACGGCTCCGGCCACATGCAGGCTGCCCGTCTCGAACAGCACGCCACGGTGGGTGTTCACCACGCCCTTGGGGTTACCCGTGGTGCCTGAGGTGTACAGGATGGTCGCCGGGTCATCCGGCACTAGCGACGCGACGCGTGCGGCGACGGCAGCAGGGTCAGCGGCGTACCGCTCGGCGCCGAGCCGCTCGAACTCTGCCCACGTCATGTAGGGCTCACCCGGCGGGCATACCGTTTCATCGAGAACGATGATCTTGTGCAGTCTGGGCAGCCGCTCGAGCACGGGCTGCCAGCGGCCAAGCTGGTCCGCGCCGTCGAGCACGGCCACCCGGGCCGTGCAGTCTGCGGCGACGTACCCGACCTGTTCCGGCGCGAAGGTGGCGTACAGAGTCACCGGCACGGCGCCGGCGTGCAGCGCACCGAGGTCGGCGAGGACGTGTTCGACCCGGTTGGGCAGCATGAGCGCGATCCGGTCATCGTGCCTGCAGCCGAGGGCGATAAATCCAGCGGCGAGCTCGAGCGCGCGCTGCCTGGCCTGCGACCATGTCAGGGTCTTCCACTCCCCGCTGCCGCGGTCGGAGAAGGCTGGTTTATCCCCATGCTCTTCTGCCGTCCGCTGAAGGTCGTCACACAGCGTCTTTCCCTTGATCGATTGCTCGATCTGCGCCCGGTCCTCGATGGTCTGGGCTGTCATCGTGCGCCTCCTACGGCGGGGGATCTAACCATGGCCACATCAAACCATGTCGGGACCGGTACCTGCTCGCACAAGGCCCCCGCCTGCCGCATGCCTCCGCTCGGGGCGGTACGCCGAACGCGCGGGGCCTGCAGCGAAGGCTGGGCGCAGTGTGGAGTACTGGACCCCGGCGGAGGCTCCAGCGAATCATCCGCCGAAGCGCGGCGGCCCGGTGCTGGCCAGTAGCGGCGTAGCCTCGAAAGACCAGGCAGACGCGGGACAAAGGAGCGGCGCTCATGAGCAGGACGGCGCGGTGGCGGGTGCTACGGATCTCGCTGCCCGGGCCGGAGGCCGACGGGCGGGCCGATCGATCCGCGGTCCAGGGCGCGCCAGTTAACGGTTCGGTGACACCTGATGGCCCCTTGGGTGCTGGAATTGGCACCCAATGGGCCAATGGTCATGGTTCTCACGCGAGTGCGGGCGGCAGGCGGGCCGTGCCCGTGATGTCAGCGCGGCCCGACTTGCTGGCCGTCGAGGAGCCGCTGGAGATCAGGATCGGCGGCAGACCGCTGGCCGTGACAATGCGGACGCCGGGCGGCGACATCGATCTGGCGGCGGGTTTTCTGTTCACCGAGGGCGTCGTGCGGGCGGCCGATGACATAGCCGAGATCAGGAAGTGCGACGACAACGTCGCGGAGGTGCGCCTGCGGCCCGGGTTGAACCTGGCTGATGATCAGTGGCAGCGGAACTTCCTCACCACTAGCGCGTGCGGGCTCTGCGGCAAGGAAAGCATCGACGCTGTCCGCACGCGCGCCACTTACGACGTGAACAGCGACCAGGTAAGCGTGGATCCCGTCACACTGTCCCGGCTGCCCGACCAGTTGCGCGAGGACCAGCGGGTCTTCGAACGCACAGGCGGCCTGCACGCGGCCGCGGTCTTCGGCCGCGACGGAGCGATGCTCGCGCTCCGCGAGGACGTCGGGCGGCACAACGCAGTCGACAAGGTGATCGGCTGGGCGCTGCGGGCGGGTCGCCTGCCGCTTCACGGCTGCGTGCTGCTCGTGAGCGGCCGAGCCTCTTTCGAGCTGGCGCAGAAGACGCTGATGGCGGGCATCCCGGTGCTCGCGGCTGTGTCCGCGCCCTCCTCTTTGGCCGTGGAACTCGCCGACGAGGCCGGCCTGACCCTCGTCGGCTTCCTGCGCGGCAGGGAGATGAACGTGTACACCGGCGTGCAGCGTCTCCAGGCAGCAGATTCTCCCGCTAGTTAGATCGGGCGAGTTGTCGCGCAGCCGACAAGCCGTACCTCGGGTTTAGCCGGTGCCGTGGTCAGCTCACGGGGTTGCCTGCAGAGTCGGCGCGAGCACGTGGTGGCCCTGAAACAGCAGCGCCGCGATCTGGGTGACGGTGTCGGTCCCTTCGGCGTAGCCGCCCTGGCCGTTCAGGCTGTTCATCATCGTGAGCGTGTAACCGGCGCCCGGCCCGGCGAATCCGACGGAATCAACGATCCAGCCAGGCCTTTCCGTCGACCAGCCGTCCTTGTTACCAGGCTCGTTGCGCGGCCCGGCGCCCCATACGCCGAAATGCTGGACCGTGCCGACGTGCCGCATCTCAGCGACCATGTAGGTGCGCAGCGAGGCAGGGAGCCTGTCGAGGACGTAGTTGATGACCCTGTCATTGTCTTCGGCCGTGCAGGTCATCTCGCCCCAGTACGGCCCGTTGACGCCCGCCTGTGGCAGGTAATGGGCGGTCGTCAGGCCGATCTCGGGAAAAAATCGCGTGTAGAACGAAGCGCCGTACTTGAACCACAGATCATCGGCGGCCGAGTCGAGGCTGATGTGCAGCATCTGGTGAATCATCGACCTGTCCGTGCTGCTCAGGTGGATGTTTCCCAGGTGGTCCTGTAGCAGCAGCGTGGTCACCATCGCGAGCTTGCTTGTCGAGGCCATGTAGATCTGGGTTCCCGCGTACTTGTTCCGCCAGATGGCGCCGGTCTTGTGGTCGCGCAACACGATCCCGACCACGCCCGGCCTGGACCTGAGAAACCGCACGACGGCAGCGATGTGCTCGCGCATGGTGCAACTGAACCCGCGGCCGATCGAGGGACATGTCGCGCTCAAGTGCGACGGGCTGGCGGCTAGTGTCGGGGTGGGGACAGCCGGCGACGACGAGGCTGGCTGGGTGGCGGGATAGGTGGCGGCCGCGGCCGGATGCTGCGCCGCCTGTGACGGCCAGCACGCGGTGAGCGCGGGGACGGCGAGCAGCGCCGCGAAGGCGGGCGCGGGCGCGCGGGACGAGCGCGAGCGCGCGTCCCCGTGGGGCGAGCTGGCGTGAGCGTGGCGTCAGCACGAGCGCGAGCGCGAGCGCGCGGGCGCATGGGCGAACGGGCGGGTCATAGGGCGCCAGAATACGAAGGACAACGGTCACGCGGGTGCAGGCTGCCAGAATTCAGTTCGCCGCGGGTGGCTGCGGCAAGACGGGCCGGACTCTTGCTAGCTGTCTTCGTCCTGCGGCGTCTCGACCCCGCGGACGGACGGGAACTTGCTCAGGCAGTTCTCAAGCTGTGCCAGATCCGCGTCGCTCGCATTGTCGATGCGGTACCGCACGTCGTTGAGGTAGTCGGACAGCTTGTTGTCGGTTGGCACTGGCTCTGGTATGGCGTGAGGAACGTGAGAACACGCAGCGCGCACCGCTATCCGGGCCGCTTGCGATGTGCCCTGCTGGAACGTCACGATCGCCTCGCGCTGGCCAAACGCCTTGTCAAAGCCGGCACAGCCAGCGATCAAGGCACCAGCCAGGACGACTGGCAGCCCATAGGCCGCCAGCCGGCGGACTATGCGGCTCCGGATGGCCCATGAGCTAACCACACTGCGCCCGGCATCCGGGTGGGAACGGCCACGCTGTCGCGCGATCCGCTGGGCGACCACCCGGTTGGAAAAGAGACGCTGCACCCTCGGCACGCCAGCAAGCCTACGCGCGCGATCCGGCGCTTCTTTCCCGGGCCGGCACCGCTCCGTGGGCATTCCCGGCGCCGCGCAACGGGCGACTGCAGCAGCGTCAGGCGGTACGGCGGTGTCAGGTGGTACGGCGGCGTCAGGTGGTACGGCGGCGTCAGGCGGTACGGCGGCGTCAGGCGGTACGGCGGCGTCAGGCGGTACGGCGGCGTCAGGCGGTATCCGAGCGTCAGCCGGGCGAGGTGCCCGCCCGGGCCGCGCGCAGCATCGAAGACTCGGCCGACACGCTGCTAAGCAGGCGCGACAAAATAACCTAGGTTTTCGGCCCTGGAGGGCCTACCGTTTGTGGTATGGCGAACGGCAACGGAGGCGGGGAGGCTTCCGGGGAGCGGGCGGCGCGGCTGTACGGGCTGCTGCGCCCGCACCTGGATGAGCGGCAGCGCCGGCTGCTGCTCGGGGCGGAGGCGCTGGAGCTGGGCCGCGGCGGGATCAAGGCGGTGGCGCAGGCGACGGGGGTGCACCCGGACACGGTGGGCCGGGGGGTACGGGAGGCGGAAGGCAGGCCGGAGCCGCGGGTGCGGGCGCCCGGCGGCGGCCGCAAGAAGCTGGCCAGCACCGATCAGCAGCTGGTGCCGGCGCTGATGGCGATGGTGGACCCAGCAGCCCGCGGGGATCCGGTGTCGCCGCTGCGCTGGACGTGCTTGTCGACCCCGAACTTGGCGGGTGCGCTGGCGAAGGCCGGGCACCCGGTGTCGGACCGGACGGTGGCGCGGCTGCTGAAGGCTGAGGGCTACAGCCTGCAGGGCAACGCGAACGTGGCCGAGAGCACCCAGCACGCCGACCGGGACGCCCAGTTCCGTTACATCGCCGCCCGGGCCGGCGAGTTCCTGGCCGCCGGGGACCCGGTCGTTTCGGTGGACGCCAAGAAGAAGGCGAAGGTCGGCAACTTCGCCAACGGCGGGGCCGAGGGGCAGCCCGAGCGGGTCAACGTGCACGACTTCCCCTCCGATGCGGTCGGCAAGGCGATCCCCTACGGCATCTACGACCTGGGCGCGAACACCGGGTGGGTCTCGGTGGGCACCGACCACGACACCTCCGCGTTCGCCGTGGAGACGCTGCGCCGCTGGTGGCGGGCCGGCGGGTCCGCCCGCTACCCGGCCGCGCGGCGGCTGCTGATCTGCGCTGACTCCGGCGGGTCCAACGCCGCCCGTGCCCGCGCCTGGAAGGTGGAACTCGCCAGGCTTGCCGCCCAGACCGGGCTGGAGATCACCGTGTGCCACTACCCGCCCGGCACCTCCAAATGGAACAAGGTCGAGCACCGGCTGTTCGCCCAGATCACCCGCACCTGGCGCGGCCGGCCGCTGATCAGCCACCAGGCCGTCATCGAGCTGATCGGCGCCACCACCACAGCCACCGGGCTGACCGTCACCGCTGAGCTGGACACCAGCGACTATCCCACCGGCCTGCGCTACACCAGCAAACAGGTAGCCGCCCTGCCCATCAGCAAGCACGACTTCCATTCGGACTGGAACTACACCGTCCGGCCAGGACCCCACGAGACACCCGTACCGTCACAGAAACAGAAGCAGACGACACGCCGGTAAAACATCATTTATTTATTCGCGACTGCTGAGGCAGGATTAAGGCAGGATGGCCGCATGGATCTGGGCTTGCGCGACATGGCCTACCTCGTAACCGGCAGCAGCCGCGGCCTCGGGTTCGCGGCGGCGCAGCAACTCGTGGCAGACGGCGCGCGCGTGGTGCTCAGCGCGCGCGATGAGGCTTCGGCCTCGGCGGCCGCGGCCCGTCTCGCGCAGCAAGCGCCCGGCGGTCATGGCGGCGCCGCGGCACGCGTCACCTGGGTTGCCGCGGACAATGCCGATCCCGCCACGCCCGGCCGGCTGATCGCCGCGGCGAAGGACAGGTTCGGGCGCCTAGACGGTGCGCTGGTCAGCGTGGGCGGCCCGGCCACGGGGACCGTCATCGCTACTTCTGACGAGGCATGGCGGTCCGCGTTCGAGACCATCTTCCTCGGCGCCGTCAGGCTGGCGCGGGCGCTCGCGCCTGAACTCGGCGACGAGTGCCACGGCGCCGCGACCGGCGCCGCCGCGACCGGCACCATGACCGGCGCCGCCGCGACCGGCACCATGACCGGGCGACGAGGCTCCATGGTGTTCGTGCTGTCCTCGTCGGTACGGGTGCCGATCGCTGAGCTTGCCATTTCCAACGGCCTGCGACCGGGCCTTGCCGGTGTGGTCAAAACGCTCGCCGATGAACTCGGCCCGGCCGGGATCCGGGTGAATGGGCTGCTACCTGCCAGGATCGGCACCGGCAGGGTACGCGAGCTTGACTCCCTCGGCGGTGACCCCGACGAGGCGCGAGCCCGCCAGTCAGAGCGGATCCCGCTGCGCAGGTACGGCGAGCCGGAGGAGTTCGGGCGGGTCGCCGCGTTCCTGCTCTCCCCTGCCGCGTCCTACATCACGGGCGCGATGATCCCGGTTGACGGCGGTGCCATCCGCTCGATCTGAGCGTGCAACCATGACGGGATGGACCTGCCGGTAGTACAGGCGCCGGGCAGAGGTTCGCGCCTGGCGGCAGCCGTTACGGATCTTAACTGGCTTAGCCGTTCGGCGGCCGTCACGACGCTGCCACGGAAGGGACCACGGCGGCGGGCTGCGCGCCGGTTTCCCCCGCCTGCTCGGCTTGGCGGGCGAACTGGGTGCGGTAAAGGTCAGCGTAGAGGCCGTCTGCCGCGAGCAGTTCGGAGTGGCGGCCCCGCTCGCGCACCTGACCGTCGTCGATGACGAGAATCTGGTCAGCCTCCCTGATCGTGGACAGCCGGTGCGCGATGACCAGCGACGTGCGGCCGGCCAGCGCGGTCGCGAGTGCACGCTGCACCGCGGCCTCTGACTCGGAGTCAAGGTGCGCGGTCGCCTCGTCGAGCACCACGATGGCGGGTGCCTTGAGCAGCAGCCTGGCGATCGCGAGCCGCTGTTTCTCACCGCCCGACAGCCGGTAGCCGCGGTCGCCCACGACGGTGTCAAGGCCGTCGGACAGCGACTCGATCAGGGTCCAGATCTGCGCCGCGCGGCACGCCTCGATCAGGTCGGCCTCAGTGGCGTCGGGCCGGGCGTACGCGAGGTTGGCCCGTATCGTCTCGTGGAACATGTGCGCGTCCTGCGTCACCACCCCGACGACCTCGCGCAGCGATTCCAGCGTGACGTCGCGGATGTCGTGCCCGTCGATAAGCACGGCGCCGGAAGTGACGTCGTAGAACCGCGACACCATATGCGTGATCGTGGTCTTTCCTGCGCCCGACGGCCCGACAAGCGCGGTGAGCTTACCCGGCTCGACGCGGAAGGACACGTCGCGCAGCACCTCCTGGGGTACCCGGCCGCGCTCGGCCGACTTGATCGCGATCGACTCGAGCGAAGCGAGCGACACCTCGGCCGCGGCCGGATAACGGAAGGAAACGTGTTCGAAGTCAATCACCGGAGCCGGCCCGGGCCGCAAGGCCGTGGCGCCCGGCCGGTCTTCCACCATCGGCTTCAGGTCAAGCACCTCGAATACGCGGTCGAAGCTGACGAGCGCGGTCATCACGTCCACCTGCACGTTGGACAGCGCGGTAAGCGGCCCGTACAGGCGGGTCAGCAGCGCGGTCAACGCGACCAGGGTACCAAGCTGCAACACGCCCTTCACGACCAGGCTGCCGCCGAGGCCGTAAACGACCGCGGTGGCGAGCGAAGCAACCAAGACCAGCGCGGTAAAGAAAACCCGGCCGTACATCGCGGTCACTACGCCGATGTCGCGAACCCGTCCCGACTTGTTGCTGAACCCTGCCGCCTCTTCATTCGGCCGACCGTAAAGCTTGGTGAGCATAGCGCCAGCCACATTGAAGCGCTCGGTCATCGTCGAGCCGAGTTCGGCGTCGAGTTGCATCTGCTCGCGGGTGAAGCGCTGCATCCGCCTGCCGATTCGTTTCGCTGGCAGGATGAACACGGGCAGCAAAACCAGCGCGACCACGGTCACCTGCCAGGACAGGTAGAACATCGTGATCAGGACGAGCGCCAGGCTGATGATGTTGGAAACCACCGACGCGAGCGTGCTTGTCAGCGCCTGCTGTGCGCCAATCACGTCGCTGTTCAGGCGGCTTACCAGTGAGCCTGTCTGGGTCCTTGTGAAGAATGCGATCGGCTGCCGCTGGACGTGCTGGAATACCTCGTTGCGCAGGTCGTAGATGAGGCCTTCGCCGATCCTCGCCGAGTACCAACGCTGGGCGAGGCCGAGCGCGGCATCGGCGAGCGCGAGCACGGCGACGGCACCCGCCAGGGCAATGACGAGCCTGGTGTTCTTCGGCAGAATTCCCCGGTCGATAATCGCCCGCAGCAGCAGCGGGTTCGCCACCACGATCGCCGCGTCGATGCCGGTGACAACGAGAAATAGGGCGAGAGCCACTCGATAAGGACGTGCATAGGACGCGATGCGGCGGACCGTGCCGGGCTTGAGCTTCTGCTGAGTGACGGATCGGTCGCGGGTATACGACCGCATCGTCCTGAACGCCCTTGGATCCATGACGGCGGGAACCTCCCTCGCGCCACGGTTCTTCCCCCCAAGCGCTCAGCCTATGGCCGAACGATTCGCCAGGCGGGGGTTCTGGTGGGTCGCTCCCCGGGCTGGCACGGCGAACGGCTCGCCACGCGGGTTAGCCTCGCGACCAATCCGGGCTACGCGCCGAGGCGCCTGCGCTGCAGTTCGGCCTGTGCACGGCGCTCGGCGGCGGCCTGCTGCGCGAGGTTGTGAGCGGGTGCCTGCTGAAGCAGCGCCTTGGTCGCCCGAGCGGTCGCGGCGTCGACGGCCAGCAGCGCGGCGACCAGGTCTGACACGGCAGCGTCAAGTTCGGTGACGGGCACGACGATCTCGGCAAGCCCCAGTTCGCGCGCTTCCTCGGCGGCCACGGTGCGGGTGGTCAAGCACAGTTCGAGGGCTCGTGGCAGTCCGACCACCTCCACCAGCGGCTTGGTGCCCGTCAGATCCGGCACGAGGCCGAGAGCCGGTTCCTTCATGCACAGTGTCGCGTCGTCGGCGAGGACCCGGATGTCGCAGCTCAGGGCTAGCTGGAACCCGCCGCCGATGGCGTGCCCGTGGACCGCCGCGATCGTGACGAAGTCCGGCCGGCGCAGCCAGGTGAACCCCGCCTGAACGGAAGCGATCCACTCCTCGATCGCCGGGTCGGTGAAGTCGGGGAGCGGATCTTCGCCTGGTAGGCCTTCCGGGGTGAACAGCCGCGTGTCGATGCCCGCGCAGAAGGATGGTCCCTCACCGCGCACGATCACCACCCGCACACTAGGTGGCAACGAGGCACCGATGCCGGCCAGACCCCACCACATCGACGGAGTCATCGCGTTGCGGCGCTGCGGCCGGTCGAGTGTCACGGTTGCTACCGCGCCGGATTCGTCCACGTCGAGGCGCAAGCCCGCTCGCTCTAGGTCTGGTGTGCTTGGCGTCATAGCAACATCCTCGCGCATCGAGCTGCCGCGCGCCCACAACGCCGTGAGCGGAGCGGCCATGCTGGAGACAGCAAGATCGACCTGTCGAGGTCGGACATTCACTGTCGGGCTATGGGACCCGAGCGATGCCGTGCCTCCTGCTCCTCTCAAGCTGAGCGTCTACGGCCCTTCGGGCGCACGCGTCTTTAGCTGGGCAGGCAATGTTGCGGTGCCTCATAAGACTAGGCTCCGGGATCATTGCGGCCGACGACGTCCGGTCCCAACGCGCGCACGAGCGATTCTCGGCAGTCCTGTCCCGCTCGACTGGATTGTGCCCGCTGGCTTCCGCGGCCCGGTGCTGCCTGCAACCAGTCCGCAACCCATGGGCGAACGGCACGGCTACCCGCGCTTTAGAGCCTGGGTGCATGGACACCACGAAGCTCAACCGGTCAGTCACCGCAATAGCCGCAGCAGCAGCAGTCATCGCCGGAGGACTCGGCGCGACAGCAATGTCAGCGTCAGCGTCAGCGTCAGCCGGTCCCGGCATCGGCGGAGGGCTTGTCGGACTAGCCAGTACCGTCACCCTCGCTCCAGGCCAGAGCACCTCTGGTGTCGCGGAGTTCTACAACCCCACCGTGGGTGTCGCTGAGACGGCCACTGTCTCTGTCGGCGGCAGTTACATCGCCGCCAGCCCGACGACGCTCAAGCTCGCGGCGACGGGCCAGGCGGGCGACCAGAGCGCGAGCCAGCGCTCGACCGTCACCATCAGCATCCCGGCCAGCGCCACGTCAGGCACCTACACCGATTACGTCGAGGGTCAGGTCCCGCCAGTCGCGGGCGGAAACATCGGCGCCGGCATCAAGCTCCCTATTACCGTCATCGTGTCTGCCCCCAAGGCCGGGCTTAGTGTCGCCGGCAGTGGCGGGAACGTCACCGTCGCTCCTGGTTCCAGCACGCAACTGGAGTTCCTCGCGGACAACACAGGAAACGTCCCTGAGACCGTGAAGATCACTGGCACGCAGGTCAACAGCACCTCCAGCCCGACCGTGGCTGTCAACGGCCTTGCGGGCATCTACGTCACCGTCACCGTTCCCAAGGGAACAGCGGCTGGCAGCGTCAAGGCTCCGTGGACCGCAACCGCTACGACGGCTACCGGCCAGACGGCAACCGTCAGTGGCTACACCAACGTGAACGTCTCCTGAGGAAGAGGCCCTGAGGTGAATCCGCAAGCGCGAGCAGCAGTCGTGGCGGGTGATTTGTTCGACTGGCCCCCGGCTTAGGTTGAGGGCCAGCCGTGCCTCCGGCATCGCGTTATCCACCAGGGCAAGCTGGAAGCCGAGGTTCGCGCCATCGCGAGGTCGCCAAGATCGTGCCATTGTCCAAGCTGAAAGCAAGAACAAGTCATGAGCTGCTACCTCCGAAGCCAGTACAGGGTGTGCTCGGCGCCAGGCGCAGGGGCACCCTAGACCGGATCGTCAACGCCGGTGTTCCGGTGGCGGGCCGGCCCCGGGATCGGCAGGATCGGGGTATGACCCCCGAACCGCACCGGCGGACGGTCGGCTCACTGCGGGCCGTGGCACTCGACGCCCCGGACATCGACCGCCTGGCCACGTTCTACGAGCAGCTCGCCGGCTGGCAACGCGTCCCCGACGACGACGATGAGTGGATCACGCTCGACACCGGTGACGGCTGGCGGATGGGCCTGCAACGGGCCATCGACCACGTGCCGCCCCACTGGCCGGACCAGGACCGTCCCCAGCAGGCCCATCTCGACTTCCGGGTACCGGACATCGGCGCGGCGGCCGAACGCGCCCAGCAGCTCGGCGCCACCCTGCTGCGCCGCAGCGAGCGGTGGCACACGCTGGCCGACCCGGCCGGCCATCCGTTCGACCTGTGCCTCAACCCGGACGATCCGCGGACCCTGATGGGCGTCATGCTCGACTGCCCCGACGCGACGGGATTGAGCCACTTCTACGCGGAGCTGCTCGGCAAGCCCGTGACGTACGAGGCGGACGGGGTCGCCGTGATCGGCGAGGACGGCGCGCAGCCGGTGATGTTCCAGCAGGTGGAGCAGTACACCGCGCCACGCTGGCCGGATCCGGCGTACCCGCAGCAGATCCACCTCGACGTGACGGTCCAGGACGTGGACGCGGCGGAACGGGCCGCCCTTGACATCGGCGCCACCCGACTGGACGGCGCCGGCCCGAACTGGCGCGTCTACGCCGATCCGGCCGGCAAGCCCTTCTGTCTGGTGTGGACGGTCTAGCCGCGGTCGGCGGAAACGGCGCCGAGCAGAAGTTCACCCCGGGACACTCTCCCCTCGACGGCCTCCGGCCATCAGGATGTTCGCGATGAGCGGTGTCGCGTCCAGGGCCGGGCGCTACAAGGCCGACCAGACTACGAGCCCACGAAGGCAACGTCAGAGCCACCAGAAGGCTCCGCGCCGCCGCTGGCACACCGCCGGCCCACACGCGCACAGGGTTCCTCGCACGCGCACCGGGCGCGCTCGCCGGGCATGCCGCCGGGACCAGGCTCGTGCGGCAGCCGGGACGGGAGCACATCGGCCGGGCACGCTGAGGCGCGCACGTACCGGCGCCCGTCGGTGTCCGTCAGTTCCATGGTACGGAGTCTCGTCCGCGCCCACGTCGCCGTTGTTAGCAGTCGGTTACGTTCGGGCGTCCGTACCACGCATCTCACACATAATCCACCCACCTGCGGGACCAGCCAGCAGCGACCCACCACGGACCCGTGGCACCGCCGCTGAGAGCATCGTGAACCATGGGCCCGTAATGAAACTCGGGAGCCGCGATGGACGGTGGGACCGTCGAGACGATTACGCATGGCCTCGCGCAGCCCGGTCCAGCCGCGGACAGATCCTCAGCCCGTGGCCGACGTAGATCATCGGGTCGCGGGTGGGAGTCTTCCGCTCGGGGTGGGCCGCGTCGACGTCGTCGCGGGTGATGCCTCGGGCGTACCGTTCGCTGGTACGCAATCCTGGCCCTGGCACGACCGCGCCTGGCAGGGGGTGCCGTGTCCGGCAGCGGCGTGCCTGGTGAGCCGGGCCTGCAGAGTGCTCGGTGCCCCGGCGAGCACTCTGCCCCGTGCTAACGCCTAACGGGATCCGGGGGTTGGATTTGCCTTGATGAGCCAGACTGGTTCAGCACTTCGCCCACGTGCTACGACTTGGCCTTGCCCCGGGTCGCACCGCCGCGACCGCGCAGGTGCACGCCAGACTCGGTGAGGATCCGGTGCACGAAGCCGTACGACCTGCCGGTAGCACCGGCAAGCGAGCGGATGCTCTCACCCGACTCGTACCTCTTTTTCAGATCCGCCGCGAGTTTGGTGCGATCAGCGCCGGTTACTCGGGTGCCTTTCTTGAGGGTCTCGGTCACAAGTACCTCCCGTGATCTGGAGTGACCTAAGCGTTACCGTCCCTCGCAATGATCACGCATTAACGCTAGATCGGCTACCCACATCGAGGCAAATGATCACTTCTTTTTTGAGAAGCCACCTGTGGCATCGCGGTGAGTAGCCGGATTCAGGCAAGCGCGACCAGATCGGCGAACTCGTCGTCCCAGGTGTCCTCAATCCCATCGGGGAGCAGCATCACCCGCTGTGGCTCGAGCGCCTCGACCGCTCCCTCATCGTGGGTGACCAGGACAATCGCGCCCCGGTAGGTACGCAATGCGGCGAGGATTTCACCGCGGCTCGCCGGGTCAAGGTTGTTCGTCGGCTCATCGAGCAACAGCACGTTCGCACCGGATACGACGAGTAGCGCCAGCGCAAGCCTGGTCTTCTCCCCGCCGGAAAGCACCCCGGCGGGTTTGCTGACGTCCTCGCCGGTGAAGAGGAAGGACCCGAGAATCCGGCGCTGCTCGGACACGGGTAGGTCAGGTGCCGCCGATCGCATGTTCTCCAGCACTGTTCTTGCGGTGTCGAGGGTCTCGTGTTCCTGCGCGTAGTAGCCAAGGCGCAGCCCGTGCCCGGCGGTCACCTCGCCCGCGTCCGGTTCCTCGAGCCCGACGAGGAGGCGCAGAAGTGTCGTCTTGCCCGCACCATTGAGGCCCAGAACGACAACCCGGCTGCCACGGTCCACGGCCAGATCCACGCCGGTGAAAACCTCAACGGAGCCATAGTCCTTGGACAGCCCCGAGGCGGTCAGCGGCACCCGTCCGCATGGTGCGGGAGTGGGGAACCTGAGGCGAGCGACACGGTCCGCCCTGCGCTCCGTCGCGGCGCCCGCGAGCAACCGGTGTGCCCGCCGCTCCATACCCTGTGCGGCCTTTGCCTTGGTGGCCTTGGCGCGCATGCGGTCCGCCTGCGCCTGCAGGGCCGCCGCCTGCCGCTCGGCGTTGGCCCGCTCGCGCTTGCGCCGCCGTTCCGCGACCTCGCGCTGCTCCAGGTATGCGTGCCAGCCCACATTGTGCAAATCAAGCACGCAGCGGTTCGCGTCTAGGTGGAACACCTTGTTCACCACGGCCTCGAGCAGCGCCGTGTGGTGGCTGATCACGACGAGGCCGCCGCGATGTGCGCGGAGGTGGTCGCGCAGCCACGAGATGGAATCGGCGTCCAGGTGATTCGTCGGCTCGTCCAGCAAGAGCGTCTCGGCGCCACTGAACAGGATGCGGGCGAGTTCGACGCGGCGCCGCTGGCCACCGGACATGCTCCTGAGTGGCTGCCCGAGTACGCGGTCAGGCAGGCCGAGGCTGGCCGCCATCGACGCCGCCTCCGCCTCGGCCGCGTAACCGCCGAGCACGTGCAGCCTGTCCTCGAACCGCGAGTACGCACGGATCGCGTCATCCCTGCGCGCGTCCGTCTCCGCCATCTCGTGCTGCGCCTTGCGCATTCCTGCCAGCACCTCGTCGAGACCGCGCGCGGACAGGATCCTGTCCATGGCGAGCATGTCGAGATCGCCCGTGCGCGGATCCTGGGGGAGGTATCCAACGGTGCCCGTACGTCGAACCGCGCCCGCGGCTGGAAGTGCCTCGGCCGCAAGCACCCGGGCAAGCGTCGTCTTGCCCGCACCGTTCCTGCCGACCAGCCCGATCCGGTCTCCCTGGGCGATCTGGAACGACGCATCGTCAATCAGCAGCCGCGCGCCGGCGCGCAGCTCAAGGCCAGATGCAACGAGCACTTGGAGTGCCACTCCTTCTGGTGACGGGTATGCGGGCGGGCTCCACAAGCGCGTCGGCCGGGTCCGTCAAGTGACACCGGTTGCCGGTGCCCCGTACACCGGGGCCCTGGCGGGGACCGCGGGCTACCTGCCGCGGCGTACCCCGAGTGAGGCTCGGGTGGGTGGACGGCGCGCTCCCCGTCACCGGAGGCGTCAGATTCAAAGCGACAGCTTAGCCGCATTCTACCGTGGCCTTGACTCGCGGTGACGGAGTTTCCGCTGGCCTGCGCGCTGACCTGGGCACGGTCCGCGGCGACTGCTCCGGCCCGCACTGGGCGCGGTTGGTAGTCAAGTTCTGCCGAGGAGTGTCACCCGCCCGCCACCGCGGCGGGCGTGGGCTCGATCAGTCTGATCCGCACGGCACGGAACAGCCGTGGTGTGTCGCGCAGTACCGCTAGCCTCGGCTCGGGCACGGTGAGGAACCGGTCCACGGCAAGATCGAAGTAGGGCTGCATCCTGTCGTCCTGGCGCATTCGGCCGATCGCCATCCGGTCACCGCCGAGCACAACGGCATCGAGCCGACCCGGATACCCCTCAAACACGCGGGCGGCCGTCTCGGCGGCAGCGGCGAGGGCCTCCCCCGCCTGCTTTTCCCGCCGCCGCGCGAAACGCTGCTGCGAAGTTCCGCCGGCCGCGCTGCGCCCGTGCACCAGCCGTGAGCCAGTCTTGGATGCGACGAGGCGCGGCGGCGCGCCGGAAAAGACACCGGCCGCGTAGCCGCCGAGGCGGACGATCAGCACGCCGACGGCCCGGTCCGCGGACGCATGTGCCGCGATCCGCTCGGCGACCTCATCCGGTTGCCCAGCCGTCAATGACAATGCCGTCGCGTCCGCCAAACCAGGCCACGGCGGAAAGGGCGCGTGACACTCGGCTATCGCACCGTCTTCACCCGTATACCGAACGGCTGCCGCCGCAGGCGCAACCTCCGCCCCGCCATGCCCGGCTGTGAATGCGGAGAGCCAGCTAACTATGCGTTCGGGAGCAATGTCCAGCCACCTGCCGCCAGCGAGAGCATTAGGTGCCAAGCTTGTCACTACGCAACGCCTCCATGCGATTACTATTTGATAGCGGCCTCGTCCAGTCGGCACCATTGTCCAGGTCCCGGGCACCGCTCTGGGCTGGCATTGTCCGCGGGCCCGGGGCTTGGGTGGGCTCGGGGCAGCGTCCTGGGGTGTCTCCAGTTCGGCAATGTAGCGGGTTCCGGGGTGGCTAGCGGGATTCGGGGTTTCTAGCGGGATTCGGGGTGGCGAGTGGGGTTCGGGGTTCGGGGTGGCTAGTGGGCGTCGCGCAGCCAAAGAGACTCCGCGCACAGATCACGACACCCGCCGGTACGCGGCGGCGCCCAATACCAGTCAAGGAAGATGCTGATGACCATACGATCCGAGGCTGCCGCACCGGCGGGCTTCCCGGCGAACAGCGTGGAGAATGCGCTTTTTGCCGCTGTCAGGGACCGGACCCGGGTGGGCGAACTCCTCGACGAACTGTGTCATGGCCAGCTATGGCTGCCGCTGCCTGACGGCCGGCCCGTCACCGACGGGCACGCGCTCACGCTGCCGACGGTCCGCTACCTCGACGCCGAATTCATCCCTGCGTTCACGTCGGCTGGCCAGCTCAACGAGGTAGTCGGCCAGGCGGCCCCGGATATGGCGTACGGCTCCCCGGCGCGGCAGAGCGCGTCTGTGGTCCGGGGTGCGGACGTGCCACACGCGGTCGTGCCAGCCGTACGGCTTGCCCGGCTGCTTCCCGCCGGGCTCGGTATCGCGCTGAACCCCGGTGCCCCGGTGAGCGTCCCGATCTACCCCGACGACGTCGCCTTTCTTGCGAGTACCCACGCCGTCATCGGCGGCAGCAAGATCCGTGTCGGTCCTCCGCCCGAGCAGCCGACCAGGCTGCTCAGCGCAGTCGCGGCGGGCCTGCGCACCGTGCGGGCGGCCAAGTCGGCCACCAGGGCGTGGCTGACCACGGAAGAAGGTCACGGGCTCGTCATCTGCGTGACCCTGGACGATCCACAGGACGGCTCCGCGCAGGAGGCCGCGGCGCAGGCGGTGCAACATGCCGTGGACGTCACAGAGCCCGGGTTCGCCATCGACATCACGTTCCCTGGCCAATATGAGCCAGGACCGCTCGAGCAGTGGACGGAAGCGAGCGCTGGGCCTTTCTACCTGCGTGGCTGAGCTTGACCGGGCCAGAGCTGGCCGGCGCCGGCCTCGGCCTGGCAGCGCGGGTGGGCGTGCTGGTCGTCAGACGTTGAAGCCGAGCGCGCGCAGCTGCTCGCGGCCATCCTCGGTGATCTTGTCTGGTCCCCACGGTGGCAGCCAGACCCAGTTGATGTGGAATCCCTGCACCAGGCCGTCAAGCGCCTCGGCGGCTTGATCCTCGATCACGTCGGTGAGCGGGCACGCCGCACTGGTAAGAGTCATGTCGATGGTGGCCACACCGTCGTCGGCCAGATCGACGCCATAAACCAGGCCAAGGTCGACCACATTGATACCGAGCTCGGGGTCTACCACATCTCGCAGGGCCTCGAGCACCTCGTCGGCCTCCGGGGAAAGCTGCTCGCCTGCCAGCGGGGTGGCCGACTCGGCTGCCCCGTCCGCGTCATGGCTGACGACCTGCCCGGCTGCCTGTTCGCTGATCGCGTTCTCCGTCATGATGCCTGTCCTGCCTTCCCATTGAGCGCCCGGACCGTCGCGTCTTTCCACGCCATCCAGCCAAGCAGGGCGCATTTGACCCGGGCCGGGTATTTGGCCACGCCCGCGAAGGCGACCGCGTCCTCGAGCACGTCCTCGTCCGGCTCCACGTCTCCCCGCGCCTGCATCAGCGCCAAGAACGCGTCGCCCACAGCGAGCGCCTCGTCGACGGTCTTCCCGATCACGAGATCCGTCATGACAGAGGCGCTGGCCTGGCTGATCGAGCAGCCGAGCGCGTCGTAGGAAACGTCGCTCACCCGCACGTCGCCTTCTGCCGGGATGTCCCCGGCACCGTTGCCCGCGCCGGATGCGGCGCTGTTAGGCGCGTCGTTTGCGGCGCTGCTCGCGCCGTTCGCCGCGTCACCTGCTACGTCCTCCCCGGCGCCGCCGAGCCGGACGCGGACGGTTACCTCGTCACCGCAGGTGGGATTGACGTGGTGCACCTCGGCGTCATAAGGCTCCCGCAGCCCCCTGTGGTGCGGGTGGCGGTAGTGGTCCAGGATGATCTCCTGGTATATCGACTGAAGCATCACGCCGCTCTTCGTATCTCCGCTCGCGCTAGCGCCGCCCGTACTAGTAGCGCCCGTGCTGGCACCGCTGCCGCTGGCACCGCCCTGAGGGAAGCTGCCACCGAGGTCGCGGGTCGTCTTGATGCCAGTGTGCTTCCTGGGAACGCTCTGCCGCGGCCTCGGCCGCCTGGCGCGATCGTGCAAGATGACAGCCGTGCCGCGCACTTGCCGATCTTAACGTTCATGACCGCTCACACTGTTCCGAAGAACTGTTGCGCGTAGCGCACTCCGTCGGCAAGGGCAGCTACCTCGGCTGGTGTGTTGTACACGTAAAAGGTGGCACGCGTGCTCGCCTGCACCTGGTACCTGCGGTGCAGCGGCCACGCGCAGTGATGCCCGGTCCGCACCGCGATGCCTAGTTCGTCGAGCACCTGGCCGACGTCATGCGGGTGTATTCCCGCCACGGTGAATGCCACCGCAGCGCCGCGATCCCCGATGCCGTGCGGACCGAGGATCCGCACGCCAGGGATCTCGCCGAGGACCGAGAGCGCCTGCGCCGTCAGCATCTCCTCGTGCGTGGCCACATGTGCCATGCCGAGATCTGTCAGATAGTCGCAGGCCGCCGCGAGGCCGACCGCCTGTGGGGCCATCGGCACGCCCGCCTCGAACCGCTGCGGCGGCGGCAGAAAGGTCGAGTTCTCCATCCGGACTACTTCGATCATGGAGCCGCCGGTGATGAACGGCGGCATCACTTCGAGCAGCTCACGCCGGCCCCACAGCACGCCGATGCCGGAAGGCCCGAGCATCTTGTGGCCGGAGAAGGCGAGGAAATCCACGCCGAGCGTGGACACGTCCACCGGCTGGTGCGGCACGGACTGAGCGGCGTCGGCGAGGACGAGCGCACCCGCCTGATGGGCGCGGCGAGCAATCTCCATCACCGGCGGTATCGTGCCGAGCACGTTCGACTGGTGACTGAGTGCGACCATCCTCGTACGCTCGCCGATGAGCGCATCAAGCGCTTCCAGGTCGAGACGGCCATCCGCCGTGAGGCCGAACCAGCGCAGCGTGGCGCCGGTGCGCTGGCACAGCTGCTGCCAGGGCACGAGGTTCGCGTGGTGCTCAAGCTCCGTGACCAGGACCTCGTCGCCGGGACGGACGGCGAAACGCGCGGCCGCCGGGTCGGTCGCTGGCAGCGCCGCCGCGTTGCTCATCGCGTAGGCGACCAGGTTGATCGCCTCGGTCGCGTTCTTGGTGAACACAATTTCGCCAGGCTGCGCGCCGATGAAGGAGGCTACCGTGGCTCTGGCGGTCTCGTACGCGTCGGTCGCCTCTTCGGCGAGCAGATGGGCGCCGCGGTGCACGGCGGCATTGTGGCGTTCGTAGAACTCGCGCTCAGCGTCAAGCACCTGCCGCGGCTTCTGTGAGGTGGCTCCCGAGTCGAGATACACCAATGGCCTGCCGCCCCGCACTGTCCTCGACAGGATCGGGAAGTCGGCGCGGACCTTTTCCATATCAAACGGCGGGCTGGCCGACAGCGCCGTCTCTGCTGCGTGCGGTGTCATGGTCACGACGGCGCGCCTGCCTTCGCGAAGCGCTCGTACCCGCCAGCCTCGAGCACCTCAGCGAGTTCGGGCCCGCCTTCCTCGACGATCCTGCCGTCGATGAACACATGCACGAATTCCGGCGTCACATAGCGCAAGATCCGGTTGTAGTGGGTAATCAGCAGTATTCCCGGGCGAGCCGGGCCCTCCTGAGCACGGAACCGGTTGATGCCCTCGGAAACGATCCTCAGTGCGTCCACGTCCAGACCGGAGTCAGTCTCGTCAAGCACGGCGATCTTCGGCTGCAGCAGTTCAAGCTGGAGGATCTCGTGTCGCTTCTTCTCGCCGCCGGAGAAGCCCTCATTGAGGTTCCGCTCGGCGAAGGCGGGATCGATGGCGAGGCCTGACATCGCCGCGCGCATCTCCTTCATGAAGTCACGCAGCTTAGGCGGCTGGCCGCGCACCGCGGTGATCGCGGTCCGCAGGAAGTTCGACACCGATACGCCCGGCACCTCGACCGGATATTGCATAGCAAGGAAAAGGCCGGCCCTTGCTCGCTGGTCCACGCTCATGGCCAGCACATCCTCGCCGTCCAAGGTAACGGTTCCCTGGGTGACCTCGTACTTGGGATGGCCGGCGATCGCATACGCGAGGGTGGACTTACCTGAGCCGTTCGGGCCCATGATCGCGTGGGTCTCCCCGGACACCACGGTCAGGTCGACGCCCTTCAGGATCTCCTGCTTCGGGCCGCCGGTGTCCGAGACGCGGACGTGCAGGTCATGAATCTCAAGAATGGACATTATTCGCCTTGTCTCCGAGTTCTCTCTCTTCTAGGAGGTTCCGGTCTGGAGGTTCCGGTCTGGAGGTTCCGGTCTGGAGGTTCCAATTTGCCCGGGAGGCACTTTCGCTGGCACCGGCGTCGCCCACGGCAATCACTCAGCGCGCGGAGACCTCAGGGCCAAGCGACACGAGCACGTCCTCGCCCTCGATCCTCACTGGATACGTCGGCACCGGCTTGGTCGCCGGTGGCCCGGTCGGGTTGCCTGTGCGCAGATCGAAACAGGATCCGTGCAGCCAGCACTCGATCGTGTGGTCGTAGACCTCGCCCTCAGAGAGCGCCACCTCCGCGTGCGAGCACACGTCACGCAGCGCGTAAACCTCGTCCTCAGCGTGCACGACGACGACGGGTGTGCCGTTCAGGTCGATCCCGATCGCACCTTCGTCTGGCAGGTCCGATACCGCGCACGCGCGCAGGAATGTGGAAAGCTCCGTCATGAGCGCCGGCCTTCCGGGCGGTACTGCGTCGCCGGGGCCGCCTGAATGTCATGCGAGCGCCGCATCTCGGGCGAGCTGTCCGACTCCAATGAGCCCTGCACGTGCGGGGCCTGCGGTATCTCGCCGGACGGCCGCTTCTGATCGGTCCATTTCTCATCAACGGAATGAACAAGTTCGGCCTCGACCGCCGCGGCCACCCTGGTCCGCAGGCTCGGGACGTCGATCCGCTCGATGAGCTGGCCGAAGAAACCCCTGATCACCAGGCGGCGCGCATCCTTGTATGGGATCCCGCGTGCCATCAAGTAGAAGAGGTGGTGGTCCTCAAGCCGCCCACTCGCGCTCGCATGCCCCGCCCCCGCGACCTCGCCCGTCAAGATCTCCAGGTTCGGGACGGAGTCCACCCGGGTGCCGTCGGTCAGCACCAGGTTGCGGTTGTACTCGTAGGTGTCCGTACCCGTCGCCTCGGCCCGGATGATCACGTCGCCGATCCATACCGCGTGCGCGCCTTCACCCTGCAGCGCCCCCTTGTACTCCACCCGGCTTCTGCAGTCCCTGACGGCATGATCCACGAACAGCCGGTGCTCGAGATGCTGGCCCTCGTCGGTGAAGTAGAGACCAAGCAGTTCGGCGTCGCCGCCCGGCCCCGTGTAGCGCACCGACGGAGCCAACCTGACCACGTTGCCGCCGAGGGTTACGGCAGTGTGCTTAATCCGGGCATCCTTGCCGAGCTGCGCGTGGTGGTGCGAGAGGTGCACAGCATCGTCCGCCCAGCCCTGCACGCTGACGACCGACAGCGAGCCGCCTTCGCGCACGACGAACTCCACATTGTCCGCATAGACCGCGCTGCCCGAGTGGTCGAGCACAAGGACAGCCTCGGCGAATGGCTCCACCTCGACGAGGAGATGGCCGAATGCGGCAGCGCCCGCCCGCACGCCCGATCGCTCGCCCTGCCCCGATCGCTCACCATGCACAGAAAGCACCGTGGGCCGCGACGTCACTGTGTCCTTGGGCACGGTAAGGATGGTTGCCTGGGAGAACGAGTTGTACGCGCGCGCGCTCACCCGGTCAGCGGGCACGAAGGCGCGGCCGATCCTCGGGTCGTCGCGGCCCGCAACTTCCACTCGCACCTCAGGCGCGGCATCCGCTTCTGCAATGACCTTGCCGGGCGGTGATGCGTTAGTAAAGGCAGATTCCGCGCCGGCAGAAAGCCCCGCCGAAGAAGCCGCGCCACCTTCCGTGTGCAGGCCATGAAGCCGTCGCAGGGGGGTGAACCGCCACTCCTCCTCCCTGCCGTTCGGCACGGGGAAGTCGGCCACGTCGTAGGACTCACGCCCATGCAGCCTGGACGAAGGGACCGCCGTCTCCACAGCCCCTTGAATTCCTGCCATTAGCCGACTGCCCCCTCCATCTGGAGCTCGATCAGCCGGTTGAGTTCCAGCGCGTATTCCATCGGCAGTTCGCGCGCGATCGGCTCGACGAAGCCACGGACGATGGTCGCCATCGCCTCGTCCTCAGTCATGCCACGGCTCATCAAGTAGAAGAGTTGCTCTGCAGAGACTTTGGAGACCGTGGCCTCATGGCCCATCTCCACGTCATCCTCGCGAACATCCACGTAGGGGTACGTGTCAGACCTGCTGACCGCGTCGATGAGGAGCGCGTCGCATTTCACCGTGGACCTGGAGTGGCTGGCACCCTCCTGCACCTGGACAAGACCTCGGTAGGAGGTACGCCCGCCGCCGCGGGCCACAGATTTGGACACGATCGTGGACGAGGTATGGGGAGCGCAGTGCACCATCTTCGCGCCCGCATCCTGATGCTGACCCTCCCCCGCGAACGCGACGGACAGCGTCTCGCCCTTGGCATGCTCGCCCATCAGGTACACGGCCGGATATTTCATCGTGACCTTGGAGCCGATGTTGCCGTCGATCCACTCCATCGTCGCGCCCTGGTAGGCCACCGCCCGCTTGGTGACAAGGTTGTAGACGTTGTTCGACCAGTTCTGGATCGTGGTATACCTGCAGCGGGCATCCTTCTTCACGATGATCTCGACGACGGCCGAGTGCAGCGAGTCTGACTTGTAGATCGGCGCGGTGCAGCCCTCGACATAGTGGACGTAGGCACCCTCGTCGACGATGATGAGGGTGCGCTCGAACTGGCCCATGTTCTCGGTGTTGATCCGGAAGTAGGCCTGCAGCGGTATCTCCACCTGCACGCCCTTCGGCACGTAGATAAAGGACCCACCGGACCAGACCGCCGTGTTGAGTGCCGCGAACTTGTTGTCGCCGGGCGGAATCACGGTGCCGAAGTACTCCTGGAACAGCTCGGGATGTTCTCTCAGCGCCGTATCGGTGTCGAGGAAGATGACACCTTTTTCCTCCAGATCCTCGCGGATCTTGTGATACACGACTTCGCTTTCGTACTGCGCCGCCACCCCCGCGATGAGGCGCTGCTTTTCGGCCTCGGGGATGCCCAGCTTGTCGTACGTGCTCTTGATGTCGGCCGGCAGCTCGTCCCAGGTCGTGGCCTGCTTCTCGGTCGACCGGACGAAGTACTTGATGTTCTCGAAGTCGATCTCGCTGAGATCGGCGCCCCATGCGGGCAGCGGCTTCTTGCCGAACAGCCGCAGGCCCTTGAGGCGCATATCGAGCACCCACGCAGGCTCGTTCTTTTTGGCCGAGATTCCCCTGACGACATCCTCGGACAGTCCGCGCTTTGCGGTGGCACCTGCCACGTCGGTGTCGGCCCAGCCAAACTTGTACCGGTCAAGCCCCTCGAGTTCGGGGCGCGTCGTTGTCGTCATTAGGAGGGCCCTCCGGACCTAGAGTTCGTGATGAGGCGACTGCACGGTGTTTTCCCGCAACCCGGTGCTTTCCCGCAACCCGGTGCCTTCCTGCAGCGATGTGCCGGCGTGCGGGCGAACCGTCGACAAGTCAGTTACGTGTGTCGTGCAGATCCCGTCGCCATGCGCAATGGTGGCAAGCCGCTGCACCGGCGTGCCGAGCAGGCGGCCAAATGCCTCGGTCTCCGCCTCGCACAACTGCGGGAACTCGGCCGCCACGTGCGCCACGGGGCAGTGGTGCTGGCAGAGTTGCTGGCCACCGCCGGCCGGGGCGACATCGGCCGATGCGGCGTACCCGTCCGCCGTAAGCGCCTCCGCGAGCGCATGTACGCGGTCGCCTGCTGACGCTGTCTCTACCGCGGGCCGGTACCGCCACTCGAGATCGGCGACCTGTTCTCGCGCGAACTCGGCGACAGCCTCGGGCCCGCGCGAGCTGGCGAGGAACCTGAGCGCGCTGCTTGCCAGGTCGTCGTATGCGTGCTCGAAAGCGCTCCTGCCCGCATCGGTAATGGCAAACAGCTTCGCCGGGCGCCCCCTGCCGCGGCTCCCGTAGGTCCGCGCCTTTCGAGTCTCGATCATCTCGTCCGCGAGCAGCGCGTCGAGGTGCCGGCGGATCGCCGCAGGCGTCAGCCCGAGCCTGCTACTGAGCGCGAACGCTGTGATCGGGCCGTTTTCGAGGATCAGCCGAGCAACGCGCGCCCTCGTGCCACGCTCATTTCCCGCATGGACCGCAGCGGCGTACGCCTTCGCCTGAACCGTACGAGCCTGGAGGACGGCAGCGGTCACCACGCCGCGAGCGTCATCGCTCGCTGCTACGGCGCTCACTTCAGCCTGCCTCACATATTTCACAACATCAGTGTGGCGTAAATCCATCCCTGCGCGCAACGCCGGCGGGGACCAACGATGCTCATTGCAAAAGATGAACCTTGCCAAATTCGAACCGCCGACGGGGCCGGCATCACCATGGTGTTAGGTGATGCCGACCGTAGCTGGCGCGGATGTAGCGGCTGGAGCGATGGCTGTTGCCAATATGAAGTTTGACACGGCACGGACGCGGCAGAGACGCGGCACGGACGAGGCACAGACGCCGCAGAGACGCGGCGCGGGCGCGGCGCGGACGCGGCGCGGACGCCGCAGAGACGCGGCACAGACGCCGCAGAGACGCGGCGCGGGCGCGGCGCGGGCGCGGCGCGGACACGGCACGGACGCGGCACGGACGCCGCAGAGACGCGGCGCGGGCGCGGCGCGGGCGCGGCACAGAAACGGCACGGACACGGCACGAACAGGGCACAGGCACGGCGGCTCGCTCGGCACGGAGAACCTGCCACTGTGGGTCAGGCGGCCAAACTGGCATTGAAGCACTGCTATGCTCGCGTTTCCTGCCCGGGATCGGGCAGGAAACTTGACCCAGACCTATTCCTATTGAGAGTGTCTGGTGCTGTGACACATCCTGCGCCACAGGATCTTGTCCGCCACGTTTGCGTGACCACGGGGCTGGCACCGGGCATCGCGGAGCGGGTTATCGCCGACGTTATCGCTTACTTCGGTGAGACCGCAGAGGAGTTCGTCCGCCGCAGGCATAACGAACTCCACCGTCGTCAATACAAGAATCCCCAGATCTGGCCCCTGATCGCGAACGAGCTAGGTCAGCGGCCCGTGGCCGCCCCTGGCTTGTCGCAGCGTCAGCTTCGCCGGATCGTGTACGGCTGACCGCCACTAGCGGGCACCGGACAGAAGACCGGTGACAGAAGACCGGTGACAGAAGACCGGTGACAGAAGACCGGTGACAGAAGACCGGTGACAGAAGACCGGTGACAGAAGACCGGTGACAGAAGACCGGTGCCGGACAGAGAGGAGCACACGCGATGTGCGGGATCGTCGGCTATATCGGCCAGCGCCAGGCAACCCCGATTCTGCTCGAGGGTCTGCGCCGGCTTGAATACCGAGGCTACGACTCAGCAGGAATCGCCGTCGTGCACCGCGGCCGGCTGCGGGTGACCAAGGCAGCGGTGCGCGTGTCCGGCCTGCGTGAGCTGGTCGGCACTCCCAGCCCGGCGACCGTCGGCATCGGGCACACAAGATGGGCAACACACGGAGAGCCGAGCGACGTCAACTCCCACCCGCACGTGGATGCCAGCGGCCGTATCGCGGTCGTGCACAACGGGATCATTGAGAATGCGGAACGCCTGCGCAGTGAGCTCGCCGCCGGTGGTACCAAACTTGTCTCTGATACCGACACCGAGGCTCTCGCGCACCTGATCGCGGCCGCCATCGCAGATGGCGCCGCCACACTCGAGGACGCCGTCCGGGCGGCACTGCTGCGGGTCGAGGGCGCCTACGGCCTGGTTGTCCTCGATGCCCGCAGGCCAGACGAGCTAGTGGTGGCGCGCAACGGGAGCCCGATCGTGCTCGGCGTGGGCGAGGGCGAGATGTTCGTCGCCTCCGATGTGGCCGCGCTGGTACGCCACACGCAGCGTGTCGTCTATCTCGATGACGGTGAGCTCGCCACCGTTCGGGCGCACGAGTTCCACACGAGCACCCTTGAGGCGCGCCCGACCGACAAGGTCCCGACCACCGTGGAGCTGACAGCCGAGGACTACGACCTCGGCGGCTTCCCCGACTACATGCACAAAGAGATGCACGAGCAGCCGGATGCGGTCCGGCGGGCGCTGCTCGGCCGGCTGGACGACCGGTTCGCCACCGCACGGCTCGGCGGCATCGAGATCACCGCACGTGACGTCCACACGATCAATCGGGTCACCTTCCTCGGCTGCGGATCGGCGTATTACGCGGGCCAGATGGGCGCTGCTTTCATGGAGGAGCTTGCCCGCATCCCCGCCGACGCCGAGCCGGCCTCGGAGTTCCGCTACCGCAATCCCGCTGTCGACCCGCACACGCTGTTCGTCGCGGTCAGCCAGTCAGGTGAGACGCTCGACACGCTTGCCGCGGTGCAGGAACTCAAGCGCAAGGGCGGCAGGATGCTCGGCGCCGTGAACGTGGTCGGCAGCGCGATCGGGCGCGAATGCGGCAACGGCATTTTCCTGCACGCGGGACCCGAGGTGGCGGTCGCCTCCACCAAGGCGTTCACGAACATGGCCGTGGTGTTCGCGATGCTCAGCCTGTTGTTCGGGCGGGTACGTGACCTGTCGGTCGCCGACGGCCGGCGGATCGTGGCTGGACTGCGCCTCCTGCCTGAGCAGATCGAGCGGGTGCTTGCGGAGGAAGACGCGATCGCCGACATCGCACGCAGATACGCGGACGCGCAGCACATGTTCTTCGTCGGCAGGGTCCGCGGCTGGCCGGTCGCGCGCGAAGGCGCGCAGAAGCTGAAGGAGATCTCCTACGTGCACGCCGAGGCATATCAGGCGTCGGAGCTGAAGCACGGCCCGCTTGCGCTGATCGACGCGAGCATGCCGACGGTCGCGGTCGTGCCAGGCGACGAACTGCTTGCCAAGCACATCGGCACGATCGAGGAGGTGAAGGCACGCGGCGGCCCCGTCATCGCGGTCACGAACGCGGACCTTCCTGACGATCTCGCCGACGCCGTCATCCGGGTACCGCGCAACGAGCCAGAGCTGAACCCGATCCTGCTGACCATTCCGCTGCAGCTCTTCGGTTACCACCTCGCGGTCAAGCTGGGCAGGGACATCGACAAGCCGCGCAACCTGGCCAAGAGCGTCACCGTAGAATAGTGGCGGAGCCCGCGGCTATGGCACACCCGGTACGTCTCTAGACTCGCCTGCGTGAGTGTCCCCGCTGTCGAGATCACCGGACTGGCCAAGCGTTACGGGCCGGTGGCTGCGGTCGACGGCCTCACGCTGGCAGCGCCACGCCGCGAGGTGACCGCGTTGCTCGGCCCGAACGGCGCGGGAAAGACCACCACGGTCGAGATCTGCGAGGGCTACCGGCGCCCGGACGCCGGCCAGGTACGCGTGCTCGGCCTGGATCCAGTTCGTGACGCCCGTGCGCTGCGTCCGCAAGTAGGGGTCATGCCACAGTCAGGCGGGATCCCGCCCGCCGCGCGACCCGCCGAGTACCTGCGCCTGCTGGCGAGCTTCTACCGCAGTCCCGCCGATCCCGCGGCCCTGCTCGACAGGCTCGGCCTCGTCGGCTGTGTGCGCACGCCGGTTCGCAGGCTGTCGGGGGGGCAGCAACAGCGGCTCTCGCTTGCCGCCGCCATCGTCGGCCGACCGGAACTGCTGTTCCTTGACGAGCCGACCGCAGGACTCGATCCGCAGGCTCGCCACGCGACGTGGGACCTCATCGCTGAACTTCGCGGCGTCGGCGTCAGTGTCGTGCTCACCACGCATTTGATGGACGAAGCAGAGCGGCTGGCGGACAGTGTCGCGATCATCGACCACGGGCGCCTCGTCGCGGCGGGCACGCCGACCTCGCTTACCGGTGGCCGCCAGCAACTCCGGCTGCGGGCCAGGCCTGGGCTGGACCTCAGCGGCCTGCTCACCGCGCTGCCCGCGGGCGCCGCAGCCAGCGAGTCACCGGCGGGCAACTATCTAATCGACGGCGGCGAGGACGCCGCGGGCTCGCCGGAATTGCTCGGGGCCGTCGCCGCGTGGTGCACCGCGCAACAGGTACGGACCGACGACCTGCGGCTCGCGAGCCGCACGCTCGAGGATGTGTTCCTCGAACTGACCGGGCGGGAGCTTCGCCCATGAGCAAGCCGTTGAGCGGCCCTGCGACCGCCTCGCCCGAGGGCGCGGGACCGCTACCAGGCACGCCCGCCGCGACAGGCGCGGCCGCAGCCCCCGGACCCCCCGCCGCGCCGCAAGCGGCGCGCCACGCGGCAGCCGTTAGGGCTAATGATCTTTCTCCAGCGCCCGGGGCAGCGCCGCTGAGCCGCATGGTTGTGGCGCAGGCCGCGTTCGACGCGCGCGGCCTACTGCGTAACGGCGAGCAACTGCTGCTGACATTGATCATCCCGGTGCTGCTGCTGGTCGGCTTCAGCGAGGCGTCCGTGCTGAATCTCGGCCACGGCAGCCGGGTGGACTTCCTCACTCCCGGGATAATCGCGCTCGCCATCATGTCCACCGCATTCACCAGCCAGGCGATCGCCACCGGCTTCGAGCGAAGGTACGGGGTGCTTAAGCGGCTTGGTGCGACGCCGCTGTCACGCGGCGGGCTCGTCGCCGCCAGAACGGTCACCATGCTCGCCGTAGAAGTGCTTCAACTCGTTGTGATCACCGCGGTGGCCTTCGGGCTCGGCTGGCAGCCGCACGGTGGGTGGGGACCGGCTGCGGCCGTGCCACTGCTCGTGCTCGCGGGGACCGCGGCGTTCAGCGGCCTCGGCCTGGTGATGGCGGGGACGCTTCGGGCTGAGGCGACCCTCGCCGCCGCCAACCTCGTCTACCTGATGCTGCTCGGCCTCGGCGGGGTGATGTTCCCCCTGTCGAAATTCCCTGCGGGGATGCGCGGCGTACTCGAACTGCTGCCCATCTCCGCGCTCTCCGGCGGACTGCGCGCCGTCCTGCAGCACGGAACCGGGCTACCCTGGCGCGATCTGGCCATCCTCGCGGTGTGGGCGATCGCGGGGGTGGCTCTCGCTGCGCGCACGTTCCGGTGGGACTGAGCGGCGGGCTGCGGCTGACAAACGAGGCGCGGCACGGGCGCGCCGATCGAGCCCGCAGGACCCGATTCACCCCTAGCGCGATCCTGGGCGCCCTCCCGCCTCCCGCGTTGATCCTGACCGGTATCGTCTCCGTGCAGGTCGGGGCGGGCCTGGCGAAGGAGCTTTTCACGGTGATCCCGCCGGCGGGCGTGACCCTGCTCCGGCTGTGGTCCTCCGCGGCCGTCATGCTCGTGGCATTCGTGGCCAACAACGTGGGCAACCCGAGGCCCCGGGTTTGGCGCGGGCCGAGGGCCACGACCGGAGGTGATGCAGGCCAGGCGGGAAGTCCAAGGACCGCGTGGCGCTCACTCGGCGTGGCCGCAGCGTTCGGGCTGACGCTCGCCACCATGAACTTCGCCATCTACCAGTCCTTCGCGCGCATACCGCTCGGGGTGGCCGTGACAATAGAGTTCCTCGGCCCATTGGGGATCGCGGTCGCCGCGTCGCGCCGCCTGGTCGATCTTGGCTGGGTGGTGCTCGCCGCCGGCGGCGTGGTGCTGCTCACCCGTGGCGGCGGGCACGTGACCGCGACCGGCGTCATTTTCGCCCTCGTCGCCGCGGCATGCTGGGCGGCGTACATCCTGCTAAGTGCCGCGACTGGACGGCGATTCAAGGGTTCGGCCGGACTGACCGCCGCCATGGTTGTCGCCGCCATCGTGATCACGCCTGTGGGCCTCGCCGCAGGAGGCACCGCACTCTTCAGGCCGGGAATCCTCGCGATCGGAGTGGGCATCGGGCTGCTTTCCTCCGTCATCCCTTACTCGCTCGAGCTTGAGGCGCTGCGGCGGATGCCGCCGCGGGTGTTTGGGATCCTGATGAGCCTTGAGCCCGCGGTCGCGGCCCTCGTCGGGCTGGTTCTCCTGGGCCAGGTGCTCAGCGCGACCGAATGGATCGCCATCGGCCTCGTCATGGTGGCCTGCGTCGGCGCCACCCGCGGTGCGTCGGTGGGCCGGCTGGAGGCTTGACGTATGGTGGCAAACCCCAGCGATGGCCCGTTGGTGGGGCCGCAGCCCCAGCGATGGCCCGTTGGTGGGGAGCGCAACGGACGCCACGCCCGCCGACCCGGATCTGAGGCGGGTAATCGGCACTCATCCGCGTGCTCCTACGATGAGCACGTGGCCACCAACGTCAGCCCCTCAGGGGACGCCAGCGCTGCGAAAGGCGGCGGCGGATCGTCCGCACGGCCGAGCGCGGCAGCACGGCCGAGCGCGGCAGCACGGCTAAGCGCATTCGTCTGGCGGCCGACCCCGCGATCCATGCGCGCTCTCGCGCTCGCCGCAGTCGTCGCGAACGCGGGGATCATCGTGACCGGCGCGGCGGTCAGGCTGAGCAACTCCGGGCTCGGATGCCCCGACTGGCCGGACTGCACCACGAGAAGCCTGGTCGCGACCCGCACGCCCGGGCAGACGATCGTGAACACCTGGATCGAGTTCGGTAACAGGCTGCTCACATTCGTCGTGCTGGCCGTCGCGGTCGCCGTCTTCGTCGCCGCATGGCGACTGCGGCCCATTGGACGTGATGGCCGCCCTGGCCGCCGCGCCGACCTGGTTTGGCTCGCGGCGGCCCAGCCTGCCAGCGTGATCCTGCAGGCCGTCCTCGGCGGCATAACCGTGCTGACCGCGCTCAACCCTGCCATGGTCTCCGTGCACTTTCTCGTGTCGATGGCCGTCGTGGCGGTGGCGGTGGTGCTTTATGTGCGTTGCGGCGAGGACGTGACGCCACCCCGCCCGCTCGCGCGGGCCGACCTGCGGGTACTTAGCGCCATTGTGCTCGCGATCGCGGGCCTGATGCTGGCCGCAGGGACCGTCGTCACGGGTACAGGCCCGCTCGCAGGGAACGCCGCGGCCCCCCGCTACCACCTGCCGCTCCAGGCGGTCACGCAACTGCACGCCGACATCGGCTGGCTGTTCGGCGGTCTCGCGCTCACGCTCGCCGTCGGCCTGAAACTGACGGATGCGACGCTCAGGTCGATCCGTCTCGGCTGGGTGCTGCTGGGGCTACTGGCCCTACAGGGCGCGCTCGGCTACATCCAGTACTTCACCGGCCTGCCGCCGCTACTGGTCGGGATGCACGTGCTCGGCGCGGTGCTCATCTGGATCACGGCTCTGCTGCTCTTCTTCTCGCTGCGCGACCGTGGCGGCGCAGCGGGCGCCCCGCCGGAGCACGCGGGCGCCGCAGCGGAGCGCACGGCGGCCGTCCCGGCGAAGGACGCTACGGTCGACCGGGCGGTGTCTGCTGATACCACGGCGCGGGCCCGGACGCAGGAAAGCCGGGCGGCGGCACCGGCGCGCGGTATGCCTCCCGCCGGATAAACCCGGATGGGCCCTGCGATGCCCACGGCGGGGCCGGCGGCTCGGGCCTGCGGCTCAGGAACGCGAGGCGCGCGGCCTGCATCAGCCCGAGCAGTTCCCGCTGCCTTGCCTCGAACTCTGCCGGGGAGATCACGCCGCGCTCCCCCCGCTGGTGCAGCATGGCGAGTTCGGTAGCGGCTAGCTGGTAGTCGGCCATGGCCGCCGCAGCCGACCGGCCGCCATTCGTCCGTGCCCAGTTGCGGGCCATCCGGCGGTCGCGCAACGTGCTCAGCATCTCGATGTCCTGTGGTGTGACTAACCCGGTGGGCACATACCCGGGCAGACATCGCCTGATCAGCGACACGATACGGCGCCTGTCGTACACGAGGACGACGATCAGCCCGACAAAGACACAAAACAGGATCAGGTAAGCGATGCCGAGGCCGGGAAGGCCAAGCTCGGAAAGGCCGTTCCACGTGCCGTGCAGCAGCATCGCAGCGAACCAGCCCAGCAGTATCGCCCATCCGCCGCGCCGGTGCGACGCGGCGTACGCGACTCCGATTCCGGTCATCGACGTGAAGATCGGATGAGCGAACGGTGAGACAACCCCGCGCAAGACGAAGGTGACGCCCAGCAACTTCGCCCCGCCGATCTCCGGCTTCAGCAAGGCGTCGATGTAGTAGCTGATGTTCTCCATCATCGCGAAGCCAAGTCCAACCATGGCGGCATAAATGATGCCGTCTGTCGGGCCGTCTAGCTCCTGCCTGCGCAGCCGGAGCAGGAGGATCAGTACCAGGCCCTTGAGGGTTTCCTCGACCGGCGGCGCACCGAAGGTCGCGGACACGTACTGCCCTGCCGTCTTGCCAAGTGCCGGGGTCGTGACGTATTCAAGGCCGACGGTATTTATAACGATCGCGACCAGCGCAGCGACACCGGCTCCCCACGCGAAGGCGAAGATCAGGTTCACCCGGGGTTCGGGTTCCAGCCGGTCGGCAAGTAGCACGAGCGCGACGAGCAACGGCACCGGCAGCAACGCGAACGGGACAGCGATCAAGAATGGCAATTCACTGTGCCCACGGAGTTCGCTCTCCGCCGCGTAGATCAACAGCACGATCAGCGCGCATGCCACGGCGATCACGGTGCCCACCGTGAGCCCGACCCTAGTCCGGCCGGGTGCGCGACCCTCAATCACGGCTCGTGGGTCGAAGACCGGCGTCCGGAAGGCCATAGCTGTGGAGCGTAATCCCTTTGCGGTAAGGGGTCGATTAATTGCGACCGTTCGGTCACTCTCGGCAGTGCAACAGGCGGGCTCAATGCAAGAGCGAGTCCACGGCGACAGAGAGGAAAAGCAGCGCGAGATAGGTGTTCGACCAATGGAAGAGCCGCATCGGACGAAGCGCCACCATCGCCGCGCCATCGCCGGATGTGCCATGCCATGCGGTGCCATGCCCGGCCGTGCCATCTCGGGCTGTGCCATCTCGGGCTGTGCCGCTCTTGACCCGGTCGGCCTGCCGCGCCCTGGACGCGAGCCGGTATGCCTCGGCCAGGAAAAGGCCGCCGAGGATCGCGGCCGCTGCGGGATAGAGCGGCCCGGTCCGTGCGATCGGCCACAGCAGCAGCGAGACCGCGACCATCACCCATGAGTACTTGACGATGCTGCGCGTCACCGCGCGGTTGTCCGCGACGACTGGCAACATCGGCACCTCGGCCGCCGCATAGTCCTCCTTGAACCGCATCGCGAGCGCCCAGAAATGCGGCGGGGTCCAGAAGAAGACCACGAGAAAAAGGGGCACGGGCGCCCAGGAGAGGTGCCCGGTGATCGCCGTCCACCCGATCAGTGCCGGCATGCAGCCGGCCAGGCCGCCCCAGACGATGTTCTGGGGGGTGCGCCGCTTGAGCAGCAGCGAATACCCGAATACGTAGAACAAGTTGGCGAACAGGGCTAGCGCGGCGGACAGCCAATTGACAACGAAACCGAGCCAGCAGGTCGACAACACCGCTAGCACCACGCCGAAGATCAGCGCTGCTCGGGGCGTGACTGTGGCGGCCGACGGCCCCGCCGCCAGCGGCCGCCGACGCGTGCGGCGCATCTTGCGGTCGATGTCCCTGTCGATGTAGCAGTTCAGCGCGTTAGCGCTGCCCGCGGAGACTGCGCCACCGATCAGCGTGGCAAAGGCAGGCCAGAGCGGCGGGAGGCCGCGGGCGGCGAGGAACATGACCGGCAGCGTTGTGATCAGGAGCAGTTCGATGATCCGTGGCTTGGTGAGGGCGACGTAGGCGCGCAGGGTGCCGCGCAGCGTTCGCCGCGTGATCACCGCGCGTGCGGCCTCCCCGGTCGCAGGGGCAGCATGGGAAACTTGAGTCACGCTGAATCCGGGATCAGTAGGGTCACGCAGAACCTCGGGGGTGCGTCTTAGGGGTGTGGTTGCCCTCGCCGCAACACTGTAGTGGGTGCGGCGTTCCCTCCCCCCTAGCGGCCCCGCACGCGCGTGGTTCGCTCAACAGCGAGTGCGCCAGGTCAGCGGCGGCGGGCCAGGCGGCGCAGGCGGACAGGAAGCAGCAAGCCCACCGCCGCGGGCATCAACCACCAGGCAGGCACCGCGGTGCGGCTCACGGCGTAGGTGAGCAGCAGCGCGATGAGGACACCCGCAGCGATCAGCCAATCGTCCCCGACCACGAAGTCATACCAGAACGCGAAGAACGCGCGGACATGGCGGATCACGGCCGCCCCTTTCTGACGCGCTCCCGCGTGCTGGTAGCGGTGACAACCGCAGCAGAATCCTCCGTCGCCACGACAGTCATGGTCAGCTCGCCTCCGCGGGCACCTTGGCGGAGCTGTCAGCGCCGGCCTGGCTCACCGGAATCCGGCGGAACAATGCGATGAGGCCGAGCGCGAACAGCGCCACCGCGGGCACCAGTGCGAGCAGCGACGCGTCTGATCCCGGCCAGCGTGCGCCGGCGCCCTCGGCACCCCAGAAGGCGCCGAACGCGGTGAGCATGACGCCGACGACCAGTTTCATCGCGTTCTCAGGTACACGGGCGAGGGGGCCGCGCACCGCTGCCGCCGCGGCGGCGACGGCAAGCACCGCGCACCCGGCCGCGACGGCGGCAAGCGGGACGTCGCGTGCGTTGCCGCCGAAGGTCAGCGCGATGAAGGCGACCTCGAGTCCTTCCAGGAGGACGCCCTTGAAGGAAAGGGTGAAGCCGTACCAGTCGGGCACCGAGCCGAACCGCCTCTTCGCCGCCGATGACGCGGCAGCGCATTCCTTGCGGTAGATCTCGTCCTCGTCGTGCAGCGCCTTATGCCCGCTCGCCCGCAGGATCGCCTTGCGCAGCCACTGCAGGCCGAAGACGAGCAGTAGCCCGCCCACCACCAGCCGCAAGCTGCGCAGCGGCACCAATGACAGCGCAGGGCCGAGCGCTGCGACGATGACCACGAGGGTGGCGAGCGCCGTCACCATGCCGGTCGTCGCCGACCGCCAGTCCCTCGCCGTCCCAGCGGCGAGGACGATCGTCGCCGCCTCGACCGCTTCCACCGCGCAAGCGAGGAAAACCGCCGCGAACAAGGCTGCGGCGTTCATGCACACTCACCTCCCATGCGCACACCGGCACAGCCGCGCCGCACACCGGCACCGGCACCGGCTGACGTCAATGTGACGACCGTTAGAGTCTAGTCATAACGGCCGTCACGGAGCGAGTATATGCGCGATGGGTATCGCGGCGGCCTCGCAGGACCGGCGCCGACCCCGTGGCGAAGCTGGACTTGGCGCGGGTCGCTGGACGCGGGGCGCACCGCTTGCCGCGCGCAGTCAGGGATAGGCTCAGGGCAATGATCGCCCTACGCGCCGCAGGGCAGCAGAGCCGCGCGGCTAAGCCACTGCGTGCCATCGACGCGGCGCGGTCCGGCTTCGCGAGACGGGAGATCTCACCGTGACCAACCAGACACGCGCGTTCGAATGGACAGAAACCGACCGCCGTGCCGTCGACTTGATACGGGTCCTTGCGATGGATGCCGTGGAGGCGGCCGGATCCGGCCATCCTGGCACCGCGATGAGTCTCGCCCCCGCCGCTTACCTGCTCTACCAGCACATCTTGCGGCACGATCCCGCAGACCCGACGTGGCCGGGCAGGGACCGGTTTGTCTTGTCGTGCGGGCACTCCAGTCTCACGCTCTATCTGCAGCTGTACCTCTCCGGGTACGGCCTGAACCTGGACGACATCGAGCACTACCGCAGGTGGGGCAGCCGCACCCCCGGGCATCCAGAACGCGGCATCGCAGCCGGGATCGAGACGACGACGGGACCGCTCGGCCAGGGCATGGGGAATGCCGTCGGCATGGCCATGGCGGCACGCAGGGAACGCGGGCTTTTCGACCCGCAGGCGCCGGAGGGCCTCAGCCCGTTCGATCACCAGATCTACGTGTTCGCCTCCGATGGCGACATCGAGGAGGGCATTTCGCACGAGGTGTCGTCCCTGGCCGGCCACCAGAAGCTCGGCAACCTGACGGTGCTGTACGACGACAATCACATCTCCATCGAAGACGACACGAAAATCGCAAAATCGGAGGATGTCTGCGCCCGATATGCGGCCTACGGCTGGCAGGTGCAACGGGTTGACTGGCTCCGCCACGGCGACGGCGGCCGCGGCGGCCGCGGCGACGGCGCGGCGCCCACGTACCACGAGGACGTCGCGGCTCTGCATCGCGCGTTCCTTGAGGCCAGAGCCCATAAGAGCCAGCCGTCGCTGATCTCGCTCCGGACGATCATCGGCTGGCCGGCGCCGAATAAGCAGAACACGGGCAGTGCGCACGGCTCCGCGCTCGGCGCGGAGGAAGTGGCCGCCACGAAGCGGCTCCTCGGCTTCGACCCGGCTGTCAACTTCCCTGTCGAAGAGGAGGTCGTCGCGCACGCGAGGAAGGTGGCACAGCGCAGCAAGCAGTGGCGCGCGGAATGGGACGAGTCGTTCGCTGAATGGGCGCAGGCCAATCCGGACCGCAAGCAATTGTTCGAGCGGATGGCCGCGCACCGGTTGCCTGACGGCTGGGCCGGCGTCCTCCCCGTGTTCCCCGCGGATCAGAAGGGACTGGCAACCCGCCGCGCGTCAGGCAAGGTGCTCAACGCGCTCGCCGCATCGATGCCCGAACTGTGGGGTGGCTCGGCCGACCTGGCGGAGAGCAACGACACAACGATGGAAGGCGAACCGTCGTTCATCCCCGACGAGTACCAGACCAGGCTGTTCCCTGGAAACAAGTATGGGCGGGTGATGCACTTCGGGATCCGCGAGCATGCCATGGGGTCGATACTCAACGGCATCGCGGTGCACGACGGCACGCGGCCCTACGGCGGCACGTTCCTAATCTTCAGTGACTACATGCGGCCGGCGGTACGACTGGCGGCGATGATGGGGCTGCCCGTCACCTATGTGTGGACGCACGACTCGATTGGGCTCGGCGAGGACGGCCCGACCCACCAGCCTGTCGAGCACCTGTGGGCGCTGCGCGCCATCCCGGGCCTCGACGTGGTCCGCCCGGCCGACGCCAACGAGACCTCGGTCGCCTGGCGGACCATTCTGGAGCGTGCGCATCCTGCGGGGCTATGCCTGACGCGGCAGGCCGTACCCGTCTTTGACCGTCGCGCCGATGGTGGCGGCGGGGATGGCCTGGCGAGCGCGGAAGGTGTCGCGCGCGGCGGATACGTGCTCGCCGACGTGCCTGACCTCGGACGTGAGGCGGCCGGTGATGGCCGCGAGGGCAGCCGGGGTGAGCCCGACGTGCTGCTCATAGGCACCGGGAGCGAGGTGCAGTTGGCGCTCGCCGCACGCGACATTTTGGCGCGCGAGGCAGTCCGCGCCCGGGTCATATCAATGCCCTGCGTGGAATGGTTCGCGGAGCAGGACGCTTCTTATCAGCAGGGCGTGCTGCCGCCGGCGGTGCGCGCCCGGGTGTGCGTGGAGGCGGGTGTGTCGCAGGGCTGGCACGCCTTCGGAGGGGACGCGGCTGAATATGTCAGCCTCGAGCACTTCGGCGCCTCCGCCGCATACCAGAAGCTCTACCAGGAGTTCGGCCTCACCGCCGACAAGGTGGCAGCAGCAGCCCGCTCAAGCATCGCGAAGGCGCGATCCGTCGGTAACACGACCGCAGCTGACACGGCTGCGGGAAGTGGCAGGGGTGACGGAGGTGCCGCAGCGGAACGAGGGGCGAGCCCAGGAGAGGGAACAGGCGTTCCCACACGGGATGCCGCTTCCCCGCAGGGGAACACAGTCAGCGAGGACTGAAATCAGCCAGCGCACAAGCCCGCGACGGCCGGTCCGCAGGCGCGCCGCACGTCAGCACGCCCGGGCTGCCGGGACGGCCCGTACCCGTAGAGGAAGGAAGCCACATCGTGCCTCCTACGATCTCCCAGCCGAATGACAGGCTCGCGCAACTGTCCGCCGCAGGCGTCGCTGTGTGGCTGGACGACATCAGCCGTGACCGCCTCGGCACGGGCAACCTGGCAGGACTCGTCCGCACCAAGCATGTGGTCGGCGTCACCTCCAATCCGACGATCTTCGAGAAAGCGCTGAGCAAGGGAAGCGCCTACGACGACCAGACTCGCGACCTCGCGGTGCGCGACGTCTCGGTCGGGGAGGCGTCGCGCGCCATCACCACCCACGACGTCCGCTGGGCCTGCGATGTGCTGCGGCCCGCCTATGACACGAGCGCGGGCGTGGACGGCCGGGTATCGCTCGAGGTCGATCCGAGGATCGCCAAGGATCAGCCCGCGCGGACGGTCGCGGAGGCGCGAGCCCTGTGGTGGATGGTGGACAGGCCCAACCTGTTCATCAAGATTCCCGCGACGCCAGAAGGCCTCCCCGCCATCACGCAGTGCCTGGCCGAGGGGATCAGCGTCAACGTCACCCTGATTTTCTCACTCACCCGATATGGCGAGGTCATCGATGCGTTCTTGGCGGGCCTGGAGAAGGCGGCCGCCGCCGGGCTCGAATTGCCCGCGATCACCTCGGTTGCCTCCTTCTTCGTCAGCCGGGTGGACAGCGAGGTGGACGGCAGGCTGGACAAGATCGGAACACCGCAGGCGGCCCAGCTCCGAGGCAAGGCGGCGATCGCCAACGCGAGGCTGGCATACGAGCTTTACGAGCAGAGGTTCAGTGAGCCCAGGTGGGAGGCCTTGCGCGCTGCTGGCGCACACCCGCAGCGACCGCTCTGGGCGTCGACAAGCACCAAGGACCCCGCCTACGACGATACGCGTTATGTCGCCGAGCTTGTCGCGCCTGGCGTGGTCAACACGATGCCCGAGTCGACCATAGAGGCAGTCGCCGACCACGCCGAACTGCGCCGCGACACCATCCATGGCACTTACGAAGAGTCCCGCAAGGTCTTCGCCGGTCTCGAAGAGCTTGGCATCGGATACGACGACGTCACGGCGGGACTCGAGACCGAAGGAGTAGACAAGTTCTCGGCCTCGTGGACGGAATTGCTCGCCACGATCGAGAAGGAGATGAACCGCGCACGCGGTGGCTCTACGGGACAGGCGAGCAGGCAGTGAGCACGCTGGCTGTCGCCGCTGCTGGCGTCAGCGTACAAACGCGAAGCCTGGCGGCCACAGAGGCCACCAAGCGCGCCGCGGCGAAGCTCATCGAGAACGGCGTGCCTGCCAAGCTCACGGCCAAGGACCCCGGTCTGTGGGGCCCCGCGGCCGAGCCGGTGGCCGCGACCGGGCTCGGCTGGCTGGACGCGCCTGCCATCTCGCGCAGGCTGCTCGGCGAGTTCGCCCAGCTGGCGGAGCGCGTCAGGCAGGACAGGCTCGAACACATCGTGCTTGCAGGCATGGGCGGCTCCTCCCTCGCCCCCGAGGTCATCACGCATACGGCGGGAGCGCCGCTCACCGTTCTCGACACCAGCGACCCGCACCAGGTCGCGAGCGCTCTCGGCGACCGCCTTGACCGGACCCTGGTTATCGTGTCAAGCAAGAGCGGATCGACGATAGAGACGGACAGCCACCGGCGCATTTACGAGCATGCCCTGCATGATCTCGGTCTCAAGCCTGAGGAGGTCGCTCGCCGGTTCGTGATCGTCACTGATCCGGGCTCGCCGCTCGAGGCGGTGGCCCGCAAGGCCGGCTACCACGTCGTACTCGCCGACCCCAACGTGGGCGGCAGGTACAGTGCGCTCACCGCGTTCGGCCTCGCGCCGAGTGCCATCGCGGGCGTAGACGTCGCAGAGTTGCTCGATCAGGCGGCAGCGGTGATGCCGACGCTCGGCGGCGACGACGACAACCCGGGCCTTGCGCTCGGCGCCGCCCTCGGCGGCTTCGCGGTGGAAGGTCACGACAAGGCGGTCCTCGCCGACCACGACTCCGGTATCTCCGGCTTCGGCGACTGGGCCGAGCAGTTGCTCGCCGAGTCGACGGGCAAGCAGGGACTCGGCATCCTGCCCGTGGTGGTCGAATCGGCTGACGCACCCGGGTTCTCCCCTGGCCCTGACATCCACCTCGTCGCGCTGGGATCGCCGGCACCGCCCGGCGCCGATAACGCCGCGGCGCCTGCCCGGGCACCGCGCCCGGTGGACACCGTGGCCGCGGGGCCGCTTGGCGCTCAGTTCATGGTGTGGGAATACGCCACGGCGCTGGCCGGCCGGATCATCGGCATCAACCCATTCGACCAGCCGAACGTCCATGAATCGAAGGACATTACCGGCGCGCTTCTCGCCGGGGCGGGCGACGGACCGCTGCCCGTCGGCCAGGCGGCCTTCGTCGACGGCATGGTGGAGGTACACGCAGATCCCGAACGGCTGCGCGGCGCCACCGATCTCGCGGGCGTGCTCGATTCGCTCATCTGGTCCCTGCCGGACAGGGGCTACCTAGCGATCATGGCCTATCTCGACCGGATCAGCGACAGCGATGCGGCCAACCTGCGTACCGCAGTTGCGGTGCGGACCACGCATCCGGTGACGTTCGGCTGGGGACCACGCTTGCTGCACTCGACCGGCCAGTTCCACAAGGGCGGCCCGCAGACCGGCGTGTTCTTGCAGATCACTGGAGCGATCGAGCGGGACGTCCAGGTGCCTGACGCGCCGTACTCGCTGGGCAGGCTCCAGCTCGCGCAGGCCCTGGGCGACCTCAGCGCGCTGCGCGGTCGCGGCCGGCCGGCCGTCAGGCTGCATCTGCGCAACAGGGGCGCGGGCCTGGCGCAGTTGCTCGGCGCCGCGACAGGCACCGCCTGCGGACCGGTCGCGGACGGCGTGCCAGCGGTGGAATCGATGTCGGACGGGCGGACGTATGGGGGCGCTACGACGGCAGGAGGGATGGAATGAACGAGCTGGCGGACGTCCCCGCCAACCCGCTAAGGGACCCCAGGGATCGGCGGATTCCCCGGGTCGCGGGGCCGTGCGTCTTGGTGATCTTCGGGGTCACTGGGGACCTGGCACGCAAGAAGCTGATGCCAGCCGTCTACGATCTGGCCAACCGCGGCCTGCTTCCACCGGGGTTCTCCCTGGTGGGATTCGCCCGCAGGGACTGGGCGAACGAGGACTTCGCCCAGGTCACCTATCAGTCGGTGAAAGAACACGCGCGGACGCCGTTCAGGGAAGAGGTATGGCAGCAGCTGTCGGAGGGGGTGCGGTTCGTCCCTGGCGAGTTCTCAGACGACGAGGCATTCGACCGGCTCGCGGAAACCGTTGCCGAAATTGACCAGGAACGCGGTACCGGCGGCAATTACGCCTTCTACCTGTCGATCCCGCCGAAGTTCTTCCCCGAGGTGACCAGGCAGCTTAAGCGTTCCGGGCTCTCTACGGTTGGCGAGGGGCCGTTCCCCGCCGGCCGCCGCCCATGGCGGCGGGTCGTCATCGAGAAGCCGTTCGGCCACGATCTGCAAAGCGCCCGGGAGCTGAACGCGATCGTGGACTCAGTGTTCCCGAGCCACTCGGTGTTCCGGATCGACCACTATCTGGGCAAGGAAACCGTACAGAACATACTCGCGCTGCGCTTCGCTAACACCATGTTCGAGCCGGTATGGAACCGGGGCTATGTGGATCACGTTCAGATCACCATGGCCGAGGACATCGGCATCGGAGGCAGGGCCGGGTACTACGACGGAATCGGCGCGGCGCGCGACGTCATCCAGAATCACCTGCTGCAACTGCTGGCGCTCATCGCGATGGAGGAGCCGGTGTCCTTCGACGCGGATTCGCTGCGCGCCGAGAAGCAGAAGGTGCTTTCCGCGGTGCAACTGCCCGACGACCTGGCCATAGGAACCGCTCGCGGCCAGTACGCCTGCGGCTGGCAGGGCGGCGTGGAGGTACATGGTTTCCTCGAGGAAGACGGTATCCCGCCGGATTCCCGCACCGAGAGTTATGCGGCGGTCAAGCTGTGCGTGGATACTCGCCGCTGGGCGGGTGTCCCGTTCTACCTGCGCACCGGCAAGCGGCTTACCCGCCGGATGACCGAGATCGCGCTGATGTTCCAGCGCGCGCCGCATCTGCCTTTCACCAAGACCGACACCGAGGAACTCGGCCAGAACGCCATCGTCATGCGGATACAGCCGGACGAGGGCGTGACCGTGCGATTCGGCTCCAAGGTGCCAGGTACGGCCATGGAGGTCCGCGACGTGAACATGGACTTCGCCTACGGCGAGTCGTTCACCGAGTCGAGCCCCGAGGCGTACGAGCGGCTACTGCTCGCCGTGCTGATCGGCGACCCGCCGTTGTTCCCGCGGCACGAGGAGGTGGAGCTGTCGTGGAAGATTCTCGACCCGATCGAGAACTTCTGGGCGGAGCATCTGAAGCCAGAGCCCTACCCGGCGGGCACTGCGGGCCCCGCATCGGCGGACGAGCTGATGGCCCGGGACGGGCGCGCCTGGCGACGCATGTAGCCGCCCGGGCCGAGAAGAGGAATTGGGCATGACCATCGACCTGACCGACACGACCACTGGACAGATTCAGCAGGCGCTGACCCAGGCACGGCTCCGGCTCGGCGGCCCCACCATGGGGATGGTACTCACGCTGGTGATCGGCACCGATGAGGCGACGCAGTACGACGCGATCCGCGCCGCGGGCCAGGCGGCGCGCGAGCATCCGTGCCGGGTCCTCGGGGTGATCAAGCGCGACCCCCGCGCACGGCGGCGGCTTGACGCCGAGATCAGGGTGGCGGAGAACGGCCCGGGCGAGACCGTGCTGCTGCGCCTGTATGGACCGCTCGGCGAGCACGCGGACTCTGTGGTTGCTCCGCTGCTCGTGCCCGACACCCCGGTGGTGACGTGGTGGCCGGCCAACCCGCCGAGCGTTCCCGCCGCCGATCCGCTCGGGGCCGTCGCGCAGCGCCGCGTCACCGACGTGGCCACCGCTTCGGATCCTAGGCGGGCGCTGGCCGAGCTCGCGGCCCGCTACCGGCCCGGCGACACCGACTTCAGCTGGACCAGGGCGACGCGCTGGCGCTCGCTCCTCGCCGCCACGCTCGACCAGCCGCACGAAAGGATAACCGGCGGTGTGGTGGCGGCTGAAGACGGCAACCCAAGCGCCGTGTTGCTCGCGGCGTGGCTGTCCGTCAAGCTCGACGTGCCATTCATCGTGGAGACATCGCCTGGACCTGGCGTTACTGACGTGCGTATCTGCCTCGCCGAGGGCGCGATCGAGATCACCAGGCCGGACGGACGGGTTGCAACCCTGTCACGTCCCGGGCAGCCTGATCGGATGGTCGCCCTACATCGCAGGGAGACCGGCGACCTGCTCGCGGAGGAACTGCGGCGGCTCGACCCCGACGAGGTCTACATAGAGTCTGCGGCCCAATTCGCGCTCAGCGCCGACGGACACGGTATTGGCTGGCACGGTGCTGGCGGGCCCGGTGCTGGCGGGCCCGGTGCTGGCGGCCCCGGTGCTGGCGGACAATGAGCACCCCCGAGGTCATCGTCCACCAGGACACCGGGCTGCTAGCAAAGGCAGTGGCGGCGCGGCTGGTCACCAGGCTCGTCGATGCGCAGGCTGCGCAGAGCAGCGCACATCTCGTGCTGACCGGCGGCGGCATCGGTACCGCGGTGCTCGGTGAGCTCGCCGCGGCGCCTGCCCGCGATGCCGTGGACTGGCGTCACCTGGACATCTGGTGGGGTGACGAGCGCTTCCTGCCCACCGGCGATCCGGAGCGCAACGAGACAGGCGCGCGAGCCGCGCTGCTCGACCACGTGGACACCGATCCGGAGCGGGTGCATCCGATGCCCGGACCCGACGGGCCGGACGGCAACGATCCCGAGACCGCGGCCTCACGTTATGCTGCCGAGTTGCGCCGCGCCACCCGTCCAGAAGATCATGGCCCGGTGCCTTCTTTCGACGTCCTGCTCGCTGGGATCGGCCCAGAAGGGCACGTGGCATCGCTGTTCCCCGGCATGCCCGCGCTCTACGACGAGCGGGCGGTCGTTGCCGTGCGCGGCGCGCCCAAGCCACCGCCGCTGCGGCTATCGCTCACGCTGCCTTCGATCCGGGCGGCACGCGAGGTCTGGATGATCGCGGCCGGACAGGAGAAGGCGGGCGCCGTCCGGCTGGCACTTTCCGACGCGGGACCTGTCCAGGTGCCCGCAGCCGGTGCCCGCGGGCGCCGCCGCACGCTGGTGCTTCTCGACCGGGCCGCCGCGGCGGGCCTGCCGACGGCGCTCGGCCGCCCCGCGTCCCCGTAACCGTGCCGCTGCGACGGCATAATCCGGCTGCCCCCGCCAGTAGCGACCCGATTTGATCGCCCGATTTGGTGACCCCATGATGGCTGCCGTGACGGACAGGGGCCCTGGCCGGACACGGATCTAACGGAACGGGCCACCTCGGCGCACGGCACGCTTGAGGGCCAGCACGACGATCACCACCAGCGGCCAGCTAAAGACGAACGCCAGAACATGATTGCCGTGGTGATAGCCCGAAGCGCCCAGGCCGCCGCCGGCCAGCCACGCGACGACGGCTGCGGCGATCAGGAGCGGCACCAGCGGCACAAACTGGCTCGGCGGCGAACGCCGCGCGGGCTGATCCGCGGGCCGCTCAGCCGCGGGCCACTCAGCCGCGGGCCACTCAGCCGCGGGCCTCGTCGCCAGATCGGTGCCGAGCCGCACGTCGACCGGCAGATCACTGGTCAAATCGAGAAGATCGCCCCAGGTCTTGCCCTCGTAGGCGGCGGCCATGCGGTCGTCGAACTCCGCGAGCGTCAGCCGGCCCTCCGTGTACTGTGCGCGGAGAATCTCGACGACGTGCTCCCTGTCGTGATCCGAAGCACGGATCGCACGGTTGGCCGTCATCGTGTGTCCCCCTCGCCGGACGCGTTGTCTTTCCTTTCATTCTGCGCCCGGACGGACGCGCTCGCGTCATCCCAGCGGATGCTTCCTGCGTACTCCGTCCGGATGATACGGGAGGCGTCGCCGGAGGTCGCGGCGGATATAAGAACAGGGGATCCCTCGGAAGATCAGCTAGAATGTCGGCATATGGCAAGCGAATCCGGCATGCCGTCGTCGCAGCGGCCGGAGCGACGCCAACCGGGGGATTCAGGGCATCGGGGTTCTGGAGGTGACTCCCAGGCCGCGCTGCGCCCGCGGGCGCGCGCATCACGGCGGCGCAAGGTTCTCGTCCGGACAAGCGGCTTGGCAGCCGCCGTTGTGGCCGCGGTCGCTGTGACGATGTACCCCGGCTACCGCCATCTGAACGGCAACATCCGAGTCCGCAACATCGGGCGCCTCGTTGGCACCCAGCCCGTCGCACCGCATCCACGCGCCCAGAACATCCTCGTCCTCGGCTCGGACAGCAGAACAGGCACCAACGGGCAATACGGCAACGCGAGTGTCGGCGACGGCAGTGATCTCGAGCGGATAGGGCGGCAGCAGGCGTTCATGTCATCCCCTGCTGCCCGAGCGAGGAGCGGACTTTATAACCCCGTCGCGATGTACCGCTTCCTCGACGCCGCCACAAAATCGATCAGTATCGACAGCGGCCTCGGCGGTATACGCGGTTTGTACGATCTGGCGAACAGGCTGCGCAGCATGCCGGCCCGCAACCTCAGGTTCATAACGCTGCCCACATATCCGCGCAGCCTGGTCGACCCCGCGGACACCGCCAACGTGCTCTGGCTGCAACCCGAGGCCAGGGGAATCTTCGTCTCGCTGCGCGACGACGCGCCCTGGACTGCCCAGCCGTCGGCCAGCACTGCCGCTCATGAGCACGTCTTCGTCGCCGGGACAGGGCACGTCGGCGCTGCGACCCCGGCTCCGCCGTCACCGAGCGTCGCGATCAGGACGGGCAGCCAGAACACCTGTACATAAGGGCCGCCGCGTGGCGCAACGCCAAGGAGGTCCGCCGCCGCACGGCGTATTGCGCATCGTCCCGCCACATTCATGATCGCGAGAACGACCACGCCGCCGCGAGGTACCCGCAGGGCATCGCCGCGGACTGGCAGAGCCAAAGGATTCGCTTTACCGACCGCTAGGATCGCGCCGTGCCTACGGTCCCGCGACGTCGCAACGCCCGCCCCGGTCATCTCGTCGTCTGCGGCGACCAGTCTCTCGCGTTCCTGTTAACGGAGGAACTCACCACCAGGTACGGCGAGGACGTGACGGTGATCCTGCCGTCGAGGGAGGGCAACCATGGGCCCAAGATCGCGCGGCTGCCCAATGTCCATCTGATCGAAAGACCCGCCCTCACCGCGGACGCGTTCCGCGAGGCCCGGGTGGGCTCGGCGCGCGCGGTGGCCCTGCTGCAGCAAGATGACGTGGGTAACTTTCACGCCGCGCTCCGCGCCCAGGAACTAAACCGCGAACTGCGGATTGTGCTGCATATCTTCAACACCAGCCTCGGGGAACGGGTCAGGTCTTTTTTCCACGACTGCGCCGTGCTTTCCGAGTCAGCCGTCGCCGCGCCTTCCTTCGTCGCGGCAGCCCTGGGCGAGCCTGCACCGAGCCATGTACGCCTGGCCGGCCGCACACTGTACGCGGCGCGGCGCACCGAAGCCGACCCTAAGCACGTGATCTGCGGCCTGGCTGACACCACAAGGTTCGCGCAGCCACGCATCCTGCCGGACGATCAGGACCGGGCCGACCTCGTACTCGCCGTCGCGGACGGCACGCCACGTGATCCGCTCGCCCGGGCTCGCCGTCGCCCGGTCCGGGCGCTCGCCGCCCCAGTCGGCTCGTTTTTCGGCCGTAAACTCGGCGCTGTCTTCCTCGTATTGTTCGGGGTCCTCGTGGCCGGCTTCGCCCTGCTCGCCACGGCCGGGCGTTATTCGTGGCCCAACGCCGTTTACCTGACCCTGCTCGATGCGGCCGGGGCCGCGGTGACCGACGTCCACCTCGCCCCTCCCGAGCGGTTCGCGCAGGTCATGCTCACCTTCGATGGCATGGCATTTCTGCCCACGGTGACCGCCGCCATCGTGGGTGCCAAGCTCGCGAGCACGCTGGACGTGAACCGGAAAACGATCACTGACCACGTGATCGTGGTCGGCCTCGGCAATGTCGGCACCCGCATCGTGGGGCAACTGCACGACCTCGGTATGCGGGTCGTTTGCGTGGACCGCAATCCGAACGCCCAGGGCGCGGCCATGGCCGGGCGCCTCGGCGTGCCGCTAGTGACGGGGCTGGCCAGCAGGGAAGAAACCCTGCGTGCGGCGGGGATCGACACGTGCCGATCCCTGGTGTCTGTGACGAGCGCGGACGTGGTCAACCTGGAGACCGCGCTGCACGCACGATCGCTTCGAGAGGACCTGCGGATCGTCGTACGGCTTTTCGACGACGAACTGGCCGAACGCCTGGAGAAAACGCTCGGCGGCAATGTCGTGTCGCGGAGCGTCTCCTATCTGTCCGCGCCCTCGTTCGCGGTGGCCATGCTCGAACACCAGGTGTTGCGGACCATTCCGGTCGGCCGGCATGTCCTGCTCATCGCCGACGTGCCGGTGGACCGTGATTCGGAACTCGAGGGCGCCGCGCTGGCGCAGGTGCACGAGGCCGGCCAGGCGCGCGTGATCGCATTGCGCCGGCGTGCCGTCGACGAGATGGACTGGAAACCGCACCAGGGGTACCTGCTCTCGGCCCAGGACCGCATGATCGTCCTAGCCACGCGCGCGGGACTTGGCCGCGTGCTCGCGCGCAGCGCGCCGAGCGAGCCGCTGCGGCCGGGGCCGCGCTGACGGTCCGCCAGCCCAGCGTACTGGTGTCCCTGGCTGGGCTCCCCCGGCTCTGCTTACCTGGCTCTGCTTACCCGGCTCTGCTTACCCGGCTCTGCTTACCCGGGCTTACCTCGCTCTTTACCCTGCCTCCGCATCGTGCCACTGCGCGCATTTTGCCAGGCATCTGCCGGTAACGCATCAGTATCGTAAGTTGCTTACTGGACACCACGCGACAGTTGTTGCAGAGTTGCTCTCAAATAAGTCTTTCCAGCCGGTTCGGTTGAACCTTCATCAGCTGAAAGAAGGTCACTGATGGGCCCGGACTGCACCTGTCACGCTGAACCGCCCGGCATGCATAGTGGCCGGTCCGTGTTCACTCGCCGGTGCCTGGCGTCCCCCGGGCCGTCCTATCCCCGGCACGGACCTGCCCTGTTACCGAAGCCAGGCCGCGCCAAATCACGCCACTAGGAGTCACCATGAGCGTCGCCGATGATCGCTCTACAACCGCATCCGCCTTCGTCTCGCCCATCGCCGATCCCGCTCCGCTCGGTCTTGCCGCGTTTGCCCTCACCACGTTCCTGCTTTCGGCTAAGAACGCAGGATGGATGACCTCAGCCACCGGGGATGCCTTCCTCGGCTATGCGCTCGCCTACGGCGGGTTGGCCCAGCTGCTCGCTGGAATGTGGGAATTCCGCAACAGGAACGTGTTCGGCGCTACGGCGTTCTCCACTTACGGCGGCTTCTGGATTGGGCTCGGGCTATGGGTCCTGCTCGTTGCCCGCCCGAAGTTCGCCGCTGCGGCGCTCCTCGTCCCGAAGCCCGCCGCCTTGATCGCGACCGCAGCTGCGGTGACCACGACCAACCACGACCTCGGCTGGATCCTGCTGGCGTTCGCGATCTTCAACACCTACATGCTGTTGTGGAGCACCCAGGTGAACGCCGCCGTGTTCGGCGTGTTCCTCACGCTGGAAGCAACGGAGATCATCCTGTTTATCGGGAACTTCTTGTCCAGCTCGCCCACCCCCACGACAACGATCAAGGTCGGCGGTTACGTTGGTGTGGTGACGGCAGCGGTCGCCTGGTATGCGTCTGCCGCCCTCATCTCCCGTGGCATGGGCGGCCGGTTGGCGCTGCCGGTCGGCCGTCCGCTGATCGGCCCCCCGTCGGCGGACGATGTCCTCAGCGTGGACAAGCGCTAGCCACCGCTCCTGGTCGGCCACAGGGCGGCGGACCAGGAGGTCTCATCATCCTTGTGGGGAATCCCGACCGTAGCTTGGTTGGGGTTCCCCACAAACTGTTCCTGGGCCGGTCTACGGCGGTTCTGCACACCGATAGGTCCGGGCGACAATGGAGCCGTGATCGTGATCGGCCAGGAGGAGTTCGATGCCCTCGTCGGCGAAGCGCTCGACAGCATCCCGCCGGAACTGGCTAGCCTCATCGACAATGTCGCCGTCTTCGTCGAAGATGAGGCCGACCCCCCGCAACCCGGGCTCCTAGGCCTCTACGAAGGGGTACCGCTTACCGTCCGCGGGCAGTGGTACGCGGGCGCACTGCCTGACCGGATCACGATTTACCGGCTACCCATCTTGAGAATCTGCCAGTCGAGGCAGGACGTCGCGGACCAGGTCAGGATCACCGTTGTACACGAGGTAGCGCACCACTTCGGCCTGGGCGATGCCAAGCTGCGACGGCTCGGCTACTGATCGCGTGCCTTGACCTGGTGAACAAGACCCGAGGACGGCCGCTGTCACGACGGAATAACGTTGAACCGGCGCGCCCATTACGTCCGGGCACGCGAGGGAGGTACGTCAGCGTGGACCTGCGGGAGCGGCGGCAGATTGACATGGCCGAGCACATGGCCAGGGTCAAGGCGCGCACGCGACCATGGCGATCGATGATCGCGGTGGTGCTGGCGATCGCCGCCGCGGCGGTGTCCCACTGGTACACCAAGCGGGCGGCGCTGGCGGCGCCGGCCAGCACGGACCGGATCACGGACAGGCTCATCGCTCTCGGTACGGCGCTGGCGTTCTTCTTGCTCGGCGTCGGGGCAACTATGGGCCTGTCGGGGAAGGTAAGGGACACGCTTCAGTCACGCATCGGGTCCACACACGCTGCCCTGGTGCGAATCGTGTTGGTACTGGCCGGCCTGATCACCACCGTTTCTGTGACGCTGCAGCTTTTCGGGCTGCCGGTTACCCAGCTAATACTCGGCGGGGCCATCTTGGGCGTGCTGCTGGGGATCGCCGCGCAACAGACGCTGTCCAACCTGTTCGCCGGGATCGTGCTGCTGCAGTCACGACCGTTCGCGGTCGGAGATCCTGTCTGGATACGGTCCGGTGCTCTCGGCGGTCAATACGAAGGCGAGGTCACTGAAATCGGCCTCACCTATGTCCGTCTCGATACCTCGGACGGGCCCATCTCCCTGCCAAACACTCAGGTACTCGCGGCCGCGACGGGGCCGCGAACGCCACGGAAGACAGGCGCGTCCGCGCCCGTCTGACGCGACACGTCAGTGGTGCGTCGTCTCGTACTTATTGATGACGTCGGATGGGATCCTGCCCCTGTCACTTACCGGGATGCCACGATTCTTCGCCCAGGCACGGATCTGCGCACTTCGCTGACGATGCGCCGCGGTACGGCGACGGCGACGGGCCGCGCGGGTAGTCGCCTTCCTCGCGTAGCTCACATACCTCTTGAGAATCTCGTCGAGCTTGTCACTGTGCTTCTTGCACAGGTCAATCTCATACTTCTGCCCGTCAACGCCGAAGGCACGGGTTCGCTCCTGCCCGTGCGGGATCTCTTTCTTGTCATAGTCACATGCATAGGTGACCGAAACCTTCTGAGCCATCGGAGTCCCCCTTCTCCTGTTCAATAATGTATCCAACAGAAGATGAGATAACCGTATACGGCCGAAACTCCGGTCTGGTCGCGTTAGCCTTGCCGTGGGTATCTGCCCGGAATCGTTACGGGTTGCGCGCCGACTGAAGATGCTCCGGGGACCCGCACCCCGAAGGGCACAGGTCCCCGGCAACAAGCCAGTGTGGAGGTCGCCTCCTCGGCGAATGGCGCAACGCGGCTCCAGCCGGACGGTATTCCGCGAAGGCGAAAGGTGCGGCCCGGGGGACCCTGCCACACCAGCAATTGGTAGCAACGCGGGCGGGTTCACCGATGTTCCCCGCGCGCCCGATTCATGCGCGCGATGCTCACCAGCCACTCGGCCACTCGCGGCAGGTCACGACGTCTGCTGGGTTCGGTCCCCGGATGCTCGCGGTCTTATTGCCCGGTCACCGATCACGTACGGGGGGGTAACCGTAGGGAACCGTTCCTGGCCGCTCTGCCTCACCATGTGGCGGGTCTGGTGGATAGGGTGAACCCCCGCCGCCATGCGCAGTAGGCCAACCAGGAATCCCTGCGGGCGGGGTCATCCCGATCGTCGGCGGGCCAGGATCCGGCTGTGCGGGCATCAGGTCGGTGTGATCGGATCGCGGCGGCGGGATCCCAGCTTCCGGGTAACAACCCCCGTGTTCGCCCGCGTTGCCATCTGCACCGTGGGCAAAAGCCTCGGAACGCCCGCCGTACGCGTGGGGCTCGGTGTAAGTACCGCCGCCGGGGGAACCGGCCTTCCGTCTGTGGTGGTCGGGCTGGGAATAGCCGCGGTAAGCTCCAGGGTCCGCATGGCCCCGTCGGCCTGTTGATTCTGCGGGTCGGCTGAACTGGTCGGCCTCCTGGTAGTCACTGCGGTCCGGTAGTTCGGCAGGCCAGCGGTACTCGTCCGTCTGCGGGTAACCAGCGTGGCCCTGGTCCGGGTAACCACCGCGGCCCGGGTCCGGGTAATCACCGCGGCCCGGGTCCGGGTAATCACCGCGGCCCTGGTCCGGGTAACCACCGCGGCCCGGGTCCGGGTAACCACCGCGGCCCGGGTCCGGGTAACCACCGCGGCCCGGGTCCGGGTAACCACCGCGGCCCGGGTCCGG